>CAYFME010000001.1:0-7701 GCA_964344145.1 uncultured Gammaproteobacteria bacterium
CCCCTGCCACAAAACCATCCGTTCATCGGGTGGTTTTGTGTTTAAAAGCACCAGACCCCGGCGTCCAGGCGGACACTCGGGGTCTTACGTTCACGTTGGAGTCAGCTACGGACGAAGAGCCTCGTTGAGAATGGCGATGGCGCTCTCCACGTCCGGAGCGAAGCGCAGCGAGCCGATCGAGTCCTCGTAGACCAGCCCACGTTCGATCATGTGCCGGTAGTGGGCCTCGAGGTGCTGCCAGTCGGGACCGACGCACACCAGCGGCTTCTCCATAGGGATCTCACCGATCGTCATCTTGGCAACGATCTCGGCGGCTTCGAAGAGTGTTCCGACCCCGCCAGGCAACGCGATGAAGCCGTCACGGCCGTTGATCAGCGCGAGCTGGCGCGGCGTGAGCATCTTGTGCAGCTCGGTTCCGTTGTGATCGTCGTACTGGGGAGGATCGAGTTCCAGGCTGACGCAGTAGACGTCGCCACCGGCGCGGAACGCGCCTTCGGAGACCGCCTGCATCATGCCCGGACCACCGCCGTGCAGAACGCGGTAGCCTTCCTCAGCCAGCCGGCGACCCATCGTGCGGGCGAGGTCCAGGTAGTGCTCCCGCAGGGGTCCGTGGGGCGAAGAAGCGCAGAAGACGGCGATTTCAAGCGGCATAGATAGATCTCCTGGCCCCACCTTAGAGGAGGCATCATCGTCAGTCAACAAGTATTGGTTGTTCATTTGATGAATGTCTGATGTACTGTCGTCATATGGAAAAGATTCTTCTTGCCCTGTCTGTTCTCGTGCTGGTGGGATTTGGATGCTCGCAAACCACGGTTCTGGAAAGGGATACCGCGGCTCTTGAAGAACTCGCGTCCATGACGATTCCCGAGTCTGAGCTGGATGTTGATGAGAATTTTGAACTGGCAACGCATACGGTCTACTTTGCTTCGAGTGAGGATGGTGAGCATTGGGAGTTGCGCGAGGAGTCCATTGCAAAATACGCCTCCGTGCCGGCACTCGTTTCTTTGCCCAACGACCTTGGACCGTTCCCAGCGGGGACGTTGTTGACGTACTTTGTTGACGGAACGCAGGGCCATGGCGACGAAGACGTTGAGCTTGGTTTAGTGTATTCGCTCGACGAAGGGGTTACTTGGTCAGATCGATTGTATGCCAGCGTGAGTGGGGCGCCTTCGGGAAGCACGGTCGTTGATCCAAGCATTGTGGAGCTTGAAGATGGTCGGTTGCGTCTTTACTATTATGATTTTCCAAACAGGCTCATTTCTCCTGGGGAGTTGGGGGAGTACGAGATTCATTCAGCGGTTTCGGATGACGGTCTCACCTTTGAGTATGAGCAGCTCGTTTTTGTGTCAGAGACGTTGATCACTGACCCAGATGTGATCGAGTTTGATGGAGCGTGGTACATGTACATGATGAGTCACGAGCGCGTGAGTATGCAGGTGGCTATCAGTGATGACCCATTGCGTTTTGATGAAACGGTAAAAGTAAACGATAACGGTATCCCGGGCGTGATTGTTGTTGATGAGATGGTGTGGCTGTTCAGCTGTGGGCCCGATGCGGTAAGGCGATTGGAATCGTCAGATGGTGTCTCGTTTGATGCCGTTGACGAGCAGATTGTTTCAGTAAGCCCCGGCGTACATTGCGATCCATCCGTGGTTGAGCGACCAAGTGGAGGGTATGCGATGGTGTTTAAACATATTCCTGAGGATGTATTTCAGAGACGTTGATAAGCTCGTTTTTGCGAAAGAGGAGTCAGACCGTCCGAGAGGGCGGTTTTGACGTGTGGGCTTGTTTTTACTACTCTCGATCGCAAGGAGGGTGCATGCTGCAAGAAGCTGAAGAGCTAGGAGTTGCTGAAGATGTGATCGCGCTGGCGCGTACGCGCGTTGGGCACGGCCGGTACGAGCGTGGAACAGACCCGGCGTTGGCGCCGGGGGTCGTGGATTGTTCGACGTTGATGATCTGGCTGTTCGCGCAGTTCGGTGTGGAGCTCCCACGCTACGCGCGTCAGCAGTACGCCATGGCGCAGAAGATTCCTCGCAAGGACGTTCGTCCGGGTGACCTCGTGTTCATGCGCGGCAAGTGGCACATGTTCGACGACACGAACTGGGACTCGGTCGGACACGTCGGCATCTTCGTGACCGAGACGCTGGTCGTCCATGCTCGCTGCAGCGACACCGGCATCGTCATCATGCACATCGACGAGTTCGATCCTGCGCGGAATCTCCGCTTCGGCCGCATCGCGCTCACGTAGACAGGGTCATCTGGCCCTGTCTTAGTGCTTTTGGGCAAAATACGCCACCGGGTGGCGTATTCATTTGATATACTGCTGTTATGGGAATGTTTTCCAAACCCACAACGCCACCGCCGAACAACTCGGCGTTTTCAAAGTTTGACCCGTCTCAGATTGGAACGGGAAAGAATTTTCGTGAAGGGTCGTATGGAAAGGCGCGCGGTGGTTTGAAGGGTCAGTTGAGCCGCATGCGCCGCGCAGGTGTGCACAGTTCTACTTCGAATATTTCGAAGCGCAACATGACCCAGATGCATGACATCATGGCAAAACGACTTGGCGGAAAGGCGACGGGCGGAAAGGTCACCTCTAAGGATATTCGCGCGATGCGTGGAGAGGCGTACAAGTTGATGAAAGATCCGAATGCGGACTTCACGCGAGAGGATTACAAGGATTTTCAGAAGGTCTTGAAGCGGTTCAATGAGCCGACAGTAAAACGTCGGGCACAACCTATGGAGGATTTGCCAACGCAGGAGCCGTCAAAACAAGCCGGAACCACACCGGCGGCGCTCGAGAGTCCACAGGGTCTCCGTCGACCGATCGGAACTATTCAAGCTCCGGCAATGGTGAAAAAGACGAAGTTTGCTACAAGTGGTTCGACGGGCGTGAAAGGTTTGAAGGGGGTCGAATATGATAAGGTGCTGCCAGATAAGCCCGAAAAGGTGGAGCCGCCAACGCCAACGATTCCCAAGGCGGCCGAGGCGATAGATATCATGATCGATTAATAAGCTATAAGCAGGAATTGTATGTTACAGCGAGGAAGGGATATGTGGAGGGCTCGTCGAGATCGAATAAAAGCCGAGGGGGCGGCTTCAGCTGAAACTGACAGCGATCAGGCGGTTGCAGAGGTTCAGGCAGCGATGACTGATGAGCAGCGAGAGTCGGCGGAGGTGCAGAATGCGTTGGAGGCGGAAATGACTGCAGGGGGACGTGCAATGGACGGTGCATCGTACGAGTCTATTGATGATCTTCACCAGTCTGTCGATCGGCTTAATACTCAGCGAGGTTGGGAGGCTGTTGCCCTTGAGCAGATGCAGGCTGATATGGAAGGAAAGACGATTGGATTCGAAACATTGGCAGTTGTCGATGTAGCTGGGGAGTTGTTCGCGATCACAAAGACCTCCGCGCAAGGTCAGGACTTTTTGCGTGCTGAAGGTCCATTTCAGGAAACGGAAAGGGCATTTTTGGATGGCCGGAAATCGAAGGATGTTACGAAGGATTGGTTTGAAGAGGGGCAGGAGTAACCACTGTTGATATACGCGCTGAATGCGCGACGCCCCCGTTCCGGAGTACCGGACGGGGGCGTTGAGGTTGGAGCTACTCGACGAGCGTGGGCGGGCCGGGCTTGATCAGTCCCACGACCTCGGCGAGGTCATCGACCACGTAGCAGTGTTCGGTCGCGGTCATGAAGTCCCGTTCGTAGTCGGGTGTGTGCTCGTTGGCAACGAGCACCACGTCGCAGCCGAGTGCCAGCGGGAGCGCGAGGTCCAGCTCGAAGATGTCGCCGACGACCGTGATGTTGTCCCAGTCGCAACCCCACGTCCGCCGGAGCGCTTCGAGCGCTTCAGCATACTTGCGGCGGCGAAGGAGGACGGGTCGGTCGAGGCCGGGGATCGTCAGGTGTTCGGGAACGAGATCGAAGCTCGGGTCCACGACGTACTTGCGTGCGTCGCCGATGACGCGGTCACGCCACGCGTACTCCTCGCCGACCCACAGCGTGTCCGGGCCGATGCCACCCAGGTGGCCTTCGATGAAGCGCTGGAGCTTGACCTGCACAGCGTCGGTGTGCGAGTTGGTGACGATGGCGACGTCATCAACGCGAGCGCTGAGTGCGTGGACGATCCCGATCGCGGCCGGACGCACGTGCGGCGTGACCTTGGCGTAGTTGTGCTTGTACAGCGGGCCGGTGAACAGTGCCTCCAGGAACGCTTCGGGCGGCATCTCGCCGGTCCAGAAGCGCTTGAGCAAGTACAGGGACGTGGGCTTCATGCGCAGGTACGGGTCCACGGTCGCGGGCGCCACTGCGTGGCCACCGAACATCCATGGCGGTTGCTCCGTCGGCAACACGTCCCGTACGTACTGGTCGTACGCCGCGCGCACCTCCTCCACGTCCACGCGGCAGATCAGCGCGAGATCTTCCAGGAACCCCTGCGTGAACCCGACGCCCTCGATCTCAGCATCGGTCCACACCCCATCGAAGTCGAACACAAATTTGTGCGTGCTCATAGAACACCTCCTGCTGGCGCATCCTGGCAAAAATGTTGTTTCTGTCAACGAATGGTATACTTGTGACGTATGACCTATCGTCTTTTTTCTTTGCTTACGCTCGTTTTTCTATACGGTGCGATGGCGTTTCCTGCCGCTGCTGCGGAAACGCAGGTATCCACTGACACAAGTTGGGTATCATCGTTGGAATCTCCCGGAAGTTATTGGCATATTCGCGACACGGAGGTTGATTCCCCTGAAGCGTATTTAAATCTGTACCGTGAAGCATTGGGCGTGGAGCCGTTTGCGATTAGTGAGGAACTACGCGAGAGTGCGCAGGCACACGCCGACTACTTGGCAGCCAATGGCGTTGATGCACTGAGTCCGCACGCGCAAACCGAGGGTAACTCTGGCTATACCGGCCAATGGCCAAATGATCGTTGTCTTGCTGCTGGTTACGAGCTTGATGGTGCGGATTATTCGTACTGTACCGAGGTGCAAGCCGGCGGATCGAGTGATGGCGATCTGTACAGCGCGATCGATGCACTCATGATGACACCGTTTCACCGACTGACCATGATCAATCCAACCTACTTTGAAGTCGGTTGCGGAATGAGCGGTGGATACGCGGTGTGCGATATTAGTTTGGACGTGTTCGCGACAGGGTTTTCCTCGCTCGCAACGTTTGAGCCAATGCGGTATCCAGCAAACGGGCAGGTGATTAGTACGACATTCTTGGCAACGGAAAACCCTGTTCCGTACCCGGAATATTATGGAGAGTTTATTGGTCCGACGTTGATGTACTGGCCGTGGGGTGTGTATGAGCCTGAGGCAGAAGTGTCCTTGTACGATTTGACGACGGGAAACGCGATTGAGACCATTATTTCCATTGATACCAGCAACGGAAATGCCAACAATGCCATTTTCTTCAATCCTGTTTCCGAGTTGTACCTTGATCACGAATACGCGGTGTATGTGCGCGACATTTCAGGCGAGGATGAATTCGATGACGCGATGTGGACGTTTAAGACGCAATCAAGCAGTAATATCGATTTCCCAAACCTGACCGATGCCATTTCGTATGATTCGGCCGTGATTTGGGCGGGTCAGTCATCCAACTCATCAGGCTCCAGCTCAAACAGTGCTGAGGTTGAGGCGTTGATTGATCGACTTGCTGGCGAGATTATGCTTGCCGTCGATAACAACGGCGAGGCATGGTACATCGATCCGATCACCCGCATGCGTTACTATCTTGCCGACGGTCCAACCGCGTATGAGTTTCTTCGATCATTCGGACTCGGTATCACAGATGCAAACCTCGAGCAGATTCCAACGGAAGATGATGCAAGCGGTGGCGGTTCACTCGCGCAGCAGCTCTCTGGTCGCATTCTGCTGCAAGTTGAGTCGGTTGGAGAGGCCTGGTACGTCAACCCGTCGGACCTAAAACGGTACTATATGGCCGATGGCGATGAGGCGTATCGCATTATGCGCGAGCTTTCATTGGGCACGTTGATGGAGTGGATTGAAGACATCCCGATCGGGTCAGTGGAATAGTTGTTTGACGAAAAAATGAGGCTGTGCATGGATTTGTACACAGGCCTTTGCGCCAAATCAACGAAAATGCTAAGCTTTTGGAGTAATTCGAAACTTATTTAACCGATTCATTATATGGACGGAGCAAAGCGACTCACCAAGTCACAGTTGATGAACGCCATGGCTGAGACCTGGGGTATGTCTAAGAAAGATGCAACAGAGCATTACGAGCAGCTCGTTGAGCTGATTTACAGCGAGATTCGTCGCGCTGGTGAGATCATGTTGCCAGGAATGGGTAAGATGGCGAAGAAGCACCGAAAGGCTCGCATGGGACGCAACCCAGCAACGGGTGAGCAGATCCACATTGCGGCAAAGACGGTTCTCAAGTTTAGCGTGAACAAGGCGGCGAAGGACGCATTACTTTAGAAAGAGTAAACAAAAAAGCGCCGTAATCGGCGTTTTTTTGTTTGTGCAATATACGTCCCATAAGTCCTATAGGTCGTATAGGACCTATATTGACTTTCTGCGCTGCGTGTGCTATTTTGCCTCGTCCGATCACTGGCAAGTCCGCTATATCGAGACTCGGAGACGACATGTCCGATTCCTCCAAGGACCGCCGGCCCTACCACGTGGTGGCTGTGCAGATGGTTCTGCTGCTGGGCACCGAGATCCACGACGAAGCTTGGCCGAGCCGCAATGACCACGAGCGCATCGTGCGCGTGGGCGTGGTGCTCGACTTCATCGACCTGTGCCAGCTCCCGGGCGACGACCTCGCCAAGCGCGGCCTCGCCTTCGCCTTGCGCGGCAACCTGCAGCAGGTGCTCGACGGGGCGCGCGAGCTGCTGCAGCCCGAGAGCATCATCCGCATGGAGCGCAGCATCGCCCGGCTCAGCCGCGACTTCGGTCTGGACGACGAGTCCGCCGCGGACGAGATCCCGCCCGAGGAGGCCGCCCTCTTCGAGGTCGATGCCGTCGAGGACGAGCCCGAGACCTGGGACCCCGACGCCGTGGACGAGCCCGGCGGCGAGACCGAGCTCGAGCAGCGCCGTCGCCAGGTGGGCGGCGACGTCGATCCCGAGTAGCACATCCTCGACGGGTGGCCGCAAGATCGGCTGTCTCTCTGGGATGTTCTGCCCACACGCCCCGTAGACCCCGACCGCACGCGCGGCCGGGGTCTCGAGCATTTTTCGACTATGCTAATATGCAATCGGTATGCGATCGATCCTCAAAACCATTTTCGCTCTCATTATCCTCGGCACTGTTGCCTTCATTGGCTATCAGGCATGGATTAGTGATTCTGAGGCCCAAGTTGACGTTGAAACGGTCGACGATCTTGTAAGCTATTTGCTCGAGATTCGCTCGGAGCAGACCCTTGAAATCGGCGAAGTCGACTTTGGCGACGATACACAGATCAACATTTTGCTTTTAGGCTTGGACGAGCGAAAAGAAGAAACGGAAGACGAGGACGCACACTGCGATGCGATCCACATGTTTACGCTAGACATTGAGCATTGGACCGTAACCATCACGTCGGTGCCGCGTGGAACAGGTGTGTACATTCCCGGCGGGCCGTATGAGGAGACCGACTACTATGTTGCCAACGCGTGTGCGTTTGCTGGACTTGAGTACGGCATTGAACAGATCGAGTCGATCGTTGGTGTGAAGGCGGACTATGT
>CAYFME010000001.1:7801-98616 GCA_964344145.1 uncultured Gammaproteobacteria bacterium
TCATATGAAAGTGTTGAAGAGTAATGGTGAGTGGGCTGAGTTTGATGCGAAGCGCGTGCGCAAGAGCGTGATGCGCACGGGTGCAGATGGAAAGACTGCTGATGCTGTTGTTGCGGCGTTGAAGGGACGTATGAAAGACGGGATGTCCACGAAGGAAGTATATGCGATCGTGCGTGAGGAGCTCAAGAAGATCAGCACTTGCTACGCGTGTCGTTACAGTCTGCGTGATGGTCTGCACAAGCTTGGACCAGCAGGATACAAGTTTGAAAAGTATGTGGCGGCGATTTTGCGTGCGCACAAGTATGATGCGCACGTGCCCGAGGGGGAGCTGCAAGGATCGTGTGTGGACCATGAAGTGGATGTGATTGCGGAGAAAGATGGTCGTAAGATTTTTATTGAGGCAAAGTTTCGTAACGACTTTCGCGATTTTGTGAATCTGAAAGACACGATGGCTACGTGGTCGCGCTTTTTGGACTTAGTCGATGGGGCAGCGGTAGGGAAGTGTCCGCACTTTGATGAATGTTGGATTGTCACGAACGCACGATTTTCTGACCGCGCGCGTAAGTTCGGCGTGTGTAAAGGTGTTCACATGATCGGTTGGAGCTTTCCAGAGGAACGGTCATTTCAACAGATGGTGGATATTGTCTCGCTGTATCCCGTGACCGTCCTAGATCAGCTCAAGCGCTCCGAACTTGAGTCGTTGTCGCAGCACGGATTAATGCTTTGCAAGAACGTTGCTGAGATCGATCCAGAAGATCTCGCTGGGAGGCTGGATGTCACCACGAATCGGGCAATGGAGTTGATACGGATGTGTGCCACGGTCGTAGAAGGCGATCATACGCACGGGGAATAGGTCGGTAGGTCATGGGACCAATAAGACGTATAGGACATATAACAAAAATCGGCCGGAGCCGATTTTTGTGTTTATTTGATATTGCGTAGGTCATACTTTTTGCCCATTTTCATCCACTTGGCAAGGGTTCGCAGTCCGCGGGTTGAAATGGTGACCTTTTCCATTTTCCCTGTTGCAGGGTTAAACAGGCGTCGCGATTGCAGATTTGGCATCTGGCGGCGTTTGGTTTTGACTTGGGAGTGACTGACCTTGTTACCAGTCAGTGGCTTTTTTCCCGTAAGTTTGCAGACTTTTGACATAGCGATGGGAGTGTAAAACAAAAGTTAAGTTGCGTCAAGATTAACGTACGTGGCGTGAGCAGGTGAGGTTATCAGCTTCCGTTTTCCGGAGGAACCGGAAAGCCGGCGGTCTGACAACCTCACCTGCTCTATAATGGTTGTTTTAAATTACAAGTGGGAGAGGGTGAATGGTGTTTGGTCGGCCCAGCAAGATATCTGCGATTCGATAGGCGCCGTGGGTTGGCGCTTCGATAAAGCCGTGCCACGCCATGCGGGCTAAGGCTCCACTGCCGATCCAATCAAACAGCCATTCGTTGGCAAAGCGGGGGTCGAGCTGGTCCACGCCGCCACCGATTTGCATCAGCCACTGGCGATTAAAGTCCTCCTGGGAGCCAACTGGCGGCGCCATGATAATCGGAATGCCCAGACCGGTGTAGAACGAAATTTCTGATGGTTTGGTCCAGATGATGTCGACCTCGCGGACAAGTTTTTCAAAAGCCTGGAAGTACCCTTTGCGCGTTGGCTCGTGCATCACGCGTACTTGACCCTTCTTGAGCGCTCCCGAGAGACCCATTTTTCGGATCTCAGTCGTGAAATAGTCCGTGACCTCTTGGCGTGATCCGGCCACAAGCGTCATGACGACCTTGTTTTGACGGATCGCTTTCTTCAGACTCTTTGTTGCTGCAATGCCGATCTCTCGCTGTGCCCCGGCGCCACCAACCATAAAGGCAAGGGAGATCGCTTTGGCACGTTTTTTTTTCACAATCGGACAGAAGCCCTTGCCCAGGAAGGTATCAAGCATCTTCTGTGAGTGGTCCATGAAGACCGCGTTTGGGTCGAGGTGACAAATGCGTCGCGCAAGATCCTGCTTAATCGCTGTGGAGTCTGCTCCTCCCACGGCGTTCATTGGCAGTGGAAAGCCGGTGAGCTCAATGCGTTCTTCTGGTACGCCGTAGAGCTTCAGCCGTTCAAGCACACGACCTGTCGGTGCTAAGTACTTGATGCGGCTGCGTTTTGGATGTAGCGGTGCCCAAGTCCGACTGATGTCAGAGTCGGTTGCTAGTACGTAAATGTCTTCAGGATAGCCGTATTCCTCGGCCGCAAAGGCGGGCGTCATGAAGGTACACAAAAGTGGCTTTGGGTTTTTTGAAAGTTGTTCCATCAGATGCCGCATGAAGCCACGCTTGCGAATCAGCGCGTAGAACTGCATGAGCTGGAGATTCGGTCGAGAAAGGTCGCGGCGGGGATAGAATGAAGGGATTTCCTGCATCTCGTCCATCACATGGAAAACTGCTGGACCAAGAATAGGGACCTTTTTGAATCGTGAGATGCGCTCGTAGATTTTTCGGCCATTTTCCCACAATCGACGGTCGGCCTCCGGGATGCCGTCGTAGTCATTAGCGATAACGATCTTCTTTTTGACCGCAAAATCGCGCATTGAAAAAGCTGGCCGTTCGTGGCCATAACCCATATTTACCGCCACGATATAGGCGATATTTTTGTCGATTTCCCCCTGTTTCATGGGTCTATTATAGCATGCCTTGACAAAACCGGCATTTTTTGGTTAGATTGGGGGCCGTTTTGACGAACGGACCCTTTCCCATGAACAACCCACTGACGAGGTGACCGATGTCCGCAAAGGACGAGCCTGACAAGAAAGCCTTCTTCCATCCCCATGTGGTCGGCGAGACCGCCGGCGGTGAGGACACGGCCGTGCCCGCCGATGACGACTCCGGCTTCAGCGATCCCTTCTTCGAGGATGGAGAGGAGCCCGACGCCGCCGAGCCGCAGCGCCCCCCGCAGCCCTCGCAGGACTTGGGGCGGACCATCCAGCCCCAGCCCCCGACCGCGGCTGACCCGCAGGGTGAGCTGCAGCAGGCGCGTGAGGACGCCTTCGACGCGCGCCAGCAGCTCGAGAAGCTGCAGCGCCGCTGGCGTCCGAGCTTCCCGCAGTTCATCGTCTCGCTGGTGATCGCCGGCGTGATCGTGGCGGTGCTCGCCGGTGCCTTCTGGCTCTTCCGCTGGAACCAGGAGCGCCTGGCGAACTTGCCCCCCGACCTCTACGACATCGAGGACCCGATCGAGGACGTCGATGGCGACCTCATCGGCTGGTCCAAGACCATCGCCCTGGACGACGCGAGCGACTGGAGCGCCGAGCCCGGCACCTCCGAGACCCGCGGCGTCTACGTCGTCACGCTCAACACCCACGAGCTGGTGTCCTGGACGCAGAAGCACGGCGACGACGAGGCGGACAACGAAACGCTCGGCGAGCTGTGGACCTGGCTGGAGACCGACAAGGACCGCGAGGTGTGGCCCGAGGCCAACGCCCGCGACCTGGAGATCTGTGGCAACGGCGACCTGATCGCCTGGTCCAAGGTTGTCAACTCCGACGGTCTGGCCCGCGTCTCGCGGACCGGTATCGACGGCAAGACGGTCAAGACCATCGAGACGGTCAAGGGTGGTGCCTACTGGTGCGTGCTGGAGAACGAGGACGAAGAGTCCCACCGGCTCGTGACCCGCTGGTTCGCCGACGCCCCCACGGCCCGCATCGCGCCCTCGCAGGACGACGAGGCCGAGGAGCCCGAGCTCCAGTTCGAGGAGAAGGTCATGATCCCGGCCTTCCGCTTCGACCTCAAGCGCGGCAAGCGCAGCGACTAGATCTCGCTCACATCGTGATGCCCGCTCAGGAACTCCACCTGGGCGGGCGTCAGTGCGTCTATGGTAAACTACCCCCGCTATGCGGGACTTTGTTTTATCTGCCAACACGCCTTCTAAGCTCCAAATCGACTACGAGCAGGAGCTCAATGATCAGCAGCTTGAAGTGGTCCAAAACGGCGACGGTCGCACGCTTGTGCTCGCCGGCGCTGGGTCTGGCAAAACGCGCACGATTACCTATCGTGTCGCTTGGCTTTTAGAGCATGGCGTGGCACCTGAAAATATCCTTCTGCTGACCTTCACGAACAAGGCGGCCAAAGAGATGATTTCGCGCGTGGAAGGGTTGTTGGGTGCGCAAGCGCAGGGATTGTGGGCCGGGACATTTCATTCCGTTGCAAATCGTTTGCTTCGTCGTTATGCCATCCGTCTCGGTTACGATGAGCGGTTTTCTATTTTGGATCAGGAAGATGCCCGCGAGCTTGTACGCTTATGCGTGAAGGAATTGAAGATCGATACAAAAGATCGTCGCTTTCCATCACCCTCGGTGCTGCACGGCATTATCTCGTATCAACAGAACAAGCAGGATTCCATTGAGAACGTTCTTGAAGATCGGTATCACAAGTTTGTTCCGTTGCGCGGAGACATTGAAAACGTTGCTGATCTCTATCGCACGATGAAGCTCGCGCAGAACGTGATGGACTTTGATGATCTGCTCTTGAACCTACGCAAGCTGTTGTTGAGTGACGAGCAAGCAGCAAAGCAGCTTTCGATGATGTTCCAGTTTGTGCTCGTGGATGAGTTTCAAGATACAAACCGTGTTCAGTCCGAGTTGGTAGATTTGTTGAGCCGTGAGCATCAGAATTTGCTTGTCGTTGGAGATGACGCGCAGAGCATTTATTCGTTTCGTGCCGCGGAGATCGAGAATATCCTCGCGTTCCCACGTCGTTATCCAACCGCACAAACATTTCGTCTGACAAAAAACTATCGATCCACGCCGGAGATCCTTGCAGTGGCCAATCAGGTGATCGCTAAAAACGTCGACCAGTTTGAAAAAGAGCTTGAGGCGGTTGGCAGTAGTGGTGACCGACCGTCGCTTGTGCCGGCTGCCAACTCGGCACAAGAAGCCCAGTACATTGCCGATCAGATTCTCGAGCTTCGCAATGAGGGAACGCGTTTGCAAGAGATGGCGGTGCTGTTTCGGGCGGCGTTTCATTCGCAAGCTCTTGAGTTTGAGCTGATGAAGCGTGATATTCCGTACGAGTATCGCGGTGGGTTGAAGTTTTTTGAGCGCGCGCATATTAAGGATGCTGTGGCGCACTTGCGCTTGATGCATAACGTGCGCGACATCATGGCGTGGATGCGGGCGCTGCGATTGCATCCGGGGATCGGACTGGTTACGGCGCAGAAGATTGCTAACATGGCTTCAACGTGCCAGCAGATTGAGGATGTTCTCTCGATGCCAATACAAACAGGGAAGCGCGCGGCGGCTGGATGGGAAGGGTTTCTGCGTGTGCTGCGCGAGATGCTCGAGCACGGTGGAACGCCATCGGAGTACATTCGCGCCTTTGTCGGTAGTGAAGATTATCAAGATTATCTCGAAAATGAGTATCCGAATGCGTCTGAGCGTCGTGAAGACTTAGAACAGTTCGCACTGTTCGCTGAGCAAACGGATGAGCTAAGTCAGTTCCTCGATTACGTTTCGCTCACAGCCGAGTACGGCGCCGAGCGCGTGATTGACGACAAAACCGACGATGAGCGTATGATCCTTTCAACGGTTCATCAAGCAAAGGGGTTGGAGTGGGATGCGGTGTTTGTGATGCATTTGAATGAGGGATCGTTCCCGCACGGTCGAGCGTTTCAAGAAGAGAATGGTGTGCAAGAGGAGCGTCGGCTGTTCTATGTGGCAGCAACGCGCGCTCGCAAGCATCTCTTTTTGACGTATCCGCTCACGGCCGGCTACGATACGCTGGAGATCAAGCAGCCGTCGTCGTTTTTGGGCGAAATCGGACCGGGGGCGACCGAGCAGGTGCGATTGAAGCGACCAGGATACTACGGCTCGCCTGTGAAGCGGAATTTCAATGCGTACGATACAGGTGATGACGGGCCGACGATTGTACTGGACGACATCGGAGAGCGTGTGAGCAAGCCGGCGCCAAGTTCATTCCTTCGTGACTTAGGAGATCTATGAGATACGTTCGTAATCGATCACACTTTTCGCAAAAGCGTTCTTCTTCCGGAAAAGGGAAATGGATACTGTCAGGGTTGGTTGTTGCAGTCGTGATCGTCGTGGCGGTATTCGTGTTTGGTGGCGGGGAGGAGGAAGTTGTTGTGGAAGAAGAAGTTGTTGACGAGGTTGTGGAGGAGACGCAGGACGAAGTTGTTATCGTAGATGGAACGAACTGGACGCAAGAAACCACGTTGTCGGATGTGGAAGGGACGGGTGGTTCGGGAACGTCACGTCGAGGTGTCTCGGGCGATCTATTTACACACGTCGTCGTTGCCGACTTGCCGGCGATTGATCCCGAGGTGCATTTTTATGAAGGTTGGCTCGTTGTGCCTGGGGTCGTCGAGTTTTTCTCCACGGGTACGATGTTCGCGCGTGAGGATGGAAAGTGGGGACTGGTGTGGGAGGTAAAACTGGACGACGCACCTGACTACTTGTTTGATTACCGTGAGGTCGTGATCACCCGCGAACCTTATGACGACGATCCTGCTCCGTCGCCGGAGCATGTCATAGAGGGAACATTCGACGAATAATTGACGAAATGCGCACCCGATGCTATGGTGCGTTCTTCGTTGGCGTCCTGCCACGAAGCGGCTTAGCCCAGGAGACAGCCGTGAATTTGTATCTGTTCCTCCCCGCCTACAACGTCCAGATCGAGATCCCCGGTGTCCTGGAGGGCATCGACGATCTGCGCCTGCTGTGTCAGCGGCGCGCGGTCAACCTGCACGTGCTCGTGATGAACGACAACAGCTCCGATGCGACCGGTGAGGTTCTGGACCGGTGGCACGGGGAGCGTCCGGGCTGGACGACCGTCGTGCACAACCCGCAGAACAAGGGCAACGCACACAACATCGTCGCCGGCTACGAGTGGGCGGTGGAGCTCGGCACGTCGGAGCGCGACCTGGTCGCGTGCATCGACAGCGATGGCGAGCACAACCCGCTGGACCTCGTGCGCTGGCTCGACAAGATCCGCGCCGGTCGCGTCGACAGCGTGGTCGGGACCGTGATGTACCCGCCGCACTGGTGCACGCACGACGACATGGCCATGATGCACTTCCTGGGCGGCCAGCAGGCCGCCGCCTGCGGTCAGATGGAGAACCCCTGGTACATCCAGGCGCCCGGCTTCCAGATGCACAACGTGCGCCGCGTGCGCCTGGCCCTGGAGTGGTTCGCCGAGTACCGTGCGTTCTTCCTCCGCTTCCACAGCGGTCGGGAGTACCCGCGCTGGGGCATGCACTTCGTCATGGCGCGACTGATCAGCGCCTTCGCCGAGACCCCGGTCTCCGCCTACCTCGGCTGCGTGGAGCCCGCTCCCAACCGCACGCCCGAGAAGCGTCGGCTGCAGGCCCAGGCCGCCATGGACCACATCAACGCCCTCGAAGCCTTCATCGCCGAGATGGCCGATCGCTGATTTCGATCGACAACGTCCGCACCCGCCAATCCCTCGTGGTCCGGCGGGTGCTGTGCTTGAGCTCTGCGTATCATGACCTGTTCCAGAGGTCCTTCGTGTTCATATTAGATCGATACATTAGGTCACAGAAGTAAAACCCGATGCGGGAGATTTGACACGATCGTTTCAAATCTGCCATACTAGATACATCTCCCCACCAAGGGCGCTTTTTTGTTTCCGCCCAGTGCTAAGACATTTTAGAGAGAGATTTTATGTCAAAGCCTTCAAAAGCCAAGCAGGTTCTTTTTGAGCTTTGTGATGATTACTTTCGGGTCTCCGAGGCGGCGTTTACAATGCTGTATCATCCGCGAGCATCTATGAAGTACGGATATGATGATTTTTTGGAGATGCGCGAGGCTCGAGCACGTCGAGAGAAAAGGGAGAGATTGAGGGAGTTGCGTCGAAGAGAGCTTATAAAGGTCGAAAAGCAAGGTAAAAGGGCATTTATAGAGCTAACAGAAGAGGGGAAGACAGAGGTTCTTCGTGAACGTATTATTCGGTGTGACACAAAGAGGCGGGACGGTCGGATATGTGTTGTGTCGTTTGATGTTCCCGAGCATATCGCCTCGCTCAGAAATCAATTCAGGAGCTTGCTAAAGGCGGCTGACTTTCGTCAATTGCACAGGAGTGTTTGGTTCTCTGAGAAAGATATTGCCCAATCATTAAAGGAGTTGGTGTCGCGTTGTGATATGGAAAAGTGGGTTTCGATCTTTTTGGCTGAAGAGATGTAGTGCGGCGGATTTCGCACGATCGTTTAAAATACGCCGCACTGTGTTTTCATTCTTACCACTTCTTGTTGCTTTGTTCCTACACAGTATGAAGGTCCGTGATGCCACGACCGGACGCCTAACGTGACACCCACAAAATCCCTTGACACCCCCTGAAACTGGACGTTACACTGTGCCCGCTATGAAGGTTGCGGTCATTGGAACGGGATATGTGGGGCTTGTCACAGGTGCGTGTTTGGCCGATCGTGGCCACGCGGTGACATGTGTTGATATTGATGAGGGGAAAATCGAGCGACTTCAGCGAGGCGAGTTACCGATTTTTGAGCCAGGACTGGAGGAAATCGTGACGCGCAATCAGCGCGAAGGACGACTGACATGCACAACATCGTACGCGCAAGCGATCGACGGGGTGGATGTTGTTTTTTTAGCTGTCGGCACACCTCCCAAGGCCAACGGCGCGGCTGATTTGCAGTACGTCTATCGGGCGGCTGAGCAAATTGGACAACATCTGAAGGGCTACGCTGTGGTCGTTGGTAAGAGCACGGTGCCGGTGGGGACCAACCGTCGAGTAAAGAAGATCATCGGTGATCACTTTGATGGAGCCCTCGACATCGCTTCTAATCCAGAGTTCCTACGCGAGGGATCTGCGGTTGAGGACTTTATGAAACCAGACCGAATTGTGGTCGGCGTTGAGAGCGACCGCGCGCGCGAGGTGATGGAGAAGCTGTATGAATGCTTTGCGTGTCCGAAGGTGTTTGTAGACGTGGAAAGTGCTGAGATGGTGAAGTATGCCTCAAACGCATTTTTGGCAACGAAGATCTCCTTTGTAAATGAGATCGCAAACGTGTGTGAGAACGTTGGGGCGAACATCGATCACGTCGCCCACGGTATGGGCCTGGACCATCGTATCGGTCCGCACTTCCTTCGCGCCGGTCTTGGCTATGGGGGTTCCTGTTTTCCAAAGGATGTCCGCGCACTGCATCAGACCGCTGGAACAAACGGCTACGTCTTCCAACTGCTGCGAAGTGTGATTGACGTGAATCACAACCAACGCTGGCACTTCTTCCAGCGAATGCGTCAAGCGCTCAATGGCTTTAAAGGAAAGCGCGTGGGTGTGTGGGGTCTATCTTTCAAGCCAAATACCGATGACATTCGCGAGTCCGTCGCACTGGACTTGATTGAACAGTTGCTTGAGGAGGGTGCGCAGGTGCGAGCGTATGATCCGCAGGCGATGGAGCATGTGCGCCGTGACCATCCTCACATTACTTGTACTGATTCTGCACAGGCCGCTGCCCAAGATGTTGATGCGTTGCTGATTGTGACGGAGTGGAATCACTTTAAAGATGTTGATTTGTCTGATGTGCGCAGGGCTATGCGCGGTAACATGATCTTTGACGGTCGCAACATGTTTGATCCGGCAAAAATGAAAGAGCTCGACTTTGATTATTATTGCATTGGTAAATAGCTATGAAGATCCTTGTCACCGGCGCTGCCGGATTTATCGGGTTCCATGTTTCCAAAGCCTTGCTCGCACGTGGCGATGAGGTTGTTGGTTTTGATAACGTAAATGACTACTACGATCCTGCACTTAAGGAAGAACGTATTAAGAAGCTATCTGAGCACGATGGTTTTCAGTTTATTCGTGCGGATCTTGCTGACCTGCCTGCGGTTCATCAGATGTTCCAGGATCATAAGATCGACAAGATTTGTCACCTCGCTGCGCAAGCCGGCGTGCGTTACAGCCTTACACATCCGCATGTGTACATTCAGTCCAATCTTGTCGGCTTTACCAATCTGATTGACGAGGCCAAGAACGCGGGCGTGAAAGACTTTATTTATGCTTCTTCAAGCTCCGTGTACGGCAAGAACAAGAAAGTACCGTTTAGTGTCGAAGACAATGTCGATCATCCGATCTCGCTCTATGCGGCGAGTAAAAAGTCCAACGAGTTGATCGCGCATGTCTATCATCATCTCTTTGGCATGAACTGCACAGGTCTTCGCTTCTTTACGGTCTACGGCCCCTATGGCCGACCGGACATGGCGCTGTTTATTTTCACCAAGGCGATTCTTGAAGGGAAGCCGATCAACGTGTTTAACTATGGGAAGATGAAGCGTGACTTCACGTACATTGATGACATTGTTGATGGCGTGATCGCGTCGCTTGATAAGGCGTATCCGTATGAGGTGTTTAACCTCGGAAACAACAACACGGTGGAACTTGAGTACTTTATCTCGCGCATTGAGGAAGAGCTTGGTCAAAAAGCGCAGCGCAATGATCTACCGATGCAACCGGGAGATGTAGCCGAGACCTTTGCTGACATTGACGCCTCACGCGAGAAGCTCGGTTTCGATCCGAAGGTGAGAATTGAAGAAGGAATCAAACGATTTGTTTCATGGTATCGTGAGTTTTATGGATAGTATGCAGCCCACAGCGGATCCAGCTATGGAGGTCCCAACGGTTGCGGTGACCGCCAATCCAACCATTTGTATTGTTGGCCTAGGGTACGTTGGCATGCCGTTGGCCTATCATTTTGCCAAGCATGGGCTTTCAGTATTCGGGTTTGATATCTCTGCACAGAAAGTTGAACAGCTCAAGGGTGGGTATGATCCGAGTCATGAGGTGACCGCCGATCAGCTCGCTTCCGTTGATATCACCTATAGCGTTGACCCGACCGTCATCAGCGGGGCGAACTTTGTGATCGTAGCTGTGCCAACGCCGATTGATAGCAACAATCAACCAAACCTTGTGCCGGTAGAAGCGGCCAGCAAAACCGTGGGGGAGAACTTGCGTCCAGGCAGTATTGTTGTGTTTGAGTCGACCGTGTATCCTGGCGTGACCCAGGAGGTTTGTTTGCCTATTCTGGAGAGGACTTCAGGCTTGAAAGGAGGGAAAGACTTTTTTGTCGGCTATGCCCCTGAGCGTGTGAATCCGGGCGATGAGGAGCATACGATGGATAAAATCGTGAAGGTCGTTTCTGGTCAGACGCCGGAGATATGCGACGTGATTGCGGATGTCTACTCCGTGGTGTGCAAGGCAGGCGTGCACAAAGCATCGAGCATTCAGGTAGCAGAGGCGGCGAAGGTTATTGAAAACATCCAACGAGATTTGAATATCGCCCTGTTTAATGAGCTGTCACTGATCTTCAACCGTCTTGGGATCGACACACATGATGTCATCGAAGCTGCTGGCACCAAGTGGAACTTTCACAAGTATCATCCAGGTCTTGTGGGTGGTCACTGCATTGGAGTTGATCCCTATTATTTGGTCCACAAGGCGCTGCAAGTTGGTCATGAACCAAGAATTATCACCGCCGGGCGCGCGATCAACAACGCCATGCCGCATCATGTTGCAAACGAGGTTATCAAGATGATGATTCAGGCACACAAGAAAGTGAAGGGTGCGCGCGTGCTGATTATGGGATTGACGTTCAAAGAGGATGTCAACGACGTGCGAAATTCAAAAGTGGCGGACATCATCAAGACGCTGCATGAGTATGAGGTGGAGGTGTACGGGCACGAGCCGCACGTAGACGATGAGGTGATCCGTTCTACTTTTGGGATACACACTAGTGCCTTACCTCCTGTTGAGCCGGTGGACGCCGTGATTCTTTGCAATCGTCACAAGTGTTTTGCCGACGTGACGTATGAGCAAGTTCGTGGATTTATGCGTGACGTGCCCGTGTTGTTTGATGTGAAAGGGGCATTTCGAGACGCGGTTTTAAGGGATGAAACGGTTGTGTACAAAAGTTTATGATGTCCGTTGACACGTTCGCGTTAACGGATTAAAAAGAGACAGAATTTACGCTTATCTGATTCTATGAAGTTTACGATTGGTTTTGATCAGGAGGATCGCGAAAAGGTGCATAAGATGTGGGATGAAGTATTTGAAAGTGGGCAATGGAGTGAAGGGAAGTTTACAGAGCAGTTTGAGCAAACGTGGGGGGCGTACCATGGCATTGACGCGGTGGCCTTCTCCAGCTGGTCGGGTGCCGCGACAGCAACGCTTGATTTTTTCAATTTGCGAGGCAAGACCGTGTTGATGCCTGCAAATACGTTCATGGCAACACCACTTAGCGTGCTGCACATGGGCGGAAGAGTGGAATTCGTCGACTGCAATCGCGATGATTTGTGTATGAGTCTTGATGACTTACGCGTCAAGATTGATCTGTATCAACCGGCAGCCGTATTTTTGGTGCATATTGGTGGACATATTGCGTTTCAGGTACGAGAGATTGCCGCGCTGTGTCGTGAGAAGAACATTATCCTTATTGAGGATTGCGCCCATGCGCATGGAGCCCAATGGAATGGTCAGCGTGCAGGATCCTGGGGAGACGCAGGTATTTACTCCCTCTATGCCACGAAGTCGATTTCTACGGGCGAAGGAGGCGTGCTCGTGAGCCGCAATAAGGCGCTCATTGATTACGCAAAACAGTATCGTAACTATGGCAAGCCGGATTTTGCCGTGCGTGGGATCAATGCGCGCATGAGCGAATTCACGGCAGCGCTGGGCTGTGCGCAAATCGATCGATTGGATGATATTGTGAAATGGAAGCAGGAATATGCGCGGACCGTGCTTGATCCACAGTATCCGAATCGCGTCCACTTCCCTGCCGGGATGACGTCCGGTTACTATAAATACATTGTGTTTGATCCGATTCCCAAATCAACCGGGAAGGTGTACGACACGCCGTGTCACAGGATCTTAGGAAAACCATATGCGCTCCCGAATACGGAGTGGGTGGCAGAAAATCATTGGTGTGCGCCGCTGTATTACAAAGGAAATGACACGCAGACATCCTCACCATCTGTCGACGATATCGATCTGACTGGTTACAAAAAGGTGATGATCACGGGTGGTTCGGGATTTATTGGTTCGCATGTTGTTGAACAGCTCGTGAAAAGAGGCATCAGGGTGCGCATTTACGATTTGATTGCCCCATCCTATCTTGACGACTTTTCGGAGTCTGAGCGCGCTCTGGTAGAGCATTACCAGGGAAGTCTTCTTGATGAAGATCAATTGCGCATGGCCACAACAGGCATGGACGCGATTTTTCATCTGGCCGCCGTTGCCAATGTGAATGATGTTGCCGATGATCCTCTCTACGCGCAGCGGATTAACACGCAGGGAACATTTAATGTTCTGGAAGCGGCACGAAAGCAAAAGTTTTTGAAGCGCGTCGTTCTTGCGAGCACCGTGTGGGTGTATCAAAACACCCCGCAAGGAGACCAGCCACTGGCCGAAGATGCCCCTCTTGCTCATCCTGACCACTTTTATACCGCAACAAAGATGGCCGGAGAGCAAATGTTCCTCTCCTACGCGAACATGTATGACGTTCCTGTATCGATTTTGCGCTTCGGGATCCCCTATGGAACGCGCGCTCGTCCCGCCGTCGTGAGCGCTATCTTCGTCGAGAAGGCTCTTAAGGGAGAGCCGCTTACGATCCAGGGCGACGGCAGTCAATATCGAAAGTTCGTGTACGTTGAAGATCTGGCTTTGGGATGTATTCGTGCGCTGCAGCCAGCAGGAAAGAACAAAATTTATAATCTGGAAGGAGACGTAAAGATTACCATTAAAGAAATCGCCGAAACGGTGCAGGAGCTGATAGGTAATGTACAGATTGAGTATACCGAGGGACGCAAGGCAGATTTTTCCGGAAAGGAGATTAGTAATGCGCGTGCAAAGGCGGAGATAGGCTGGTATCCGCGTATATCGTTTCGTGATGGGATGAAGCGGTATATTGACTGGCGAAAAACATTGGATCTGTGATGTCAGATGAGCACAAGACGATACTCGTGATAGCACCCCATCTTGACGATGAGGTGCTTGGGGTTGGAGGGACCATTGCCCGCGCGGTTGCGCAGGGATGCGACGTCCATGTGGGTTTCATCTGTAGCCGCGCCTATAACCACCAGTACAATAGTGAGAATGATGCCAAAGAGGAGCAAGATGCACAGGCAGCGCGCCGGGTGCTTGGATACAAGAGCGCAACTTTTCTTCGATTACGTGATGAGCGGTTGTATGAGCAATTGATCGATGTGATCATCGGCATTGAGCGTATGGTGGAATCACTCCAGCCCCAAGTTGTCTACATTCCCCATCGGGGAGACAACAATCAAGATCATCGCACCGTTTTTGAGGCCTCCATGGTGGCGCTTCGGAGTTTTTCCGCGCCTTGTGTGCGGGAGATCTATAGTTACGAAGTCGGATCATCCACTGAGCAGGCGGCTCCCTTTACGGAGCACGCGTTCCTTCCCAACGCGTATGTGAACATTGAATCCGTCCTTGCCAAGAAGCAGCAGGCGTTGCAGTGCTATGAACGCGAACTGCGTGTGTTTCCCAACCCTCGATCCGTGAAAGGGGTGGACATCTGGGCAGCACGCCGGGGTGCGGAAGCGCATTGTCGGGCTGCGGAAGCGTTTGAGGTGATTCGCATGATCAAGTAACGGTATGGAAGAAGGACGCATCGTTTTTATCGGCGCCGAGCGTGTGGGAAAGGCCGTTGCACAAGCGCTCCTTGCGCAAGGAGCGCCCATTTGTGCCATTGTGACCGCGCACGAGGATCGTGCGCCACACATTGCAGATTATGTTTCTTTTCGTGATCTGGAAGAGCAGTATCCGCATGTGGACTTCCATTATGTGCGAGAGTCCAAGAGTGCGCAGGTGCGCGACTGTATTGCAGGCTATGCCCCCGAGTGTATTTTGGTGGCGAGCTGGTCTAATATCATTGCCCCAGATATTCTCTCGCTGCCTGAAAAAGGCGTCGTTGGCATGCACTACTCGTTGCTGCCCGATCGCCGCGGCGGGGCTCCGCTCAATTGGGCGATTATCGATGGGATTCCGGCGACCGGCATCACGCTGTACTATCTGGATGATGGAATTGATACAGGAGATATCATCGCGCAGCAGGATGTTCCTATTGATGCGGAGGATACGGTGAAGGATCTTCTTGATAAAATCATTGAGGCTGCTCCGTCACTTTTTTGCCGCCTTATTGATGATATCCTCGATGGCACGGCCCCGCGGATACCACAAAACGACGCGCAGGCTACCACAACGTCGCGTCGACGGCCAGCGGATAGCGCCATTGATTGGACGATGGATCTTGATGCATTGCATCGATTTATCCGCGCCGTGGCCCCTCCCTATCCTGCGGCGTTTACGACACTCAAAACAAAACGCCTCGTGTTGACGAGCGCGAAGAAAGCGGGGGAGGGAAACCGTCTTTCCGTTACCGGTTACATTGAAGAGTATGACCACGAAGGATAATCATGCGCTGACCATCGTTGTCTGTTGTTTTAATGGGGAAGCGCACATCGAGGCGTGCCTCGCGTCACTGGCAAACCAAACAAGGGACGATTTTTCCGTGCTCATCATTGATGATGGATCGAACGATCGCTCAGCTATCATTGCAGAGAAATTTGCCCAAACGCGTGCGGGATGGACACTGCGGGCTCATCCGGAAAATGCTGGACTGGTCGCGCGGTGCAATGAAGCGATCGCAACGATTGCTACTCCGTTCTTTGCTCGTCTCGATGCAGATGATCTGTTTACTCCATACGCCGTGGAAAAAATGTATGTAGAGATGGCACGCATCGATGATGCGGCATTTACGCTCTTTCAGCGATGGGATCTCTGGGAGGATGATACGCGTGCAATGGACGTACACGATGATCTCTATGAATGGATTGCCGCTGGAACGCTCTTTCGTACGGATGCGGTTCGGGCCGTTGGTGGATACGATAAAGAATTTTGGGAAGAGTATGATTTGTATCTCAAGTTATTGACGCAAGGGATGCGCTATCACGTTTCTCCCTTTAGTGTATACTACTACCGCCGCGGGCAGGAGAGCATGACGCAAAACCGCGCGGCAACGCTCAAGGGGTTCCGTTGTTTGGAGCAAAAATGGGGGTCCGCGGTGTTGCAGCAATACGGCAATGCTGATCGGATTCTCTCTTATTATCAACAATAACGCATGTACGTCCATATGAAACGACCTATCGTGATCGCAGAGATTGGAGAAAATTTTATCGGGGACCTTGATATCGCCCGTCGATTGATTGAGCAGGCAGCAGCAGCAGGGGCAGATTTTGCCAAATTTCAATCGTATCGTCCGGAAACATTTGATAAGAGCGATCCGGAATATGATTGGTTCTGCAAAGTTTCTCTCTCTGATGACGATCATCGCATGCTGGCCGCACACGCGCAAAAGCACGGGATCGCCTTCATGAGTTCACCCTTTAGCTTAGAGCGCGCCCGTTTTCTCTGTGAGGGGATGGGTTGCAAAGAAATAAAGATCGCCTCTGGGATGATGATGAACTTCCCCCTGCTCGATTATGTGAACGAGCATGCCCAGACGGTCTTTCTCTCAACCGGCATGGCAACCATTGAAGAGATTCGCGAAGCGCTCGCCCATCTTTCAAAGGTTCCGAAGGTGTATATTCTTCATTGTGTCACGCAATATCCATGCGCCGATGCTGACGCAAATCTTTCGGCAATAAACACACTGCAACGCACGTTTCCTGAGCACGAAATCGGCTATTCTGATCACACAGAGGGTGTTCTGGCACCCGTTATCGCGCATGCCATGGGAGCACGCGTGATTGAAAAGCACTTTACGTTCGACAAGAATGCAACCGAGGGAACGGATCATATTCTTTCAGCACTACCCGAAGAGCTTGGACAGATGATTACAGATATGCGCCGGGTAGAGCAGATGTATGGAAGCGGAGAAAAGGCTCCAAGGAAATCAGAGCAAGCCATTATCGATTTCGTGCGCAATCGCTTTTTAGAAGTATGATTGCCGGCATTATTCAAGCTCGCATGGGGTCGACTCGTCTTGCCGGCAAGATGAACATGGAGATGCAGGGCGTTGCTCTTCTGACGTGGGTGCTGCGGCGTGTGAAGCGTGCAACACGTCTGGACGATGTTGTCTTGGCACTGCCAGATACAGCTGAAAATGATGTGCTGCACGCCATTGGTGATGAGGAAGGGGTGCGCGTTGTGCGTGGTGACGAGCAGGATGTGCTCGGTCGTTTTTTGAAGGCGGCATCGGTCGTGGGTGCGCAAACCATCGTGCGTATCTGTGCGGATAATCCATTGATCGCTCCCGAGGAGATTGATCGGCTCGTTCTTTTTTTTCAGAAGCATCCGTGTGACTACGCCTACAATCATATTCCGACAGATGATTACCCGGGACCGGACGGACTTGGCGCGGAAATAGTGACCCGCGCCGCCCTCGATGCGAGTGCCGCGAGCACGGATTCCGATGATCATGAACATGTCACGCGCTATGTGAAGAGGCATCCGGAAACGTTCCGCCTGTTGGCAGCTCCTGCGCCGGCCGCCCTTCAGGGAATTCGTCATATGAAGTTTGATGTGGATACGCAGGCGGATTTCGATGATCTCACCGCATTCACCTCTGGACTCACTCCACAAGCGACGCTTGAAGATATTATTGCGCAGGTACACGCAAACGCATGAGCACTATCCGATTTTTTCTTAACCTCCTCGAGCCATTTCGCCCCCTTGCGATTGTACTTTTCGTTGCCATCCTGTGCTCGGCATTGTTTGAGAGTATTGGGATCGCTATGCTGGTTCCGCTGTTTGAGACGATTCTAAACGAAGGTGGGGAATCGCAACTGTCCAATGCCCTTGCGCCCGTGCTGCGATTGTTCGGTGCCCAGGAGAATGTTCCCGTTATTGCCGTGATCGTCCTGGTGATGTTTCTTGCAAAGAACGGGTTTCTTATTGCGACCGAATGGCTAAAGAGCAAGTTCATCTACCAGTTCCGCGCTTATTGGATGGAGCGCATTCACGCTTACTATATGCGCATGCCATATGGGGAATTGGTGCAGAAAAAACAAGGAACACTTATCGATACGTTGATCACGGAAACAAATAAAGGGGCGAGCGGTTTAGTGAACTTGGTGCAGTTCGTGACCGGTGTGGTGATGGTGACGGTTTTTTACACATTGCTTTTACTTGCGCATCTGGAGATGACTCTGATTATGACCGCTGTCGCGCTCGCGTTGTATTTTGGCGTCGTGCGCACGATGAAGCGGTACTCAAAGGCTGTGGGCAAACAAGAGATCTTTTTTCAGCAGTCGCTCCATGAAGAGGCGGCAGAGAATATTCGTGCCACACGCCAAATTCGTACATTTGATCTGGAGGCCAGTGTGATCAGACGGTTTAACGAAACATTGCATGCGCTGACGAAAATGCTCATCCGCTGGGATGTTGTGCGCGCTATTCCCAAGCCCACCGCCGAAGCCATGATTGTTGTGCTCTTTGTTGGCGTTGTGATGTGGTTGCAGCAGTATGATCCGGCACTCATGCGCACGCTGGTGCCGACCCTTGGAGTGATTGTTATTGTGGCGCAGCGCCTCTTCAATCATTTAACACAGCTGATTGTCCATCGCATGGTGGTGATTAGCTTCATGCCAGTTTTCGATTTGTTGCAGCGCGAGTTACGCGGGTTTCATTCCCTTCCCCCAGATACGCAAAACGCACAAGCATGCACGCGTCTTTCCGACGACATTGCCTTTGCGGGGATGTGTTTTCAGTATCCGGGCAAGGAGCCACTCTTTGACAACGTGAGCTTCCAGATTCCCCACGGGAAAACGACCGCGCTGATTGGAGCATCCGGTTCAGGAAAATCAACTATTGCCGACCTGCTCTTGGGGCTTTATGCGCCAACGAGTGGTGCGATCCTTGTCAACGGAATTGATCTGGAAACGATTGCCCCCACAACATGGCGACGGATGATCGGATTTGTGAGTCAGGATAATTTTCTCTTTCACACGAGCATTGGCGAAAACATTCGCATCGGAACGCCCGAGGCGACGGACGAGGACATCCAGCGCGTGGCACGGCTCGCCAATGCCCATGATTTTATCACCCAGTTTCCCGAAGGATACGACACGATTGTTGGCGATGAAGGCGTGATGCTCTCGGGAGGACAGCGGCAGCGCATTGCGATCGCGCGTGCGTTGCTTCATAACCCTGACATCCTTATTTTTGATGAGGCGACGAGCGCGTTGGACTTGGAGACCGAGCGCGCCATTCAACAAGAGATCGGTGCGTTGGCAAAAGGCAAGACGGTGATCATCATTACGCATCGTCAAGAGGTACTTGCACACGTGGACCGCATCATCCGCATTGTTGACGGCGCCGTGCACATAGAAGATGTATGAAGACGCGCGAGTTCACCGATTATATTGCCGAGGATACACAGGTAACACGACTGATTTATGACACGCTCCTTGCGGCGTATCGAGAATCGAGTCGCGATAGATCCCCTGCGGAAAATACATTCGGTCTGTTTTTTTGCGAGGTGTTGAAACTCCTCACGGGGACGGTGCTGCGCGCGCGCGAGTTGGATCATGAACTCGTGTCGCAAGAGATGAAACGTCGCACGCTCACGCGATGGCCGTATATCGGCTACGGAGATTTGCTCCACGGGGTTTCTACGGAGAATAAAACATACGGCCGTACGCAAGGTATGCGTGCACGACCGCGAGCGGTGCATCGCGGCGTCGAATGGCTCAGTACGCTGAGCGGTCTTTCAAAACGCAAAACCGTTGGGCTCATGAACACAGGGAATAATCGGGCCCTTGCGCGCGCCTGCTTGTCGCGCGGATACTCCATACGATTTCTCGATGCGCGTCCGATTGCCCACCGCATGCCCCATCTTGACATCGACCTAGACAACATAATGGCGGCGATCGATTCAGTGCATGCGCAAATCACCCTTCCTCTCGCGCCGGACGTATATAAAACGATTCTACGCCGCCATGTGGAAAGCATCGTTGAAAGCGGAATGCCGCGTCATCCCGGTGTTGATGTGCTCGTGCGCGGCTCCGGATCGGAATTCATGAATCGGGTGCTTTCTCACGTCGCAGCGCTGCACAACATCCCCATTATCGATATTGTGCACGGCGAGGGATTCGGCATCTTAGATGAACATACGTTTGGTATTGGGGAACAGTATCTTGCTGACGCGGTCGTCGGCTACGGAGCGTTGTATGGCCAGCAGTCACAACAGTACTCACTCACACGGTATACGGATGATATGCCACAATACCTATCGACGAAGAGCGATACGCAGGCAGGTACAGGGCAACACGTCGAATCGCTTGATCTCGCTTCTCAAAAGAACGTGTTCTATTTTCCTACCTCACTTTCCGGAGATCGGTATCGATACGGGCCGTATCGTGACATGCCGGACGCCTTGTATCTACAATGGCAGCAGCATCTCACCACCCTTTTTGATCCATTGTTTATCAAGGCACATCCAAAAGAGCGATTTCATGAGGCGCTGCGCGACACGCATGCACAGTACATCACCGAGGATCTTCGTACGATGATTGACCGTGTGGAGGTGTTCATTTTCGACTATGTTTCCTCGGCGTTTTTCTTGGCAGCGGCAACAAACAAGCCGATCATTTTTCTTGATCTCGGATTGCGCAACATCGCGCCGCACGCGCGGAAGTTGATGCAAGAGCGGACGCACTACATTGATGTCGCGGCGTTTGGACATCTCGATCGCTCCACTCTCCTTCATGCGCTCGCCGATATACAGGAGAAAAAACACGCATTAACACATGCATGTATCACAGACAGTACAGCGAGTGGACGTTTAGAAACCATTTTTCAATTGGTGGAAGCATTATGACGGTAAACGTACAGGATGATATTCCATTGCTTGATGCGCTCATGCAGGACATGGAGCGTTATCCTGCGCATCAACCCACGAATTTCTGGAAGCCCTATGTGGCGCGCATTGATCATGCCATCCGTCAGGACGGTCTGTCCGCTTTTCGCAGCAATCGCGCCATTATCAAAGGCTATGAGTACACGACGCTTCCGGGGGAGAACCCGATGCGGCGTAATCGCTTCGCGCGCTTTGCGGACACATGCATGCGCGTACCACCACTTTCCTTGCTGCGTAAACCATATCAAGACATGTTCTACAAACTGCAAGAGCAGGTGCGAGAGGGTATCGCGCGGGAGTATCGATTGCTCTATCAGTACTGCGCAACCGAGCCTCGGATGCGAACGATTTTGAAGGCGGTGCACGAGCAGGGGGTGGGCGATCCGGTCACGATTTCGATAGACGAACGGGCGTACTCAGAGAATTTGCTCAATCATATCCCCGCGGTGTCGCTCATGACCACGGTACGTCCGCTTGCACAGACGAAACGTATCCTCGAGATTGGCGGCGGGTACGGTGTGTTTGCACAGATCATCACGCGATTGCAGCAGGATGTACTCGACTATCTTGTCATGGTCGATATCCCTCCGGTGCTGTATGTTGCTACGCAATATCTTAAAGCCCTTTTTCCTGATCGCGTACTTGATTATCGCGCCGTGCGTGATGTGCAGACCATTGATGCGCGCATGTTGCAAGGAAAGATTTTGCTGATCCCGCCATGGATGCTGGAGCGCCTTGCGTGCGATTTTGACCTTCTGTGGAGTGTGGGGGCATTTCAAGAGATGGAAAAAGATCGCGTGGAGATGTACCTCGATCAGGGGGCAAAGCGGTGTGCTTCCATCTTCACGTCAGGCCTTATTCGTGGGCATGCGCCGGGTGCGGGCGGGCAGCGCGAGCCCATTGCGTTCGATTGGATTGTTGATGCCATTTGCGCGCGTGGGTATACTCATGTACCGCTTCCTTCCGATGTCCCGGAACGCACTGCCCTGCGCGCGTGCGTAGCGAACTACGATTTTGGCTATTTTGAAAAGGTAACTTAATTCCGAATTGCATTATGGAAACACCAAAGCAACATGATGTCGTGTGGGACGAGCAAAAAATTGCAGATTATTGGAATATTTGGGGAAACTTGAAACCAAAGAGTCCTTGGTTTGGCGAAAAAGCCGGTACGTGGATAAGGAAAGAGGTAGAAGAACTAAGGCCACATTTTAGCGGGAAGTCCCCTAAGGTGTTGGACATTGGTTGCGGTTCCGGCGTTCTTTTGCACAAGACGTTTGCTCCAATGGGATTTGATTGTTATGGGGTCGACCTTTCACCGGAGCGCATGGAGCGCGCGCGCCGAGACTATCCGGAGATGACCTTTGCCGTCGGATCGATGAAGTCGTCGCCGTTTCCGGATGATACCTTCGATCTGGTGGTTTCCACGCAAATGGTAGAGCATTTGCTTGATGATGATCTTGAGCCCTCGTTTGCAGAGATGTCGCGCCTTGTAAAACCGGGCGGGCTCGTGATGATTACGACGCGATATGATGAAGACATGAGCCAGGGGCATAACGTCTGTCCGGATTGTCACGCCGTCTATCGTTACTCGCAGCACTTGCAATCGTTTGACATTCCGCGCATGACTGCCCTACTTGAGGGTGTGGGTCTTTCCCCATTGATCGTGAAACGGAGTCGTTGCCGGGATCATTTGCGCGACATGATCCCACAGCGTCGCATCCCGCTCGTTCGTCATTTAGGCCCCCTGTTGTATTGGCTGTTTGCCGATAAGCTGGATCGCGAGATGGGAAAGTATCTTTACGCGGTAGGGAAGAAGGAATAGAAACAGAAGACCCCGCACCGGACAGGTGACGGGGTCACTCTGTCGATGCGGGGTAGTTCACCCAGCGCCCTGCGTGGTGCGGGGGCTGCACCCCGGAGGCGGGCACGAGATGCGATTTCTGTGGGATGCGGTTGAGGTTGTCACGCGCTGGTGGACGTGTTCTGGCTTCGCATCAGGTTCTGCCTCGCTCGGCGCATGATCACGACCAGCGCGGGCATGACGATGCACAAGATGGCGAAGATGGCGACGGAGGTCTTGGGGTGCGGTGAGCCGGGGATCGCAGCCGCCGACAGGAGGAGGATGAGAATAGCACCAAACCAGCTCACGCCCTCTCCGACCTTGGCCCAGAAGATCTCACGCTTGAAATAGTCCCCCATCACTTTACCTCCTGCTGGATTTTCGACTCCGTCTTGTGCAGGTGGGCGAAGATCTTGTAGAAGAGCCAGCACATGAGCGCCATGGGGATGCCCAGCAGCGTCGCGCCGAACGCCTCGAGGACGTTGCCGGCTAGAAGGGGCGACACCGCGAAGCAGCACATCGCGCTGAAGTAGATCGTCTTGTTGAAGACCATCAGGGTCATGACGTTCCCGGACTGCTCCGGGTAGGTGCACTGCAGGTAGTAGCGCACCGTGTTCCAGTTGAGCAGGTTGTAGACCACCCCGATGAACAGGGCGACCGCTCCGATGTAGAGCGTGATGGGAAGTGGCAGATCCATGGCTTTCTCCAGTCGACTGGGTGAAGTTGCCGACGTGTCAAACTAGCATACAATGGCTCTGCCGTCAACCAGCTGTTGACGTGAGGCCATTTTTCTGTTAACCATCCTCTCTCAATTACATGATTATGCTATCATTTAGCAAAAGGGATATGAGTAACGTTTGTAACGATAAATTTAAGAATCTTGTCCTCTACGTCCTATCTCACGAAGATTATAGGGAGGGAGGTATTAAGAAGTTGAATAAACTCCTGTACTTTATTGATTTCTATTTTTACAGAGACCACGAGGAGCTCATCTCGAACGTAGACTACGCAAAGGCAGACATGGGGCCTGTGGTTGACGGGTATAAGACTATTTTCAGTGCATTAGCCGAAGATGGCGTGATTGAGCAGGTGTCGAACGTGGGCTTTGTGGCGTATAAGGCGAACCAAGCACCAGATTTGAGTGATTTTTCTTCAGATGAGATCGCCCACATCGGACGAGTACTCGATCAGTATGGGAAACTTTCTGGAAGTGACTTGGAGTTAATCTCTCATCAGCAGCAACCGTGGGTGCTTACTGAAAGCATGGGAGATAAGATTGATCCTGATTTAGCACTCTTAATTGCAGATAGTGATAATGAAGATGTGGAAGTTCAAAATCAGGATTTGAAGAACGAACTGATTGATCTTGCAAATTCTGTGTAGCCTATGGCTAAAATTACGGTTGAAGTCCTGGAGTCGCTACAAAAGGAGGTAGATAAAGGTGGTCCGAAAATCAAGAAATTATTCGAAAAACAAAAACGATTCATGGAAATGAATCCCAACTATCCATCACTGGGACGAACCAAGCTGCAGGGCGTCTTTGACAAATATGGTGATCCACTTTGGGAAATTCGTTTGAACAAAAAGGACAGAATCGTATTTGTGGAAAGAAACAGCGGCGAAAGAGTCATCTGGTTGAAGATTGTTGACCACGATTCACTCGTCAGAAAGAACACGATTCATGCAAAAGGAAACTATAAAGACACCCCTTGCTGATTTTTTTAACTCTTTTTCGCAACAATCCGCAAGACATCACGATTCGGTCCGTACTGGAAATCAGGATGCTGTAATAATGTGTAGAAATCGGGCGCGCGGTGTTTTGCAAGCATCGTAAGCCAGCCGCGCGTTGCGCGCTGTCCAAGCACCATACGGCTCGCGTTTAAGATCAACTGTTTCTTTTGCTGGCGGGCATGCGTTCTTTTAAGATTCGCATGCGTTGTTTTTGACGAGTGCACTCCCTCTTTAACGTCCGTGGTCATTTCTTGCGCCGCCGCCGTGGATTCGAGGGATCGTACCGTGCGCTTCACATCTTCTTGTTTGCCCGCGCTGCCGATAAATTGTGTTTCCAAGCCGGCGTTTGCGCAGACGCGCTCGAGTGATTCCATGCTGAAGAAGGAGAGGTGGGGAATTGAGTAATACTGATAGCGTGTCAGATCTTCATTTGGGACTTCGCAAATAAAGATACCGCCTGGTGCGAGGAGCCGTGCCACATGCGCGACAATCCCCGGAACATCGTGTGCATTGAAATGCTCCAGCGAGTGGGACATGACAATCACGCGAAACGTATTGTCCGGAAGCTCGGCAATGGGCTCCGGACCGAACAATTGAGGAACAATCGTTGCGCCAAGTTTTTGTAGTCGAGGATGAGCGTCTTCCTGCGGCTCAACCGCCCAATACTCCATCGGCACATTAAGGCGCGTACATGTATGGAAGAAGTGCCCGGGACCAGGACCGATATCCAAAAGTTTATCCGTTGGTTTTGGATCAACATACTGGCGCATGAGCAGTACCTGCGCGAGCGCGCGCGGCTCAAAGTGAAATGGATTGCCAACATTCAAGAGGGGATTTTTCCCCCCTTTCATGGCTCTGCCGGTGTAGGCTTTTGTGTAGAAGGCATCGAGGTCCTCCTCTGCAATGCGCTCCCCGCCGAAGCTAAACCGACAGTTGTTGCACGAATAGATGCTCAGCTGACGAAAGGAGGACGGCATGTCCATGGTGCCGGTGTAGTAGTCTCTTTTCCTCTCCGTATTTGTTGGCGTGGTACAGATGGGGCAGTTCATGGGAATCTCCGTATTATGAATGCTGGGAGAGTATAGCAACAGGACGGAGACCATGGCAATACTCCTGTTTCAGAACAATTGACAGGCTTTCTTTGTATGCTACCATCGAATCCACAATACCTATGGACAGTTCGGCACAAAAAAGAGCGGTGATTCTCGGTGCGGGTCCGGTGGGACTCGTTTCTGCGTGGCAGCTTGCAGAGCAAGGGTGGGCGGTAGAGATTTTTGAGAAGCAGGATCGCGTTGGGGGGATGTGCCGCACATGGAAGTGGCGCAATTTTCTTGTTGATACCGGACCACACATTTATCACACACCAGACACGCAACTTGCACAATTTTGGGAAGAACATTTCGGCGACCTTTTTGTGAAGGGGGAGTTTTGGTGTAAGAACGTTCGTGGGGAGCATTTTGATGAGTATTGGGACTACCCGCTATCGTGGGAGAGTATTGGTAAGTACCCACAGGAACTCAAGGAGACCATTCTCCAAGAGTTAGATGAACGAAGTGGGTACGACAAAGCGCGTGCGCGAAATTATACCGAGTACATGGATGCGTTAGTTGGTCCAACACTCCGAAAGATGTTTTTTGAAACGTATCCAAAAAAGGTTTGGGGCATTACGACCGACGAGATGACACCGGACTGGGCGCCCAAGCGTATGGAGTTTCGGCAGAACGTCACTCCCTTTTATCACAACCAATGGAATGCGGTGGGGAAGTATGGAACGGGATGTATTTACGAACGGATCGCCCAAAAGATTCGAGCGCTCGGAGGCACGATCCATCTTAATACAGAGGTGCGCAAGATTTGCGCGGACGGGAAGACATTAACGGCGATTGAATTTGCCGGTGATCGCGCGCCGTTGGTGCTCACGCCGGATGATGTGGTGATTTCCAGTTTACCCATTACGCTCACCGCGCGCTTTTTCGGCCATCAGAGCAAGCTTTCTTTTCGCGGTATCTGTGCCATCTATCTTGCGTATAAGAAGAAGGAAATTTTGCCGGAGGGGGTTCATTGGCTCTATTATGGTGCGGATGACATTGATTTTAATCGCATTACGGAGTCCAAGAAACTCGCCCCAAATGTGGCACCCGAAGATGAAACCTTTTTAACGATCGAGGTGACGTATAGCCGCGGAGATGACATTGACACCATGGATCCTGAGGTGCTTGCCAAGCGCATTGCACAGCAGGTGGAGCGTGTGGGGCTGGCGCGCGAAGACGAGGTGATTGATTGGAGTATTAACAAAGAGCCGTTTGTTTATCCATTGCAATATGCCGGGTATCAGGATGAACTCGTAAAGACGCGCGCGGTTGTATCGCAATTTTCGAATCTCTATTCCATTGGTACCGGTGGAGATTATAACTACGCGGATAGTCAAATTCTCTTTCACAAAGCCTTTGATACGGTGGCGATTCTTTGTGATAAGGATGCGTCGTACACGCAGGTGATTCGCGAGCAACGTCACGTAGAGCTCAATGAGACGATGGAGATCGGCGATCGCCGCATCGGAGAGGGTGAGCGACCGTTTATCATTGCCGAAGCAGGGATGAATCACAACGGAAGCATCGAGCTGGCAAAAGAATTGGTTGATGCCGCCGCGCGTGCAGGTGTTGATGCGGTGAAGTTTCAGACGTTCCGTGCAGCAAACCGTATTTCGCAGAAAGTGAAGGGCGTGCGTTACGCAGAGACAGTTATTGGGCTGGAAGAGACGCTCTATGAGATGTTCGACCGCTTAGCGATGTCCCCGGAAATGCACAAAGAGCTGTTTGCGTATGCACGCGCGCAGGGCATTGAGATTTTTTCAACACCATTTGATGAGATCAGCGTTCGCTTGCTAGAGGAGCTCGGCGTGCCCATGTACAAGATCGCTTCGATGGATCTCGTGAACCTACCGCTCATTCGTACCGTGGCGCGCACCGGTAAGCCAATGATTCTGTCAACCGGGATGTCTACGATGGGACAGATTGAAGAGGCGCTGGATGCCGTTCGTGCACAAGGGAACCCAAACGCAGCACTTTTGCATTGCAACTCGTCGTATCCGGCGGCACCAAATGAGATGAACCTGCGCGCGATTCAAACTATGCGCACAGCGTTTCGCGTGCCCACCGGGCTTTCGGATCACACGCTTGGTCTATCAGCATCGCACACGGCGCTTGCGCTGGGAGCCAATATTATTGAGCGTCATTTTACCCTCGACCGTACGCTTGAAGGTCCGGATCATATTCTTTCCTCGGAACCGGATGAAATGGCCGAGCTTGTCGGGCTTGCGCGCACCATTCCGGCGATGCTTGGCGATGGAGTGAAACGTATTCAGCCAAACGAGTACCAGACGTTGAATCAACAGCGAAAGAGTATCTATGCAGCGCGAAATATCAAGGTGGGCGAGACGATAGACGCCGATGCGATTACCGTAAAGGGTCCTGGCGGGGGGCTGTTGCCGCGCTACGTCGAGATGGTGATTGGTCGCCCTGCACGCCAAGACATCGAAGCCGATTATCCAATAACGTGGGACAATGTATAACGTTGAAGGCAAATCCATACTGGTGACGGGAGCGCTGGGGCAGCTTGGACGCGCGTATTGCACGGCGTTGGCACAAGCCGGGGCGCGGGTTATTGTTTCGGACGTTGATGGAGAAGCGTGTGGAAAATTTGCAGGCGAGCTGATCGGAGATGTGGATCATATTGGTATCCCACTCGATGTGGGCGATCCTGCATCGGTAAAGAGTGCGTTTGCGACGATTGAGGAGCAGTACGGCACGCTGGATGTACTGGTGAACAACGCCGGCATTGCGGTCTTCACGCCGTTTGCGGAGCGTAGTTTTGAGGATTTTATGCGCGTCTTTCGCGTGAACGCCGGTGGCGTCTTCCTTTGCACACAGGCCGCGAGTGCGCTCATGCAAAAGAACGGAACCAAAGGGGTCATTGTGAACATCGGATCCATTTATGGTGTGGTGAGCAGTAATCCGAGTATCTACACTGATTGCAACCGAATGAACTCGGAGTGTTATAGTGGATCCAAAGCCGCTATTATTCACATGACGAAATACTTTGCCGCGCATTTAGCGCCATATAGTATCCGGGTGAATTGCCTGTCGCCAGGCGGCGTCTTTAATCATCAAGGGGAAGATTTTGTAGAAAACTACACGAAGAAGACCCCGATGGCACGCATGGGCAGCGAAGAGGACATGGCGCGCGCCTTGCTGTTTCTCGCGTCAAGGGATTGTCCTTACCTTACTGGTCATAATCTTATTGTCGATGGCGGATTCACCGCTTGGTAATTATGGAAAATCGAGTCTATCTTGAGCAGTGGCTTGTCGACGCGGTTGCGCTGGCAAAAAAAATACACTCTTGTGCCCAAGAACGTGGCGGGATGAGTGCGTTTACGATTGCGACGACTGTCAAGGCGGTTGATCGTACTCGTCCGTATCTCACACCACTGCGTTACTTGCGCGATGGAGCGATTGGCGGTGCCCTTGCATTTTCTCAGTTGCAGGCACGTCTCCTGTGTCGCGAGGTTGATGGCCTCGTTGATTGGATTTTGGTTGATGCCGAGAAAAAGATCCCGGTGAGCTTTGGGTATGATGAGGAGACGATTCAGCATTTTGCCATTGAGCCACCAGAAGTGAAGACGCATTCACGCATTCATGTTGAGCTGGGGAATCTCAGCGCGGCCTGTGCGCCGTATGCAAAGAAAAGCACGCTGTGTGAGTACAAGCCAAATGATATTACGGTTGAGGCTGTATGGCATAGTATCGCGCGCATGAAGGGGATTCTTTCCGGCAAGAAGATTGCCATCATTGGGTGTGGGAATGTGGGATTTAAATTGGCACTAAAATTGGTCGAGAGCGGATGCAGCGTTGAAATTCATCGTCGTGACGCACACCGTGGTTCATGTATGGCTGACACGATCAATATCGTGAAGTCTCCATCAACCGTCGCGATCGCACATTACAATCCCGACCCGCTGCAAGCATCGCTGTTTGCAGATGTCATCGTTGGCTGTACAAACGGCACCCCGGCAATTACCTGGGAGATGATGCAGGCTATGCGTCCCGATGGTGTGGTGATTGATCTTGGAAAAGGAACGGTTCATGAGGATGCGCTTGCGCGCGCCATCAAGGCCGGTATCTCCGTGGTGCGCGCCGATGTCGGCTCCGGTATGGAGGGACTCATTGCTACCATGAGGCGCAGTCACGAGCTGCATCGCGCAGAGATTGGCAGGCGTCTGCTTGGAGGTGGCGTGGCTATTGTCTCGGGCGGATACATGGGGCTTGATGGAGATGTGATCGTGGACAACTATCATGATCCAACCTATGTTGTTGGCATTGCAAACGGTCGCGGAGATCTCCGCATTGATCATACAGAAGCAGACAAGAAGGCGCTTGCGAGTGTTCAACAGATGATCGCACCCGTATAATCTATGAAACTTGTTGCCGTCATCCCCGCGCGCGCAGGGAGCAAGAGCGTGCCAAAGAAAAATATCCGTCCGCTTGATGGAAAGCCCCTGCTTCAATACTCGGTTGAGTACGCGCTTGCGTGCCCGCTCGTTGATCGGGTCGTTGTTTCAACGGATTCGCAAGAATTTGCCGATGTTGCCAAGAAGGCAGGCGCCGAGGTGCCTTTTTTGCGCCCCGCAGAGTTTGCGACGGATGACGCTCAGGATTATGGCGTGATGCGTCATGCCTTAGACGCGCTGGAGGAGCTTTGGGGAGAAAATATTGACCTCATTGCTCTGTTACGCCCGACTTCTCCCCTGCGCCCAAAGGGTCTTATTGAGCGTGCTGTGACACTGATGGATCAGCATCCGGAGGCGACGCATATCCGCTCGGTTGCCAAGAGCGTGGAGCATCCATATCGGCAATGGAAATACAATGGTCCCTTTATCGAAGGGCTTTTTTCTGACGTTGATGAGTCTTATAACATTCCACGACAAGCCCTTCCGGAGATGTTTTTTCAAACAGGGGATTTGGAAATGATGCGGCGTGAAACACTGCTCGCGGGGTCGATCACCGGTTCACGTGTGCTGCCTCTGATTATTGATCACGATGCGATGGTAGACATCGATACCGAGGCGGATTTTGCCGAAGCAACAAGCCGTGTATGAATCGTGACCAGCTTTGCATTGGCACGGTCAAGTTTGGTGTGCCCGACTATGGGTTTTCGTCGCAAGAAGGTCGTGCGTTTGATGCAGGGGCGTTTGTGCGCGACGTGTTGGCGCGCGGCATTCATCGCTTTGACACCGCGCCACGGTATGGGGACAGTGAAGCAGTACTTGGACGAGCCTTTGCCGGCCTGGGCGAGCCCGTGTGGATATCGTCAAAAGGAGAAGACCTTGTCGTGAGGAGTCCAGATAATGCGGTACACATGGAAGAAAGCGCGCGCCGGTCGATCGAACGCCTTGGCGTTGACGCGCTTGATCTTTTCTATCTCCACCAAAACGAGCTTACGATCTTGCAAGATCCAACCGTTCACGCAGGCCTCGCGCGTCTGAAGGAGCTTGGCATTGTCCGTGCGGTTGGAGCGTCTGTGTATAGTCACGACGAATGCGCGTATGCGCTTGGAAGTGGCGTTTTTGATTACATACAAGTCCCTGTGAGTGTTTTGGATGTTGGGTTTTATGATCGGTTTATCAAAAACAATACATCAGCGGTGAAGTTTGTTGCGCGCTCGCTTCTGCTGCAGGGCTTGATTGTGAATCGAACCTACGGCCGCGAACGGATCAAACAGTGGGAGGGCATCGCAGACCATCTTGCGTTTCTCGATGAACACGCGGCCGCGCTTGGCCTGTCGACGCTCGAACTCGCCCTTGCGTTTGTTTTTTCTCTTCCAGACATCGACCACGCCATCATCGGAACGACCTCTATTGGCAACGTCGAAAAAAATATCGCGTGTCTTGACCTGGCGCTCCCCGAGGAGATTCACCGGTCGCTTTACGCTCGCGCCGTCAAGCCGCGAACATGGACAAATCCGCGTCATTGGGTTTAAGATGAGGCAATTATGAGGCGTTTTCTTATTGGATGCATGCACGCTGTGCGACGTACGAAGGAATTCGTGGGGCTTTTTTATTCGCGAAAAACGTTGCGAGGGGCGCAATCAATGGATTTTCTTGGGGCTACGCTTGTTGGGCAGGGTTTCATGATTGCGAGCTATCGCACGATGGATCATGAAGCGTTTGTTCGATCGTTTGATCATCTGTTTGCCTATCTGCACAAACAACGCGCGGGACAGGAGATTACGGTGCTCGACGTTGGAGCGAATATGGGCTTCTACGCGTTTGCCTTTGCCCAACATCAGCCTGTGCACGTGCTCGCCTACGAGCCATCACGCTCGACCTTTGAAGCGCTCAAGCAAAATATCGCGCACAACAACATGCGGCACATCGAGGCATTTCCGGTCGCGCTCTTTTCGCAGGAGAAGACCATGACCATGGGAACGCCACGCGGGGCCATCGAGCAACGAGGAATCAACCGCCTCCTGAAGTATTTTGATCGAGAAGAGTCGGGCTGTCGCAGCATGTACCATGCCGACGATGCCGCAGCCGAGACCATTGATTGTTTTCGTGGTGATGATCGCCAAGAGATCCTGTCGCGCCCGACCATTGATTTTATCAAGATTGATGTTGAGGGAGCCGAGCTTGAAGCATTGCGTGGTCTTGCAGAAACCGTGAAAGCGCATGTGCCTGTTTTGCAAATGGAATGGAATCCGGTCGGCTTCGCAGCATCGGGAACGAATCCGCAGACCGTGCTTGATACGCTTCGTTCACTCGGGTATACGCATGTGGCAACGGGGTACGCGGATGCTGATTGGTGGAAGCATGGAAGCGCCCTTTCGGGATACCGTGCCCCTGAAGGAAATCACGATCTCGTGTTTTATCGTGTATGAGCAAAATCATCGCGCTCTATCGACCAACGCGCATTGATCGTCTCCAAGCACGTATTGCCCACCTGTGTGGGCGGACGGTTTATGAGTGGGCAAATCCGGATGCCCCGCATCGCATTGCCTTTCCACCGAGCCGTGAATGGACACCCATCATGCTCGATGCGCGCGAACGACTCGCCCGCTACCGTGATCGGCACTGGCAGCATGCTCCGGATGTGTACATGCGTGATTATGTCTGCAAAACATACGACCTGTTGATTGGAGACTATACCGCCTTCCGAGTTGCTCTCGCCGAGCAACATGCTGACGATCATGTTCGGATCGTGGGATCACGCGTATTGCGGCGTATTCATGATGGCGAAGCACCAACGCGTTCTCTGATCTTTTTTCTTGGACTGCCGGTGGCTTTTTTCCTGTTTGTACGCACACTGTTGCGCGCCTCGCTCCTCTCTCTTATGGCAAAGGGTGATGTTGAGCATCCCGAGGTTCTTTATGTGCGCAAAAAAGTGTATCCGGATTTGTCGGTGAGTGCGCGATTAGGGGCGGCGGTGCGCGCACAGGATCTGACCTTTGCCGGATCCTTTCTTGCGTTCGGGCGAGCAAAAGAGCGCTACGGCTTTTTCTTTCTCAATGCGTTTGCTGGTGCCGGGCGTCTTGTCAGACTCGCTGCGTGGCGTGTTGCGCGGACGATGGTCAGTGATGCACGGTTTTTTTATCGCGCCGGGGTGCCGGTACGATTGTTTTCAACGTATTTGAGGCACGCACTACACGCGGCGATGATCACAGGGCTTAGGAGTCGGTTGCTTACCGGTGTGCTTGTCGACAAGCCCTTTTTTGTTTTGCTTGCACGGTACAAGCGTGCAGAGCAACGGATGGTGAGTCTAAATGAGTTTTTCTCTTTTTATCCGTATCGCGGATTTGATTACAATCATTTAGACATTTATTATTCCATGAATGCCATTGATGCCGCACAACAAAACAAACATGGGGGCCGTATCCACGAGACACGCCATATTCCATTTTTTCGGCAGCATCAAGTCAGTACCGGAAAGGGGATTTCAAAAGATCTTCAGGTGCTTCTTGCGCAATACAAAACGCGCGTGTTGGCAACCACAACGCAAATCGCCACGCGCGTCTATTCGCAATGGTCCACTGATGAGCTGTGTGCATTCATTCGGACGATCGGGGAGCTTGCTCGTGCCAATCCCAATCAGTTGTTCATTATCAAAGGAAAAAAAGGCGAACTTCGCGCCATGCCCGCTGATGAACTTCGCGCCATCGAAGCGCAGCCGAACGTCTATGTTATCCATTCCGATGTGCCGCGCATGCTCGAGTATAATCAATTTGAAGATCTGCTCCCCAAGGCTAACGTCTTGATCTCCATGGCACATCAATCGACAACGGTCTGGCAGGCGATCGCATCTGGGATTCCAGCGATTGCCGTCAACGACGTGCATCCAAAGAGCTTCCTCTCCGAATACAAGCATCTTGAGGTTCCTCTGGACGCGCTTGCAGACGCATTAACGTATTGGTTGACGGTAACCCCGGAGGCATGGCAAGCATTTCGGGAACAACTTGTCCGGCAGGTGAATATCAGCGATGCCGATGGTATGCAGATCGTCGCAAAGGATATATTGAAGATTCAGGAAGATGTATGAGGGGCGCAACAGGACAACGGGCAGATGCCCCGCATGAGATTCGGGAGAACCTTCGTACGTTTTCGAACATTCTTTCTTCGTGCGGAGTTCCGTTTTGGTTGGAGGCAGGGACGGCGCTTGCGGCGCATCGCGATGGGAAGATTTTTCCCTGGGAGCACGATGTGGATGTGGCGACATGGATTGATCACAAGGAGGGCGTGTTGAGTGCTGTTTCAAAGATGCGCGCACGGGGCTGGACGGTGAAGATCCAAAAGGGCTTTCCGTACCTCGATAACATTATCCAGGTCACCTTGCCGACGCTTCCAGACGGTCGTGAGCCATTCCCGAATCAATACGACATCTATCTGTATCGCCGTGTGGAGGATAAGGCGATGATGCGGTGGATCCATCAGCCAACTGGGCGTTTCGCTTCGCTACAAAAGAAGATGATCTGGTACGCAAAGGCATTGGCGCTGCCACGTGGGCGCAAGGCGAGGAGCGTCAAGTGGATTCCGCAATCCCTTCGTCGCGGTGTCTTTGCCCTTGTCTTGCACCTTCTTGTCCGCTTTGGACAATGCAAATACCACGTGCATCCATTGCGTTTTTTTCAAGAGCTGCGAACGATGGATTTTTACGGTGTTACGGTGCAGATTCCCAAGGATACCGATGCGTTTCTTGCGCACCGTTATGGACCGGGATGGAAAAGCCCTGATCCGCAATTTAACCAAAGCGGGAAGTGGAAGAAATCAAACGCGCGCCCCGAGTTACCGTTGCGCCTACTAGGGATGCCACGTATTGAGTATGGATTACAAGAGCGAAGGAATGAGCGTGTGGAGCTTGCACAACAGTTGATGCAGGCGGGCGTGCGTGCCGGACATCCCGCAGCGTTTATGCGCGATCTTGTCTCTCGCGACGGGAGCACACTCACGATCAATGGGCAGCAGTATCCTATTGAAAATGGTGTGAAGATGCTTGCGTTTGGCAAGGCGGCCGGCTCAATGGCGGAGGCATTTGTTGAGATGGTTGGAGCGGAGCGTATCAGTGCGGGGTTAGTGTCCGCTCCGCGTCTTGATACCTCATCGCTGCGCCAATATGCGCAGATTGAATGTATTGAAGGAACCCATCCGTTTGTGAGTGAGCAGAGTCTCTTGGCAGGACAGCACGCGCTCGCTTTTGCAGATGCGTGCACGGAATCGGACGTGGTCGTCTGCCTTGTGTCCGGTGGCGGTTCCGCATTGCTCGCCCATCCGGCGGAGGGGATCACGCTTCAACAGAAAATTGACTTTGTACGCACGTGTATGCAGCGTGGTATTGCGGAGCGAGAATTGAATGTCGTGCGAAAGGGACTCTCAGCGATCAAGGGAGGAAAGTTGGCGAGAAAAATGGCTCCTGCGACCATCGTAAACATCATTCTTTCTGACGAGCGGTCGCATCAGATAGAGGCAAATGCATCTGGCCCAACGGTGCCAAACAATACGACGCTGACTGCCCAAGCCGTGCTGCAAGAAGCGGGGATGTGGGAAGAAACGCCGCGGCATCTGCGTGACGTGCTGGTGCGCAATCCATCACTCACGGATGATGATCTTGCAGACATCCATCTGGCGACGAGGTTAGTGCCCGGGCGAGATCATGCCCTTGCTGGTATGCGAAAAGCGGCAGCGCGTTTATGTGATTCCGTTACGGTGCACGAGGATTTTTTTCACGAAAAGACGCACGGAAGTGTTGAGGAAGTCGCGCAACGGTTGGGTACGTTCTTTCGTAAACAATTTGCGCACGCCGGGGCTGGCCGACACGCAGTACTTGCCCATGGAGAAGTTATGGTTCCGGCAAAAAAAGAAAGTCGTGGTGGCCGATGTCAGCACCTCGCAGCGCTTATGCTTAATGAATTGCGCTCTATTCCTGCGTTCACGTTTGCGGCGCTGTCCTCAGACGGGTGTGACTTTTTGCACGGAGTGCACGGAGCGGTGATCACCGATGCAACCATCGCACGCGTTGACCGTGATCGTATTGACTGCGCAGATGCTGTTGACCAGACAGCAACCCATGCGTTGCATGAGCGGCTTGGCACGTTAGCAACTGGAGACTACACTGGGACGAATGTAAACGACTACTATATTTTCATCTTCGATACGTAATATGGACTTACAGCACATCGCCCTAAACATCTACTCCTTCGGTTATGCTGCTGGATTTCTTAAGGACGATCGATATCCAGATCAAAAGCAGGCAGTAACGATCGACGCGCTTCCAGACCTCGCCGCATCTCTCGGGCTTGGGGGGATTGAATTTCCGTTTGATTATTTTTTTCGCGATGACGTGTCCGCGGGCGTGGCGTTTATTAAGCGCGTACAGGCGCGTGGACTGACGGTTGCGATTGATTTTGAGAAATGTGATGCATCGCTGTTGCGCAACGTGCTGCCGCAACTGCGTACACTGGATATCTCCTGGTGCCGGATCAAGCTTCCACAGACGCTCTATGGTGGGGCGCAATATAAAGAACACGATTTCGGCATCTGGCGAGGGAGGTTTATCCACCTCTTGCAGGAGTTGCTTCCCCTCTTACGCGAACGAGACATGCGGTTGCTCGTTGAGAATCATCAAGATCTTTTTATTCAAGATTTGATTGATGTGATCCGTGCGACTGATCCAAGGCACATTGGTATCAATTGGGACATAGGCAATAGCTTAGCGATTGGTGCAACACCGCAGCAGTTTTATGACGCGCTTGGACCATACATCGGGAATGTGCATTTGAAGGATTATCAGATTATGCCGCAGGAGAAGGGGATTGGCCTTGTGCGCTGTGCGCTCGGTGATGGGGTGGTAGATTTTGGATCAATCCTCGGACGCATCAAAAAAGATCATGGCGCGATGCCGATGTCCATCGAACTTGGGGCGCAAGTGACGCGGATGGTGGACATGCATGAAGATGCCTATTGGAACCAGATGATTCCGGTTGATCGCGCCCGCCGTGTCGTCTATGAACAATTTGTTGCCGCGCATATGGCAACCGAGCAAAAAACAACACTCTGGCAGCAGCGAAAGGCTGCCGAAGCCATCGTTGATCGCGAACACGAAGAGGTTAAGCAATCGGTTGACTTTCTCTCTTCGCTTAATGTATAAGTCTCCATATGAAAGGGAGAAACATCATCATTACTGGCGGGACGCGCGGGTTGGGGCTTGCCTACGCTCGGCACCTGGCCGAGCAGGGATCCAACCTCGCCCTTGTTGATGTGTCGGCGGATGCGTGCCGGGTGTATGGGGAGGTGGAGGACGTAGAGGGACTTTGTTCAGAGCTTGCTGGTGATGACTCCATGGTTCGTTTTTATGCATGCGATTTGACGGATCGAGCGGCAACGAAGGCAACGATCGATCAAATTGTTCAAGATTTTGCATCCATTGACGGTGTGGTCACCAACGCCGGAGGAGATGTTCGCGGGACACAGCATGATGCCTCGGGCGGCAAGGCTCCAGAGAATACGTTTTTCATCGCCGATGATGATCACGACACGATTTTTGCGCGCAATTACGACACGTGTCGTAATGCGCTCCGCGCGGTTGTTCCACACATGCAGCGGCAGGGGTATGGAAAGATCGTAACGGTTGCTTCCGTGAACGCCGGGTTTGGGATGGAGCGAGAGACGACGTACGCAACCGCGAAAGCGGCGGTGATCCACCTGATGCGTTGTCTTGCCGTACAGCTGCGCCAAGATGGGATCAACGTGAACTGCGTGGCACCGGGACCAACAAAAACGGGAAGATTTTTGTCGACACTGAAAGATCGTGCGGGACATGATCTTGAAGGAGTGCATTCGACTGCACGACTTGATCGGGTTGCACGCCCGGAAGACATCGCTCCGGTGGTCGCCTTTTTGTTGTCAGATGCGGCCGATTTTGTCTCTGGAGAAGTGGTTCGGGTTGATGGAGGGCTTTTCACGGCGCCCATATGACCGATGACGAGCGAAACATTGATACGCAACTCGCAAACATGATGTTCGCTGTGCAAAAGCAACTTGAGACGCGCTCGATCGGTATGGATTGGAAGCAAGCGTTCGTGCTGACGGCGCAAAACGTCCTAGAAACAGTTGGAGCGTCGTCGGACGTTTCGCGTGAGAAGGTGCAAGAGGCAGCAGAGGTGTTTCTAAGCGACTTTTGTGCCATCCCGATGCGTGATACGGTGTATCACGACGTGCCAGATGCGTTGCAGGCTCTGGCAACGGTAGCGGGCCATGTTGTGCTTTGGACTCGTGGCGATGTGGTGAACACACATCAAGCGCAGAAAGTGGAACAGTCAGGCATTGGCGAGATGTTGCGTTTGCTACAAGAGAAGCATGAGGTGAATGTGACCGAGCTGATCGCTGCGCGCAAGATGGCGCGAACCGTCGAACATGTTGATGCAAGATGGCGGCAGGCGGGAGAGCCTGAGCAGCTCGTGATCTCCGTATACGAAGATTCGGTTGAAAATAGCGTTGCCGTTGATTCCCTACTGCGCACATGGGCTTCGCGCAAAGGAGTGGCCCTTGCATTGTTGCATCTTCGGGCAACATTAGGCCGACGCGCCCACGAGCCAACGCCGCAAGATTTGCCTATATCGGTGGTGAGCGTAACGTCGCTCACGGACGCCGTTGATGTCATGCGCGGTGTCCTTGAGCAGGAGCAATTGACCCGTAACGAACATATTGCGCTGCTGGATTTTGACGGGGCGCTCTGCGATAATCGGCTTATGCGTTGCAGGCAAGCTGGTGTCATGGAGAAACATCTTCGCATGCTATTGTCTCCAGACGATCAACACCATTTTGATAAACACTATTGGTATGAACAAGGATCCAAAACAGGCATTTGATTTTACAGGCGCCACTGCGCTCATTGCGGGTGGTGCGACCGGACTCGGGCTCGAGATGGCGCGCGGACTGCTCGCGCATGGATGTCGCGTTGCTCTGATGGGGCGTCGTAAAGAGTTGTGCGAACAAGTAGCAGCGGAGCTATGTGCAACGTATGATGATCGTTGCGTGGCGATTCCGGGTGATATTTCCGATGAGGCTTCCATGCGCTCTGTAGCACAGCAGGTAGCGGCACAATTTGACGGCGAGCTCAATATTGCCATCAATTCTGCGGGATTTAACATCCGCAATCCTATTGAGAAGGTCTCGCTTGATGAGTGGGAGTCGGTGCAGCGTACGAATGCGACAGGCGGCTTTCTCTTTGCACGCGAGCTTTTCCCTCTTTTGAAGAAGGCGTCCTTCGGGCGGCTGATCAATGTGGTGAGCATTTTTGGTTCACACTCGTTTCCAGATCGCGTGAGTTACTCCTCGAGCAAAGGATCGCTTTTGCAACTCACGCGCACACTCGCGATTGAGTGGGCGTCCTATGGGATTACGGTTAATGCGATTTCGCCTGGACCGTTTTTGACAGACATCAATAAGGCTGTGCTCGATAACAAAGAGAACTACGAGAAGTTTTGCCAAAAGATTCCGATTGGTCGATTTGGTGACCCGCAAGAGGTGACGACGAGTGCGTTGTTTCTCGCATCGCCGGCATCAACCTATGTCACGGGAGCAGACATTATGGTCGATGGAGCGTGGACAATAACCTAGCTCTCGTGTACAACATCCAACAGATATGAACGCCATTATCTACGCTGCCGGCGCGGGCAATCGTCTGGGTGCTGCGATACATAAAGGGCTCGTGACGGTTGCGGGCGTACCTATGATTGACTATGCACTGCTGCGCGCTGCGCGAGGAAATCCTCAACAGATTATTGTGGTCACCGGTCACTTTGCAGACGCGTTGCGTGAGCACATCGGAGCGGACTATCGCGGGATCCCGGTGCGCTACGTGCATAACGATCATTATCAGCTGCGCGGTAACATGAGCAGTCTGTGGGCGGCGCGTGATTACTGTACTGACGACGTCTTCTTCACAACGAGTGACCTCGTTTGTTCCTTGCAAGACATCGATGCGTTTTTTGCTGCTCCACCCGTGAATAAAATCCTCATTGACACGAATCCGCAGTATCATACAGATCCCGATCCGGTAAAAGTGACGGTTGAGCAAGAGCGCATTGTGTCGGTGCGCAAGCAGATCGATGGGAGTGTCCATGGAGCCGCCATTGGCATGTATCACTTTAGCAAGAAGGCGATGCAACAGATGCTTGACGCCATCGAGGCGCGGATCGCCGCAGGAGGCATTGATACGTCCCTTTATTGGGCTATTGATGACATTATGGGCGATGTGCATACCGTGCCCGTGTATTGTAAAGGGTTACCGTGGTTTGATGTGGATACGCCGGAAGAACTCCGCGCAGCGGAGCAAGCGGTAAGTAATGCCCAAGCTGATTATCTTGATGTATGAAAATACTTGTTGTTGGGGGTTCCGGGTTTATCGGAAGCCATGTCGCAGATCAACTTTCTGACGCAGGACACGACGTTGCGATTTTCGCACCGGATCGTTCACCTTATGTACGAGACGACCAACGGATGATTGTTGGTGATATTACCAATGCCGACGATGTCGATCGCGCGGTCGCAGGACATGATATTGTTTATAATTTTGCAAGTGTGGCCGCCATCAAAGAGGCAAGCGAAAATCCAATCGCGGTCACGCGCGTGAATGTCCTTGGGACCGTGCATCTGCTGGAGGCCTGCAGAACGCACAACGTGAGGAGATTTATTCTGGCAAGTTCGGTCTATGTGTATAGTCACACGGGGTCGATTTATAAAGCGAGTAAGCAGGCGGCCGAACGGTTTGTGGAGGCGTATCTGGAGCGGTTTGATGCGCCGGCGCACACGATTGCGCGCGTGGGCACCGTGTATGGTCCCCGTGCCCAAGAGTGGAACGGCTTTCGTCAGCTCATCACCGAGGCGGTGACAAAACAATCGGTCGTGTACAACGGATCGGGCGATGAGGTGCGTGCCTTTGTGCACGTGCACGATGTTGCCGCAAGTTTTGTCGATCTGCTCGCCCCTGAATATGAAAATGCGCACGTGATTATTGCCGGACAAGAGCAGGTCCGCGCGCGCGATTTTGTTGATATGCTTGCGGAGATGTTCGGCGGCGCCCTTGATGTAACCTTTGCGCATGAGGGAAGCGCGCGCCCAGATCATTACACCATGACGCCGTTTAGTTACCGTCCGAAAATGGCAAAGAAGATGACGCGCAGCACCTACATTGATCTTGGGCAGGGGATCCTTGAATACGTACATGAGCTGCAGTTAGAAAAGAACGGCGTTGATCACACCGGGATTCCAACGTTGCAGATCGAGCATAACGGCGTTGATCACACCGTATGAATATCATCGCCATTATTCCAGCGCGAATGGCCTCGACACGCCTGCCGGGAAAGCCCATGAAGCCTATTTGTGGGATGCCCATGGTCGGGCATGTGTATGCGCGCGCGAAGATGAGTGAAAAGTTGACAGGAGTGTATATTGCCACCTGCGACCAGGAGATTATGGATTACGCTGGCAGCATTGGCGCTCCCGCTTATATGACCAGTGATACGCATGAGCGCTGTACCGACCGCGTTGCCGAGGCGATGGCCTATGTGGAGCGTGATACGGGAGAAGAGGCAGATATTGTCTTGGTCTTGCAGGGGGATGAGCCGATGACAACGCCCGAGATGATTGATGCAGCCTTGGCACCTATGATGGACGATCCATCCATTGATGTTGTGAATTTGATGGCACCGCTTGCCAGTGCCAAAGAGCATGATGATAAGAATGAGCCGAAGGTGGTGGTAGATAAGCAAGGAAATGCGATGTATATGTCGCGCGAGGCGATTCCGTCGCGCTGGAAGCAAGGAGAGGATGTGCCGATGATGAAGCAGGTGTGCGTGATGCCGTTTCGCCGGCAAGCGTTGCTTGACTTTAATGCTATGGAGCAAACGCCTTGCGAGATTGCCGAGTCCATCGACATGTTGCGCCTCCTTGAAAACGGCAAGCCTGTGCGGATGGTCCTATCTCCAACCGCTGCAACGTATAGCGTGGACACGCCGGAGGACTTGGCGCATGTTGAGCAAGCGATGCGGGATGATCCGCTGGTTGTCCAGTACGCAGCATGAGATCGGTGAAAAACGTCTTCCATTGACAAATCTAGGAGCTTACTCTATATTGACTCCTTGTTCTTTGTGATTTTGGTCTTCTTTTTCGCTACCAAACAACCGTAGTAGAGAGAAAGAAGGTCGGAATCCTCCGGTCCCCGTGGTACGCGTTACGCGAACAGTTTGGTTGGTACGACGTACGCCGCATCTTAAGGAGGTGCCTCTTGGCACGCACAGATACGCACAACAGCCCCGTCTCGTGGCTTCGTCGGCTCTCAGGAACTCTCGAGAAGATCATCGAGGCGGTCGAAGAGCAGGGTGGTACGTTCGACCATCTCAAGTCGTTTGTCGCCGATGCTCGCAACTGCGTCAACCTGGGCAAGCTGGTGATGGGAAGGCTCGAGATCGTCGAGTCGGAACTTCCCACCCAGATCACCCTCGGCGATCGCACCTACGAGATCCTCGGCTTCCTCAAGCCTGGCGAGACCTCGGTCAAGGGTGACGTCATGGTCCAGCGCGCCAAGGAGATGAACGCCCACCTCGGCAAGGAAGACGGCCAGTGGTTCCTGGACCACCAGGACGACATCCCTGAGAGTCTGCGCGGCAAGGTCGCCTTCGTCTTCACCGACTGGCGTGACCCCGGCGCCTCGCGCAGCGTCTGCTACGTCTACTGGCACGGCGCTTCCCGTCGCTGGATCAGGCACTGGCGCGGCCTCCGCGACCAGTGGGGTGTCAGCGACCGTCTTGTGCGTCGCAAGTAGGCTCTTGGGTACTGGGGCTCTTGGCACCTGTCTTGGCCCTCGCTCCCTTGGTTCCTCCGCGACCCCCGTCCACATGGACGGGGGTCGAGTGCTTTGCAAGCGCCATTTCTCACAGTCAACGAACATATGGTGAAGGCCCTCGGCTGGAATGTTAAGAGCAAGATAGGAGTTGTCACTGGACTGTATGTGATAAGATAGCCCTGTATGAAGCGCCGGCTGAAATCAAAAGGCGAACAAAGCGTCTACGTTTTCATCGACGCATCTAACCTGTGGGAGGCGCAGAAGGCCAAGGGGAAGATGTTTGATTTTGAAAAGCTGGTCGCTTATCTGAAAGACGAGTTTTCAACGCCAGATGTTGAGGTGTTTTATTACACCGCCTATCCCGCAGACGGAACACGCTCATACAGCCTGGATCCAAAGCACAAGTTTTTCGCATTTCTAAAAAAAGGCCTTAGATTCCATGTACGTAAGAAGCCGCTGAAGCGCATCACGATCGACAGCGACGAAGGTCAATCAGTACAAGAGAAAGGTAATATGGATGTGGAGATGACGATTGATGCCCTCCACCACCGAGATAAGTATGACGTTGCCGTCTTTTTCACGGGTGACTCGGATTTCCTCGCTTTGGTGAACTATCTAAAAAACAACGGAAAGAAGGTATACATTTTCTCATCTAAGAACAATGTCTCACATGAGCTGAAAACAGGTGGTCATGGATACCGAGACATTCTCAAAATCGACAAGGACATCTGGGGGCGTGATCTGCGCCACAGAGGACAAAAGAAACGATAAAGGAAAGCACCCTCCGCAAGGAGGGTGCTTCTTGGATGTAATACCCTAACAGTCTATGGCTAGACTGAAAGACACTAAAATCATAGCCTGTGGAGTCGATTCTGTCAATAGTGGTCCCGTCGCGTCAAGTTGACGCGAAAAGGCCAAATGAGTACCCTGAGGCTAGAAAAATGAAGGTTTGTCAAGGTATTAGCCACATGAAAGCGAGCATTATCATCCGTACACTCAACGAGGAGAAGCACATTGGAAATCTCCTTGCGGCGATCAACAAGCAGACACATCGGGACTATGAAATTATCCTGGTTGATTCTGGTTCGAGCGATCGCACGATGGAGATCGCGCGTCCACACTGCGACGTTGTCACAACGATTGAGAGCAGAGATTTTACCTTTGGATACTCACTGAACGAAGGGTGCAAGCGTGCAAGCGGTGATGTGCTTATCATCACGTCCGCACATGCGTATCCGGCAGATGAACATTGGCTCGCGGAGCTTGTTGCACCGTTTTGTGACCCGGACGTCGCCATGGCGTATGGGCGGCAGGTTGGTGCACGAGAGACAAAACATTCTGAACGAAATGATTTTGAGCGTATTTTTGGCTCCATCGATACGCCGCGACATTCGCTTCCCTATTTTGCCAACAATGCAAATGCGGCCGTACGTGCAGAGCTCTGGAAAGAGGAACCATTTGATGCCGCACTGACGGGACTTGAAGATATCGCGTGGGCACGCCATTGGTTTGAGCGTGGAAAGAACATCACATACGTTGCCACTGCCTCCGTGCATCATATCCATGAGGAAGTCTGGCCACAGGTGTACAACCGGTACCGTCGCGAGGCGATCGCGGCGCGCCGCATGGGACTTCCGGAACCACCGATGGCAAGCATCAACCCACTCATAGCAACAAAGCGGGCACTGCATGATTTTGCGACGTCGCCTCTTCGTACGTGGGCAACGAAGTATGGAATGGACATTCTGCGCTTTCGCTTTGAGCAGTGGCGCGGGTCGCACCACGGGTGGCATAAAGATTCCACCGAAGATTTGCCGGATATTCGCACAGAGCTTTTTTATTCCTCTATGACCAATTATGGCGTGCGCATTGAATCCCCTGGGCAGGCGCGACTCACGCAGCTTCCCGTTCCAGAGGTTAAGCCGGGAGATGTCCTGATTCGTGTGGCTTACACGGGTATTTGCGCGACAGATCTGGAGGTATACGAGGGTACGCTCGGGTACTACAAAACAGGGCGCGCAAGCTATCCGATTGTTCCGGGACATGAGTTTTCCGGGACCATCGCGCGTGTCGGCGCGCGGGTAACGGATCTTGCCGTGGGGGATCCTGTTGTTGGCGAGTGTATCCAGTCGTGCCGTCGCTGCGCTCATTGTAAGCGCGAGGCGTTTACCGCCTGCCCGGATCGCATTGAGGTGGGCGTGATGAACAAACACGGTAGCTATGCGCAGTACGTGGTGGTGCCTGCCGTGTACGTGCACAAACTTCCCGCGGGCGTTCCTCTCTCTCGCGCGGCGCTTGTGGAACCGCTTGCCGTCGTGTTGCGTGGTGTGCGGCGACTTGAACCGTTTTTGAAGGAACCGCTGCGCGTAGGAGTTGTTGGCGCAGGGCCGATTGGAAATCTTGCCGCCCAGGTGCTTTCCCATCGCGGGCATGACGTAACCGTATTCGAGCGCAATAGGGCGCGCCGCGCACACCTTCCGGATTCAATCGCCACAAAAGCAGACCTGTACAACGTGCATGAGTATGATATTCTCGTCGAGGCCACGGGCAATCGCGATGCTCTGCAAACGGTGCTCCGCGACAGTCGCGTAGGCGCAACGGCACTACTCCTTGGTTTCCCGTACGGATCCTTGCCGTATAACTTTGAAGAAGTGGTTGGCGGTGATCGTGTGATCATCGGTTCGGTCGGAGGATCGCGCGAGGATTTCATTGCGGCAACGCGATGGCTTGTTAAGCTCGATTGTACGGCATTTCATGCAGGGGTTTTTCCGCTTGTGGAATTTGAAACTGCATGGAATGCGCACCGCGAAGGGAAATTCTTGAAGACAATGCTCGCCTTATGAATACAGATGGGAAGAAGATCATTGACATTACGATGCCCCTTGTCGCAGGGAGCACGCCAACGTGGCCGGGAAGTCCGGGGCTTTCGGTCGAGTATTTCCAGGCGATTCCACGTGGTGATCGGTCAAATAACACGCAACTCACCATGGATGTGCATGTGGGGACCCACCTTGAGGGTTCGCTTCATTTTGTCGATGGCGGGGAGTCGGTGGACACCATTGCTCTGGCTATGTGTGTTGGTGAGGCGTACGTGGTAGATTGTACCGGGCGCTCCCAAGTGGGTGCCGCGGATCTTGCTGCGTGCAATATCCCAGATGACTGCACACGTCTGCTGCTAAAAACGGAGAACAGTGCGCGTTGGAATCAAGGGAAACGGGATTTTGACGAGGCGCTTGTGGGACTCACGGCCGATGGAGCCGCTTGGGTGGTAGAGCATGGAATCCAGCTGATCGGGAACGACTATCTCTCTATCTCCGCACGCGGACAGGCGTCTGAGGTACACGCGACGCTCTTTGATGGTGGTGTGGCGGTTCTAGAAGGAGTAGTGCTTGCCGACGTTGACCCCGGTACCTATACGCTTGTGTGTCTTCCTCTTTCGCTTCCAAAAAGAGAGTCGGCTCCTGCGCGCGCTGTTTTAATCAAATCATAACGATAACTGAAAACGTCCTATGGCAAAATGGAACATCCTTATCTCGGCACCGTATTTTCAACCGGTGGTCGATGAGTATAAAGACTTTTTTGATCAACACGATATGCAGATTACGGTTCCGGAGGTGCGTGAGCGCCTCAATGAGGAGGAATTACTTGCGTGTGTTGAAGGAATGGATGGTGTTGTTTGCGGGGATGATCATTTCACCGAGCGCGTGCTCGATCAATGCAAAGATCTTAAGGTGATTTCTAAATGGGGGACAGGTATTGATTCCATTAACAAGCCGGCAGCGGAATCTCGGGGCATCGCCGTGAAAAATACTCCCAACGCCTTCACCGACTGCGTTGCGGACACCACGGTGGGGTACATCTTGAATTTTGCTCGGCAGCTATCCGCGATGGATCGAAAAATGAAGCAGGGGGGATGGGAGAAGATGATGTCGCGTACACTCAAGGAGTCAACGGTTGGTGTCCTTGGTCTCGGGAATATCGGACGCGCGGTTGTCAGACGTCTGGTGCCTTTTGGCCCTCGCATCGTTGGGTTTGATAGTTTCGCGCCTCCTTCTGATGAATTCGTTCAAGAGACGGGCATCGAAGTGATGTCGATGGACGATGTCATTCGTGAGGCGGACTACTTGACCCTCCATTGTTTTCTGGATGAAAACAGCAGGCATCTGATTAATGCCGACCGGCTGGCGCAAATGAAAAACGACGCCGTGATTGTCAATACCGCACGAGGTCCGCTTATTCACGAGCAGGCGCTTATCGAGGCCCTGCAAGCGGGAACCATTGGCGGTGCGGCCCTAGATGTGTTTGAGTTCGAGCCGCTTCCAGAGGAGAGTCCGTTGCGACGCATGGATAACGTGCTCATCGCCCCGCATAATTCAAATGCAAGTCCGGAGGCATGGAGACGCATTCACGAGTCCACCCTCGCCAATCTCCTGGAAGAGCTACATCGCTATGCATAAGGGACTATTCCCGAATACGAACTTTAACATCTTCCGTCGTGCAAACGGCTGCGACTCGTTCAAAAAGCCTCAAAATAGCTCTGCTATTCTTGCGTTTTTTGAACTTCGTCTCGCTCGCTTGCACTCGGAATCTGTCGAAAGCCGTACTCGGGAACAGTCCCCTAAACGCGTCTTATTCGTGATTGATCACGATGAGACGGTTCAGGATACGGTTTTTAAGAGCGCGGTGAGTAAGTTAGTGAGTGAGGCCCGACGTAGTGGGGTTGAGTCCCTGTCGGTTCTCTCGTTTTGTGATGGTCAGCAGGATGGGCTGCGGGCCTATTGTCAATCGCTGTGGCAGGAACCCATCGAGTGGCTTGATGCCGGCGAGCAGGTACAGGCCATCAGCGTGCAGGCGCAGCAGGCAATTTTGGACGGTGTGCATGCGCTGGGGCAGGCCATGATCTCGTGTATGGATGTTCGAGGTAGGGCGGGTGATCGAGAGCGTTGTGAGCGTGATTGGCAGTATACAGAGTTAGCAGAAAAGAACAGTCCCGGGAGCCCGCTCTGGTGGCGTATGGTACGCATATTTGCCGTCCAAACGCTTTGTCGTGATCGTTCGTTTGATCAGCTCTTGTATCTTGGTCGGCGGGATGTTGGTTCTGTCATGCACCAGATCGCGCAGCAGGAGGGGATGGGATATAGCGCCCACACATACGGCAGGAGACGTATGGGCGTGATGGTGTCATTGATGCGTCGCGTTGTTGGCTTGCTGCAGCTCACGGTAGCCGCTGCCATGGCACGCGCGCTAACGTATCGGACACCTCCGTCCGTCGGTGGTTTGCAGTTCTACACCTGGTTTCCGCGCATCTGGCATGAATCTCATCCACATGAGCAGGATCGATATCTTGGGAATTTGGTTGAACGATTACGAGCTGACGGCCACGTAGTTTGGTATATTGGTCGGCTCTTTGATCGACCGGATGGGGTACCGGTTCGCACGATGTGGAAACGGTTTTTGCGGGCACGACGTGACCAGGAACGTCTTGGACTGATCGTCCTTGAGCGCTCCATTTCGATGTACAGCGTGATACAAGCATGGTTGAATCTTAGATCGCTGAAATATGTTTGGCGTGCAATGTCCAATCCCGCGGTTGTGTCTTGCATGCAAGTAAACGGCCTCTCTTATCGTTCCCTCCTGTTGCCGCGTTTGGTGCGGTCTTTGTTGGTGCATGTCCCTCTGTTGAATGTTTTAGAAGCGGCAACGTTTCGACTAACGTGTGAACGTCGTCCACGTGTGGTGACGACGTATTGTTTCGAATATATGTACGGTCGCGCGATCGTGGCGGGTGTGCACGGGGCGGCATCAACAACGAAAGTATTTGGACTGCAGCATGGGCCGATCAGTCCCATGAAATGGTTGTATTGGCAATTGGAAAGGGGCGTGCCAGGCGCTATGTGTCCCGATCACTATCTTTTGGATGGAGCGTATGCAAAACAGTTATTGGAGGAAGGGGGGGTTGATCCGGCGCGCATCTCCGTCAGCGGCGCCGTGCGTTTGGATGCGGTTTGGTCGCAGGCTCGCAAGAGTCATCCGCCCGCACTAATGAAAGGTCGGATGCGTATTTTGGTTGCTCCCGGATTGCATGATACGGAGCTTGTTCTTGCCATGGTACGCGAGGCATTATTGAGCGTTGGTTCTTGGGAGATCGTCATTAAATCGCATCCGAAAGTGTCGATTGATTTGGTCAATGAAATAGTTAGGTCATGGGGGACGGACTCAACCATGGCTTCTGTCCAGGTGGTGCGAGATGGGAGTCTGTATGAGTGGATTGAGTCGGCGGATGTGTTTGTGTCATCGTATTCATCAGCTGGCGTCGAGGCGATTGCCTTTGGGGTACCTGTTGTTTACATCCGTTCAGGATCCACACCGGATATGAGTGTCTTTTTCGATTGTGACCAAGTGCATATGGTGAGCACGCCGCCGGATCTGTACCACTCTGTCGCGAAGCTTATGCAAGATGCCGACGCGCATCATACGTATGTGCAGACCCTTTCTGCCTTGCTTGAACATCGATATGCGCATGTGCGGCATGGGGATGCGATGTCGCAATTACAAGCGGTGTATGCCAGAGCGTAAGACCATCTTGATCCCACTTGAGTCCATGAAGTTGGGCGGAGCGGAGCGAACGATGTTAAACATTGCGAATCATCTCCCTGCGGATCGGTGGCGTGTTGTTTTGGCGTTGTATCAAGAGTGTGGAGCGTACCTTCCAATAGTCCACTCGTCGGTTGAGCTGCGCGTCTTGCATTGTCGTCGACCAGTGCAGGCGATCATGCCGCTTTCACGACTGATTGGGCGCGAGCAGCCGGATGTGGTGTTTTCTACATTGCTGTACAACAATGCGGCGGCCGTATTGGCGGCACGTGGCCGGGTGCCGACCGTTGTGCGGGAGAGTAATCATCAGACCGCTGCCGGTCGATCTTCCAGGTCGCTAAAGGAACGGATGGTGCGATATGCGTATCGACGCGCATCCCATGTGATCGCTCTGTCCGATGGCGTCTTACACGATTGTGTTGAGCGGTATGGTCTGCCAAAGAGCCAGATCAGTCGGATCTATAATCCTATTGATCTGGAGATGATTGAAGAGATGGCCGACAGAGTGGAAGACCGTCTTTTGTCTCCTGGCGAGGATCTTGTTCATTTGCTGGCCGTTGGTCGGCTGGTTCCACAGAAAGGATTTGACTTGCTTCTTCAGGCGTGCGCCCTGCTTCCTTCGTCGCTGCCTTGGTGTCTTACGATTCTTGGAGAGGGGCCTATGCGCGCTGCGTTGCACGAGCAAGCCGAGCGACTCGGTATTTCGGATCGTCTGCAGATGCCCGGATCGGTCAGCAATCCGTTTGCGACCATGAAGGCGGCTGATGTGTTTATTCTCAGTTCTCGTTGGGAGGGATTTGGCCATGTGATTGCGGAGGCCATGTCGTGTGGGGTGCCCGTTATCGCGACCCGATGTCCATCAGGACCGGATGAAATTATTACGACAGAGGTAGACGGGATATTGGTCGATCCTGGAGATATTTTCGAAATGGCGCGCGCAATTGAGCGCGTTGCCACGGATCGCGCGTTGGCTAGGCGTCTGACACAAGCGGCGAATACGTCCGTGCGGCGGTTCGCAGTGAAAGAAATTGTCGGCCAGTACGATGAGTTGTTTTCGAGATTTGTATGAGCAGTGATCTAAAGCGCATCGTCTTGGTGTTGCCGGAGTTGGACCGAGGAGGTCCGACGCTTGGGGCGTTGGCATTGACACGTGAATGGGTGGCTCAATCGCTGGATGTGCGTGTTGTGGTTCTTGGTCGCCAATCACATGCCAACACGCATATGCGTGAGCTGTTGGATCAAGTGGGGGTGCCGGTGGTTTTTTTGGAGGCTCCCGGTTGGGGACGGTTGCCGTTGGCCTTGATCCGTCTGCGAGCCTGCATCACGTCACAGCGCGTTGATGTTGTGATGAGCTTTGGTTTGCGCCCGGATCTCTTGAATGTGTGTATTCCCAAACGCGCCCTGCGCGTATCGTCTGTACGAGCGCTGCTTCGGAAGGAGTACACGTATCGCTTTGGCCCCTTGCTCGGGCACTTTTATGCTTTTGTCCATATTCGAGCTCTCAAAGCGCTCACTCATGTGATCGTGATGACGCAAGCCATGCGGCAGGAATTGGTCGCAGCCACGATCGATCCATCGCGCGTGACAAAGATACCCAATGCGGTTGACACGGCGTTTGTTCGTGCACGGGCGCTCCAGTCACCACAGGCGACCTTGCCTACCTCAGTGGCTGGTGGACTGGATGTGGCATTTGTCGGTAGCCTCATTCCAAGAAAACGTCCAGAGGATCTTGTCCATGCTATATCAAACCTGGTAAGACGTGACTGCCGATCCGTGCGGCTCCATCTATTTGGTGATGGACCGCTGCGCGGGGCCATAGAGTCGATCATTCAGTCTGAGCATCTGGAACGTTATGTGCATCTTTATGGGTTTCGCAACGATCTCATTCCCCTGCTCGGATCGATGTCTGCTTGCGTTCTCCCTTCGGGATCTGAGGGGACGCCCAGAGCCATATTGGAAGCCATGACGCTTGGAAAAACCTGCGTTGTTGCTGATTATCCAGGAGTGCATGACCTGATTGACAATGGCAGGACCGGTTGGGTATACCCTGTTGGAGATGTGAAGGCCCTTTCGGATATCCTCGAGCGCATTTATCATAACGGTCCATTGCCGCCCGAACCTATCCGGGAGCACATCGATAAGCGATTTGATTCCCCGGTCGTGGCAAAAGAGACACGACACCTTCTGCAAGATCTATGGCACAGACACGGCTTCTAACCGCTGATCTCACGACGCGCCGTATTTTAGGGTTCTTTATCCAGGCAAGCATTGCGTGGATCCTATTGACGGGCATCACGTTGGTCTCCAACTTTATTCAGGTGATCTATGCGTTTTCTAGCACCGGAACGAATTTCCTGATTATGTTGGCGGTGACGGTTTTTTGTATCCTGGATCTTCGTGGGACATTTTCCGGAAGTAATCAGGCTGTCAAATGGGTGATGCTTGTGACGTTACCCCTTGTTGGCTTTTTGATGACTGAATCGTTTGTTGCGATGGGTTCTGGTATCGGGGTGAAAAGTACGTTGACAACATTGATGAACAGCATGGGCTTTATCATGATGCTCGTCACCGCGTTTTATTGGGCGGGTGGAGGAGTCAATCCATATCGTGGTCTGTTGTTTTTACTCAAGCCGTTCTTTGCGGTTGTTGGTTACATCGTGATAACAGGCATCCTTGCGAGCGTATTGGTGTCGTCTGGAATGGTGGAACCGTCCGCGTGGCATCTGCCGCCAGAGATCACTCCGGCTGGAAAAAATGTATCCATGCCGTTTTATTTGTCGCAGATTACGCTTGAATATGACGAGGCATTCCAGCTGTTTGGATTTCGGCTCATTCGTGTGGCTGGTCTGTCAAAAGAACCGTCACATGCGGCATTGCTGATCGCACCGGCCTTGTTCTTATTGGGCGTCTTGGCGATGAAGCGGCGATGGAGGAAGCGAGCGGTGATTGGGGCTGTTGTGCTTTTTTTACTGTTAACCGCGTCGGTGGCCAGCTGGATCGTTTTGTTTCTCTTGCTTCCGCTTGTCGCGTGGCGCTATCGGAGTCGCGCCTTGGCCGTTCTCTTTGTGTGCTTGGTGATCGTGGCATCGTTTCTCTTGCTTAAACCTGTCCGCGAGTACTTTGACGTTGAGCAATTTGAAACGAATATTGTTTCGCACAAGTTGTTTTACATCGGCAACAGAGGCGCCTTAACCGGTCGGTATGCCGACTATCTTTCGTCAGACAAGCTGATCGGTGTTGGCTTATTTGGGACGGTTGATCTTGGTCCAACGCACCCGCTTGCGGTGCGCGGGCTACTTTCCATTGGCGCCGAACATCTCCTTTACGCCCTGTTAGGACTGATTGCCCTCGGACTCATCCTCTCGTCAAAAGAACGTGCCTGCTTCGGATTCGCGCTTCTCTATTATATCCTCCATATGCAGAAGGACCCCCCGCACATGCTCGAGTTCCCTATTTTTACGTTTTTTATCGTGTTGGCGGGCATTGCCCTGCTGCGTTCACCATCATCCCATGCAACCTCTCTCACATAAGCTCCCATTTGTTACGGTGATTGTGCCGTGTCGAAACGAGGCGAAATTTATTCGCGCCTGCTTAGAATCACTCCTAAAAAATACCTATCCATCTGATCGCATGGAGTTGTTGGTGATAGACGGCGAAAGCGACGACGGGACTGTTGATATTGTGCGGACCGTGCAGGGCGAGTGGCCGGGGCGAGTGCAATTGATTCGTAACGAGAAACGGATCTTGGCCGCAGCATGGAATCTTGGCATAACGCACGGATCCGGCGAGATCATCATGGGCCTGAATGCCCATGGAGTCTTTTGCCCAACCTACATTCAAACGTGTGTAACGGCACTAGAGCAGACCGGTGTGGATTACTGTGGCGGAATCATCCGTACCCATCCTCGGTCTCATGGGATCATCGCACGGTCCATTGCTCGTGTCCTTTCCAGTCCGTTTGGCGTTGGAGGATCTCGTTTTCGCACAGGGGTGCACGAGCCAGTGGAGACGGATACCGCGGCATTCGGAGGATATCGGCGGTCGGTGTTTGAGCGTTTTGGGACGTATGATGAGCGGTTAACGCGCAGTCAAGATTTTGACTTTCATTTACGAATGAAGGCAGCCGGATGTCGGATCCTGCTTCATCCGGCGATGGTGTGCGACTACTACGTGCGGACCAATCTCAGGCGTTTTTTAAAGGACTATGTGCGTAACGGCTATTGGGTGAGTTATCCGTTGCGATACAATCATCGGTTTTGGTCGTGGCGTCACCTTGTTCCGGCACTGTGCATGGGCGTGGGTCTGTTGATGTTTATGTTGGCCTTTTTTCTGCCACCGCTGTGGTGGGTATTGGCCGCTTGTGTGGTGGCGTATGTGGTGGCAAACATCGTTGCGTCGGCCGTGGAGGCGCTGCGCGCGCGCGAACCGTGGTTTCTCCTCACACTTCCTTGGCTCTACGCGCTGCTTCATACAACCTATGCCATTGGTACATTGGCAGGGTTGATTCATGCTGCGATTGGACGAATGTATGCATCGCGTTGAACGCGCCGTATACGATCTGATCAAGCGAAACCTTTTTGTGAAGGGATTGGTTCGATTTGTATACCAACATGTGGCCGTGATCCTTTCGTTCTCATGGCTGCGGAAAAAATGGGCGCACCACCCCGTACGTTACTGGCCCGGTCACTTTTTTGGCTATTACGACATCTGTCCATGGTCATTTGATGATCGATATCTTTTGGCTCATGCGTATTCTGATAAGCGTGGTACGGGGTCTACGCAAGGGACCCTTCGCATTCGCTGTTTGGATGAGCAGACCGGTGTCGCCCGTGAACTCGGAAAAACCCGTGCTTGGAATTGGCAACAGGGATCGTTATTGCAGTGGGTGGGCGACACGCACAGCGTTGCTTTTAACGATTGTGAAAACGGCGCGTTTATCACACGGATGGTTGATCGAAGCGGCACGCCGATTCGAACCCTTCCATTTGCCAGTGCAGGATTGTCCCCTGATGGACGATACGCGGCCAGCTACAGCTTCACTAGACTGCAACGCGTGGCTCCCGGATATGCCTATCGCGGGGAGTTGACCTTGGCTGACCGGGAAGCGTGTCCAAAGGGCGATGGTCTTTTTGTGCATGACGTGCTCACCGGATCACGTGTGTGTCTGATCTCCCTGTATGAGCTATCGCAATACGCGCCGGAGGCGAGCATGCAGGAAGCCGTGCATTATGTAAACCATGTAACCTTTTCCCCATCGAGTGACTCCCTTGTGTTTTTTCATCGTTGGCAGGTTCCAAATCGGGAGTGGACGCGCATGATCTCGTATCATATTCCCTCACGCCGATGGCACCTGTTTAAAACGGCGGGGATGCTCTCGCACGTTGCCTGGCAAGATGACACCCATGTGATGGCATGGGCGCGCTTGCCGAATGAATCGTCAGACGCCCAAGTGATCTTTGAAGATGGGACAGATCGGATGCAGATCGTTGGTGAGAAGACGATCACCTCTGATGGGCATCCAACGTGGGGGCCTGATGGGACGTGGTTTCTTTCTGATACGTATCCAAATAGGTCGCGTATGACGACCTTGTATCGTTTTGATCTTCCCTCTGGTCGCAACGAACTTGCGCGGCTGTATCATCCGTTTCGATTCAGCGGAGACCAGCGTGTGGATCTCCACCCACGACTCAATAGGAGCGGAACACGAGCCTGTTTTGATGCGGTGGTAGACGGCTCCCGCGCTCTTTGTACCATGGACCTCACACGCCCCGCCGATGCGTCGGATGAGTGTTGGCATTTGCGGTCTGTCGCGTAACCCAAATTTGACTAATTTTTTCTCAAGCAACATAATGGAAACAAGGTAAAATAACGTATGAGCAAAATAGATTTCAAAGTAGCCGTATGGAAAGAGGGAGACTACTACGTCTCGCGTTGTTTGGATGTTGAGGTGTCAAGCTTTGGGAAAACAAAAAAAGAAGCCCTTGCGATGCTTCAAGAAGCACTGGAACTCTATTTTGAAGACGCACCATTTCCAAACAAAAAGGATTTGATAAAAAGACCAGTTCTCGCTTCGGTCACGTTGCAACATGCCTAAACAATACTCCGTGAGACTTGTCATCAAAGTCCTTCTCAGTAAGGGCTTCTTTTTTGTTTCCCAAAAAGGATCTCATGCCAAATATCGGAAAATAGGGGACCCAACGAGGGTCGTCATTGTTCCAAAGCATGAAAAAGATTTGCGCTACGGAACTTTTAAGTCAATTTTGGAGCAGGCGAATTTAAAAGAAAGCGATTTTCGGGGCAAGAAAAAATAAGCAAACCTTCGCTATACCCCGGCGTCGTGGGGTTGAGGTTCTCATGGTGCCGTGATAATATATCGACGCATAATTTCGGGGGATCATTGACGCGCTAGACTTGTATGATTGACGCAGCTGCACTGGCTCTTCAGGCAAGGCAGGAGGTACTAAAAATGGTGAAACGGGCGCGCTCGGGTCACGTGGGAAGTAACTTTTCCGCCGCGGACATTTTAAGCACATTATATACGGATGTGTTAAATGTGCGGCCAACGGATCCGGATTTTGAAGCACGCGACCGCTTTATTTTGAGCAAAGGGCATGGATGTGCCGTTGCGTATGCCGTTTTGGCTCTGCGCGGATTTTTTCCTATGGAGCGTCTGACGACGTACTATTGTGACGGGGGGAAGTTGGCCGGCCACATGACCCATCGTGATGTGCCGGGCGTGGAGGTGTCGACGGGATCCCTTGGGCATGGTCTTCCTATTGGCGTGGGCATGGCATTGGCCGTGTCGCGCCAGGGTGCTTCTTGGCGGACCTTCGTGCTTATGTCCGACGGGGAGATGGATGAGGGGACAACGTGGGAAGCGGCGTTGTTTGCGGCGCACCACAAGCTCGAGGGGCTCGTGGTGATCGTTGACTATAATCACATCCAAAGTCTGACATGGGTGGAAGATACGCTCCGACTGGAGCCTCTTGCGGACAAATGGAGGGCATTTGGCTGGGATGTCGTGGAAATAGATGGGCATGACCACGGGGCGATTAGGGATGCGTGTCAGGATCGCACGCGCGGTGAGGGTCGACCAACGTGCATCCTAGCGCATACAACAAAGGGAAAGGGGGTTTCGTTTATGGAGAACAACAACCTTTGGCACTATCGTACGCCCGATGAGAATGAATATCCTCGAGCGTGTGAAGAATTAGGTATGAATGCAACACTCCCTCTATGAGAACGGCCTACATTGACGCCATGATGCGTGCGGCAAGGGAGGATCCTTCCATTTTTTTACTGGTCGGTGATTTGGGGTTTGGCGTGATCGAACCGTTTGCCCAGGCGTATCCGGATCAGTTTGCCAATGCAGGCATTGCTGAGCAGAACATGACCGGTATGGCCGCCGGATTGGCACGCAGTGGCTACAAGGTCTTCACCTACTCCATCGCCAACTTCACCACTCTTCGCTGTTTTGAACAGATTCGCAACGATGTCTGTTACCACGATGCCAATGTGAATGTTGTGAGTGTTGGAGGGGGCTATGCCTATGGGGCGCTCTCATTTACCCACCATGCGACCGAGGATCTGGCGGTGATGAGAGCGTTACCAAATATGACCGTGGTGGCACCGGCTGATCCTCAAGAGGCCGCGCAAGCAACGCTGGCGCTGATCAATGATCCGCATCCAAGCTACTTGCGTCTAAATCGTGCCGGTGATCCCCCCGTGCATCGATCAGACATCACGTTTGAGTTGGGCAAGGCGATTGAAGTCATGGCAGGATCGGACGTTACTCTGATTGGTACCGGAGCGATTATGGGCACCGTGGTGGAGGCTGCGGATCAATTACATGCACAGGGCGTGTCCACGCGCGTTCTTTCGATGCACACCGTTAAGCCCATTGACCAGGAGGCATTGGTCCGTGCCGCGAATGAGACATCGCTTTTGGTGACCGTGGAGGAACATTCGATTGTTGGAGGGTTGGGATCTGCCGTCCTGGAATCCCTCACGGATGCAGGAGTGGCGCCACAGGTACAGCGCATTGGTCTTTGCGACCGATTTGTGACAACCTATGGATCACAAGCCTATCTACGTGAGCAAGCAGGTCTCACAGCAACGGCTATCGTGGATCGGGTCATGTCATCTATACGCACTCCTTCTTATACCGTTGTATGAGTCTTACTTCCATTACCGAGCGGCCGGGTTTGCAAGCCACGGAAATACAGGTGGCGCGGTTGTTACAGCGCTACCAATTCGTCCGTTCTTTTGCCGATGAAACGAGTGATGTTCTTGAGGTCGCCTGTGGGAGTGGGATGGGCTTGCCGTACTTAGTAAAGCGCGCACGCACGGTGACGGGAACGGATGTAGATCCGGCGAATATCGAGTTGTCGCGAGAGCTTGCGCAAGGGCACCCGGGCATCACCGTATCTTGTTGTGATGGACATGTGCAGCCCTATGATGATGCGTCATTTGACGTCGTGTCCCTCTTGGAGGCTGTGTATTATCTTGAAGATCCGCCCGCGCATGTTGCCGAAGTGCACCGTCTGCTTAAACCTGGTGGACGCTATATTCTGTCAACGGTCAATTGCGAGATGGAAGGGTTTCATCCGTCACCCCATGCGCAGACCTATTTCGAAGCACATGCATTGCGCCGTCTCCTTTCGTCAACATTTTCACAGGTGGAGATCTATGGGGGATTTCCGCAACGTTCAAGTGCCATGGCAAAGACGGTGATGCTGTGCAAGAAAGCGGCGGTGCGGTTTAATCTGATTCCTGGGAGTTTGGCCGCGCGGGCCTATCTCAAGCGCGTGTTTATTGGCAGGACATCGCCGTTGCCTTTGGTTGTGGACGATGCCATAGCGGCCGCCCCACCGCCGATGCGCATCACAAACGATGACGAGGCGAGCAGGTATACCATTTTATACGCTGTCGCCACTAAGGCATGATCTATGAAGCGATTATTTGATATCAGCCTGAGTACGCTTCTCATCGTGGGATTCCTCCCCATCATGGCTGTACTAGCGTGGATGATCTGGAAAGAAGATCGAGGTCCTGTTTTGTATCGTGGTGAGCGGATTGGAAAGGGAGAGCGGCCGTTTCGCATGTTAAAATTCCGCACAATGCGGGTTGATAACGGGGCAGGGGGTCCAACGACCACCTCTAATGATGACCCACGCATCACCCGCCCTGGCCATTGGATCCGTCACTATAAGTTGGACGAATTACCACAATTGTTTAATGTGTGGAGGGGTGATATGAGTTTTGTCGGGCCACGCCCTCAGGTTGCATGGGCCGTGGAAACCTATTCCCCTGAAGATCGCGCGATTCTCTCCATACGACCCGGCATCACGGATGAAGCGTCCATTCGATTTCATAACGAAGGAGAGATTGTTGCCGGCTATCCTGACCCAGACCGTGCGTATATGGAGCTCATTCATCCGGAAAAAATGCGATTGGCAAGAGCCTATGTGCAAAATCAGTCACTCATGCTGGACCTAAAGATTCTCTACAAAACTGCTGAACAGGTATGGAAGAAACACTAAACAAACCCATTGCCACCGATGGAGGGTTTCGAACCAATCAAGAGCACGATGCATCTTCGTTGTACGCTGAGACCTTCGAGAACTCGTCCGCTGACACGAAAACGAAACTACAACACCTTGTGCGCTACATGCGGCGTCAAGATCTCACACGGTTAATGGCACGATACGAGATCTTTAAGAAGGCTCTGCCGGTAAAAGGATCGGTCATCGAGTGTGGGGTGTATCATGGATCCGGATTGATGACGTGGGCTCTGGTTTCAGACATGTTAGAGCCCGTGAATTTGACCCGTCGTATTTATGGATTTGATACATTCGATGGATTTGCCGATGTGAGTCAAAAGGATGAGAATGCTCTGCGTACGCATAACACGGGCGACTTGCAGGCTCCCTCATTTGATGAGCTATCGACGTTGATTCAGGCCTATGATATGAATCGTTGGCTGGGTCATGTTGATAAAGTACACTTGGTGAAGGGCGATGCCGTCTCGTCAATCCCTGCATTTATCGACGCGCACCCTCATCTGGTTGTCAGCCTATTGTTTTTGGACTTTGATTTGTATGAACCGACAAAGGTCGCGCTTGAGCATTTTGTTCCACGCATGCCCAAGGGGGCGATTATTGCCTTTGATGAGCTCGATAATCCTCTGTGGCCTGGGGAGACCATGGCGCTTCTAGATTCACTTACGATTGGCAAGCTCGCTATTCGTCGGCTGCCATTTGATCCATACATCGGATATGCCATTATCGAATAACACGTTGATCACTCCTGTGGATGCGACACAGGATTCATCCGTCCCCTTTTTTCCGTATAAGGAGTTGTACGAGGATGAGCGTGAAACCCATTTGGCCATCATCGACGATGTGTATCGGCGCGGTTCCTTTATTCTCGGGCAAGACCTCGATGCGCTAGAGCAGGAGATGGCCGCGTTTTTGCAGGTGAAGCATGTTGTTGGCGTTGCCAATGGCACCGATGCGATTTTGTTGGCGTTGATGGCGGCTGGTGTGGGCCCTGGAGATGAAGTGATTACGGTCTCACACACCTTTGTTGCCACCGTTGAAGTGATCCATGCGTTGGGGGCAAAGCCCGTGTTTGTGGATATTTTAGATGATCATGGGATGGATGTTCAGGCGGTTGAGGCGGCCAGAACACCGGCGACCAAGGCCGTGATCCCGGTGCATTTAAACGGGCGCATTGTTACAAACATGTCGTGGTTGCGTCAGTGGTGCCAAAAGCACAATCTTTTTCTTGTTGAAGATGCCGCGCAGGCGTTTGGAGCAAAGCAAGACGGAGTTTCGGCAGGAGCCTTTGGCTTGGCCGGCTGTTTTAGCTTCTATCCGGCCAAGCTGCTCGGCACCTTTGGTGATGCGGGGGCGATCACGACGAATGACGACACGGTTGCAGAGCGTCTAAAGTTGATACGTAATCATGGACGAGGAAGTGGCATCGAAATTCAATGCTGGGGTCTTAATGGCCGTATGGACACGGTCCAGGCGGCGCTTTTGCGGCATCGCCTGACGCGAGTGCCAACTTGGATTGCACGTCGGCGCGCGATTGCGGAGCGGTATGTTTCGGCACTTCAAGGACTGGAGGCGTTGTCGCTTCCACCGGGTCCCACCACGGAACCATTTGATGTGTTTCAAAACTTCGAGATGGAGGTAGCTGATCGTGATGCCCTGATGGAGACGCTGAAAGAACAAGGAGTACATACATCATTGCCATGGGGTGGAAAGGCTGTCCATGAGTTTCCTGCCCTACAGCTTTCCACCGTCACCCTCCCTCGTACAGAGCAGTGCATGCGACGCTCGCTCATGTTGCCGCTACATCATCTCCTTACCGATGAACAGGTGGAGCGCGTCATTGAGGTAGTCCACGCCCATTATGCCTAGAACGTGGCATCAGCGTTTGCAGCGGTTGATGGCGCCGACCAATCTCAAGCGGGCCACCTTTTTTGTCGTTGCCGACGTGTGTACCATTGCAGCAGCGGTGCTTTTGGCATTTTTGATCCGTTTTGACTTTTCGGTGGAGCAAGCGCTTTTGTACAAAAATGCGTTGTTGTGGTTCTTGCCGATTGGTGTGGGCTTTCGCTTGATAGCGCTCGTGTCCTTTCGTGTGTATGCGATGTCGTGGCGATATGTGAGCTTGGGAGACATTTCGCGCATTGCGATGGCGGTAGGATTGTCGTCCTTGGCCGTGGCAGGCGCGCTGTTCTTTCTTGTCATTCCATTCGGGCCACAATCGGTTGTATCGTTTCCAACGCCAAGTGGATTTCCACGCAGCATTCTTGTGATTGAAGCTTTCTTATCTTTCTTTGGCTTGGCATTGGTGCGTATTACAAAGCGGCTGTACTTACAGATGGTCCGTGGATATCGTACATCCTCTGGGGCGCGAACGTTGATTATCGGTGCCGGGGACATGGGGGATACGGTTGCACGTGATCTTGTGCGACAACAGCAGGCATTTTCATTAGTGGCGTTTTTGGATGACGCTCCGTCGAAAATCGGAACACGTTTACACGGAGTCAGGGTGATTGGCAAGCTTGATGCATTAGATCGAGCGATCGTTCAGTACGATGTGCAAGCGATCATCGTGGCGATTGGCTCATTGCATCACTCAAAGTTAAAAGAGATTTATCGCATTGCCAGAAAGCGAGGGGTAAAACAGTTAAAAATCGTCCCGCATTTTTATGGACTGGATGAGGGGTTGCGGATAAACATCAACGCCCTTGAAGATATTAAGTTAGAGGATTTGATTGGGCGAGAAGAGGTACGTGTGGACTTTCGTGCGATTGAAAACGAACTGTTTGGGAAGTCTGTGATGATCACGGGCGCATGTGGCTCCATCGGATCGGATATCGTAAAGCAGGTGTGTCGGTTTCGTCCAAGGCATCTTCTTTGTTTTGATTGTGATGAAACGGCCATGTTTCATCTTAAACGGACATTATCAGAGCAATTTCCCAAACAACGTGATCATATCAGCTTTGTGATCGGTGATATCCGTGATCAAGAGCGTGTCGATGAGGTGTTTGAACATCACCGACCGGATGTTGTTTTTCACGCGGCTGCGTATAAGCACGTCCCTCTCATGGAGGATAACCCGGGTGAGGCGGTAAAAGTGAATGTGCTTGGAACAGCCGTCCTGGCCGAAGCCGCGCAACGGTATGAGGCGCGTAAGTTTGTCATGATTTCTTCAGATAAGGCCGTGAACCCAACAAGTGTGATGGGGGCGACGAAGCGGGTGGCCGAGGAACTTTGCCGCGGCATGAATGGAATGACGGCCTTTGTATCGGTACGATTCGGAAACGTCATTGGGAGCCGAGGCAGTGTGTTACCTCTTTTTCTCGAGCAATTAGCCGCTGGTGGACCCCTCACGGTTACCCATCCGGATATGGAGCGCTACTTCATGACGATTCCGGAGGCTGTATCGCTGGTGTTGCAGGCGTCTGTCCTTGGCCGTGGTGGCGAGGTGTTCGCTTTGGACATGGGGCGGCGTGTGAGGATATTGGATTTGGCCGAAGACCTCATTCGTTTGCATGGGTTCGAGCCATACGATGATGTTGATATCACCATTGTCGGTCCACGTCCTGGTGAAAAGCTCTTTGAAGAGATTGTTGCGGCTGAAGATGGGACGTGTCCAACGGCTCACGAAAAGATCTCGAGATGTCTGCGTAACGACAAGGTTCCTGAAAAAGACTATCGCTCTGTTCTTCGTGAGTTTCGTCAGATCGTGAGCATGTATGGATTGAGTCCTGATACGATTCGCGCTACTCTGCAGCGCCATGTTCCATCGTATGGCGCACCATCCACGTCATTGTCACGTCCGATGACAGGAGACGATGTTTTGAGCGCGAAGGAGGGTTATCATTCAATTGATCGTTAACCTCTCCGTATGAACAACTCCACTGGATCCAGCTTCTCTCTGACATCATGTATCCACATCCTCATTCGTCGATGGTTCGTGGTGGTCATTGTTTTTGGCCTGTGCATCTTGGCCGGAATTGGGGCGTACCTTGGTCAGCCGGCTCGACCGTTTCCACACACGACCATCCTTGAGATTGGATCTGTTGATGGCGAGCTTATTGAGTCACAACAGTCTGCATTGGCAAAAATGGAACGTGTGTTTTTACAGCGCGCCCTGTTGGAGCATGCGGAGGAAAACGAGTATGAAACGAATAAATATTCGATTCAGGTGACAATCCCAGATAATACCGATGTGCTTGTGCTCGAGGCGTTTGGTGATGAGAGTCAGTCTGAGGATCTATTGAGTATTCAACAGAGAGCCAGCGAACAGTTGATTGAGGATCACTATGATTCAATAGAACAACAAGAGCGTGAATTACTCTCGACGCAGTTTGAGCGAGAGCAAGAATTGGAGAAGTTACAAGGGAAAGCTGCTGTTTTGATTCAACGACAACAGGATCTTCAGGCAACGGACGCGTTGCTTGAGCAGCAAATTGCAGAGATCAGCGCTTCCATTGATACCGTCTTAGTGCAACGGGCAACCCTTGTAGCGTCCGAAGGGAGCCGTGCGTCGCAATCGGCATCACTTGCCACAGCGTTGCTGGTGATTGATACGGATATTCAAGCACAGCGTGTTCGTCAGCAGGAGTTAGAACAAGAACGTACGATGACGATACAGCAATCGTTAACAGAGATTGATGAGGCGATGCTGGAAAATGAGCAAGAGCAGGCCGTCGTTTTGCGTACGATTGATGATTTGCAGTTGACGATCGAAGGTGTCCAGGCGACGCAATATTTGCTGGAGCCATCTCGGCGCCTGCAATCATCACTGCATGGCCCGTCCGTTTTCCTTATGCTGTCAGGCATGTTAGGAATGGTGGCCGGTGTGTTTATCGCGTTTGTAGTGGACGTCGTGAGTCGAGCGCGTCGATCGGCAAGATAGCCCCCGGAGGGAACCATCCCGGAGTATTGCAATGGTCTCATGATATACTGCTCACGCATTTCGTGACTCATACCATCAGGGAAGAATAGCCATGCACTGCACATCATTTGTTTTGGCGTTGTGGAAACGTCTGCGTGATCGGGTACCTACGTCCGTCCTTTGGGGTGCGTTGTTTTTGGTCGCACTATTGCTGCTGGCACCGCGTGATTTGAGCTGGTTGGAAATCGTTTCGTTTTTTTCGTACGCCATCTTTTTATTCTGGGTGATCTGGATGCACGCCAGCAAGCCTGGTGTAACATTAGCGAGTCTTTCTAAAACGAAGCATATCTTTCTCATCCTCCTAGTCGTTGGAGTTGTGCTCTTTGTTGTTACGCGATCGCTGCCGTTTATTCGGTTTGGAGAAACGCCTCTCGGGTATGACACAGGTTTTTACCTTCAGTATATGGAGGAAGCCTTTGCTGCAGAGAAGCCCACGCGACAGATTGCGACCTATCTTTGGACGCCGTTACTGTGGCTGGGTATTTCGCCTATTGCGGTCCTTCACGGGTTATATGTTTTGGCGCAAGCTCTGACGCTCGGCGCCTTTTATGCTCTTGGACGGTCCATCTCATCAAAACTCGGTCGTGCCTCGGCCTATACAATGGTCTTCTTGTTTGCCTTTTCTATTGTGCAGTTTTCTGCGTATTGGTGGATGTTTTACCAGACGCAATTTGCCGTCGCCTTTTTGGTTATGACGATCGCCTTACTGTATCGCCGCTCGCCATTGGCCTTGTTGACAGGAGCGTTTGGAGCCGCGATGCACACGCCAACGTTTTTTGTCTTTGGCGGGGCACTGTTTTTGTATGCGGCTTTTCGGGCGATTCGGTGCAAGTTCCGTGATCTGGAACCAGAGATTTGGGCCATTTTAGGTTTAGGATTATTGGCACCCGTCGCCCTACTGGTATTGCGTGGCCCAACGTATGTCCTGGATCAGTTGGAAAACATCGCGCATTATAAATTTCTTGCAACCAATTTTCCTGAATTTAAGATTCAAGAAATGTTGGGACTCTTTCTTCCGCCGTCTGTTTTTCGTATTGCCAGCATGATGCTCACGCCATGGGCTTTGATCGGTATTCTGTTGTACCTGCGTCCGACGAAGGAATTGCGATCTGATCCCGCGTGGCGGCTTCGCATGACGCCATTTTTCATCATGTTTGTGATTCTCATGTTCCTCTCATCGTTCCCATTTGTCTATCAGCACCGGTACTTCATTTATCTGAGCTTGGCCATGATTGTCTTTTCGGCATATCCCATCCTTCTTCTCGTGCGCTATATGGCAACAACGCGCACGGGCTATGGGATGCTCGCGGTCTTTGCCGTTGGGATGTTGACGTATTCGCTGGCGGTGACGGCGCATCAGCGTCCCCAGATGTATGCGGACGAAGTGGCGGAGCTGCGGGCGATTAATGAGGATCCGCGCGCCCAAGATGCTGTGGTGATGGCGCCACACCCGCTTTACACGCCATGGGTGGGAGCGTTTTCCGAGCATACCGTGGCAGCTCCTGGGTACTATTACAATTTATGGCGCATGGACCAATGGGCAGAAATGTGGGTTGGTTCTGATGATGTGCGCCGTCATGAACTTCTGCGCATGTATTATGTGCCCGTGTATGTTTTTGTCGGAACATGGATTGAAGAGGGAGATATGACCGACTTCTTTTACACAGATCCGCTTGTAGAGCAGGTGAGTCCACACATATTTCGATATGATACACACGACAGGTCTCTTGACGAGATTCGCAAAATTTTAGAATCGTATTAATAAGATGGGAAAGATAGGAAGGCTATGACTTGGATTGAAATGATACTAGGGGCGACTGTTGTCTTATTTGTTCCTGGTTGGGCCATCACCGCACTCCTATATCCCATGTGGAAGTGTCGGTCATGTGAACAATGGTGGCTGGGACTTGGGTTGAATGGTTGGGTTGAACGTGGTGTCACGGCGATTCTCCTTTCCATCATCACCTCGACCGCCATTGTCTTTATCCATTTGACATTCTTTTCTCTTGATCGTGAAAATCTCGTTCTTTCGTACTTCACCGTGACGAGTGTTTTATTGCTGTTGGTTGCATTACGATACGCCTGGCACTGTTTTCGCCACGCAGCGAGAGGGTAACGCTGTGGATAAAGCCTAAGGCTCGTTGAAGAAAAGTGCTAGAATGCATCATATCGGTGTTAGATCCATTCAAAAGAAACCTAGACATGTTAAATGTATGAGTAAAAAAGATCGTGGTCTATTTGGTGCCGGGGCACTGTCCATGCTAGATGGTAAGCAACGAACCGTCCTCCAGGGAGTTATTGGAGTGGCTGTTTTCGTTGTATTCACATTACTTACCCTCCAGAGCGTTCAGGCTCTTAACCAAATCGCCGGTTACTACGGTTACTACAACGGAACGTATGCGTACAACAACGCTACGACGTCATCTGACGCGCTCCCAAGTGCGCCGACTAGCTTGAGCGTGAGCCAGGCAGTGACCGCGGCAACGGTGAGCTGGACAGCCCCTACGACGACGACGGATGCCACCTCTTTGGACAACCTTGAGGAATACACGATTGCATACGACACGAGCTCCATTACAGACTGTACGGATGGAACATCGACAGACACAGATTCCACGACGGCGTCCTATAGCTTGACGGGTCTCACCGCGAACACAACCTACTATGTCGCTGTTTGTGCGAAGGATGATAATAAAAACCGTGGATTGTCATTGACAGGATCGTTCACCACCAACGCATCGACGACCAGCAGCGGAGGTGGCGGCGGAGGAGGAGGATCCACCAGTAGTGACGACTCATCAGATGATTCAGACGATTCGGACGACGACTCGGTAGCCGTTGAAGAGGGTGAGAGCGACACATCTTCCTACGAAGTTGGAACAGCTACACCAGTCACCGTTGGATCCGCTAGCCACACGGTTACTGTGAGCGAGGCAACGGAAGAGTCATGTACGTTGACCATCGAATCTGATCCAATTGAAATCACCGTTGCAAACGGCGAGTACGAAGATGTAGATACAGACAGCGACGGTATCGACGACGTCCGCGTGCAGTACGACGGACTCGACGACGACGGAAATCCGCAGCTCACCATTACAGCCCTTGAAGTATCAATGGAGTGTGAGATGCCAAGTGGTACAGGAACATCGCCTGTCAGCGGAGACGAAGAGGAGATCACGGACGTTGAGGCAGGAGACTTTATCAAGTCAGACAGCTACTCAACGGTCTACCAAGTGACAGCAGACTGCGGACGCCGCGTGTTCATGGACGAGAAGACCTACTTCACATGGCAGGATGACTTCGACAGCCTTGTGACGGTCACGGACGCAACACTCGCAGAGCTCTCGCTTGAAGGAGTGATGCTACCAAAGGCAGGTGTGGTACTCGTGAAGATTCAATCAGATCCAAAGGTCTATGCCCTAGGTGATGGCTCAACCTACACACCGGACTTGCAGTGGGTCACCTCAGAGGACGTTGCCATCGAGCTCTTCGGAGACGATTGGGCAGACTACGTCATCGATGTCGAACCAACGTTCTTCACCAAGTTCGGAGACGGCGACGACATCGAAGATGCAGACGACTTCGATGCAGATACCGACAAGATGAAGAAGCGAGATGATCTCTCAGGATAAGTAGATAATAAACCACCCTCGGCTAACGCTGAGGGTGGTTTTGCAATGCATGCTATACTGTTCGCATGTTCGAGCTCGGAGGAACAACTGATCGTGCACGAAGCGGAACGTTACGCACGAACCACGGCAGTATTGAGACGCCGTTTTTCATGCCCATTGCCACAAAGGGCGCTGTCAAAACACTCACCGCAGAGGAGGTGGGTGTTCTTGGTGCACAAATCATTCTTTCCAACACGTATCATCTGTTGCTCCGGCCAGGCTCGGATGGCATGAAGCAACTCGGCGGTTTACACAAGCTGATGCATTGGAATGGACCGATCCTCACCGATAGCGGCGGGTATCAGGTGTTTAGTCTTTCCAAGCTCAACGATACAAACGAAGAAGGGGTGGCGTTCCAGTCACACATTGATGGCACACGTATCACGCTCACGCCTGAGGGTTCGATGGCTATGCAAGCCGTCATTGGATCAGATATAATCATGCAGTTTGACGATGTAGCGGCAGGGGATTCTTCTCGCGAGCGTTACAAGGATGCCATGAAGCGTTCATTGCGTTGGGCGCAGCGTTGTAAAGATGCCTATGATAATCGTCAGCAATTGTTCGGCATTGTTCAGGGTGGCACGCACGAGGATCTGCGCGAACAATCAGCAAAAGGATTGATGGATATCGGGTTTGACGGATATGCGATTGGTGGGCTCTCGGTGGGTGAGCCGCGAGAGGATGCGTTTCGCATTACGAAACGTGTGTGTGAGCTGCTGCCGAAAGATAAGCCGCGCTATTTCATGGGTGGCGGCATGCCCGAAGAGATCGTGTACTACGTGAGTGTTGGCGTGGACATGTTCGACTGTGTGCTGCCAACGCGCAATGCACGTCACGGGACGTTGTTCCTCTGGAAAGATGATCCGGCCAAGGCGGTGAAAGAGGCCTTTGCGCTTGCGCAAGATGGTGCGGCAGACACGCGCATTGCAAACGCGTTGTACGAGAAGGTACAGATCACACGCCAGTCGTTTGCGTTCGATCTCTCACCAATCGATCCTCTCAATGACACGGTGGCGACATCGACGACGTTTACGAGAGCCTACCTGCGCCACCTGTTTAAAACAGACGAAATGCTCGGCTACCGCTTGGCGACGATGCAGAATCTCGGCTTTTATCTACGGCTGATGAAAGAACTACGATCTCTACTCACTAAGTGAATCGAAGTTGAAGTATGCGTAATGTAGTACTCGCTGAAGGAGAGCATTATCACGTTTTTAATCGAGGTGTTGATCGAAGAGCGGTTTTTGAAACAGATAGCCAATTTCAGAGGTTTTACGAAAACCTCTATCTATTTAATGATGTCAGTTACGCGCGTCGAGGCATGACGGAATTGCAGCGGACGACGTTGCTGGCCTCTGCGTTAGCGTTTGAGCACGAGCGGGAACCCTTAGTGGATATCGTTGCGTTTATCTTGATGCCGAATCACTTTCATCTTAATTTAGTGCAAAGAGCAGAACAAGGTATATCAAGGTTTCTTCATAAGCTCGAGATGGGTTATTCCAAGTTTTTTAACATACGTTCTGAACGATCTGGCAATCTCTTTAATCATTCATTCGGATCTCGACATATAGATACAGAAGCCTATTTTGCGCATGTCCCTCGTTATATTCATCTAAACGCATTAGACTTGACTCCGCTTGATTGGCGAGCGGGTAAGCTCTCACAACAGGATTGGCTATTGGCAAAAGACTTCCTCGACACTTATCGTTGGTCCAGTCATTCAGCATACGCTCGAAGAGAGCAACTGTTGCCTATAGTGTCCACGGAATGGATTCATGACCTATTTGCCAATCCTGAGCTTTATGATGTTTTTCTGCGTGAATGGTCCGGCAGGTACAAGTTCGACTCACTAAGTGAATCGAACCAGACCCTACTCACTAAGTGAATTGAATTCTGATATAATTGTCTCATGTCCACATTTCTTCTTGGACTACGCTATTTCTTCCTCGATTTGGTCGGCGGTATTTTGCGCTGGCCGCTTTGGTGGTACACGCAGGGATTGGCGTTTATGGTCCGATGGGCCGTCGGCACGATTAAAGGGTACTCACGTACGCTCGCCATTCGCGTGTGGATCAAGAATATTTTTGTGCCGATGTTTGGCATGTATGACTGGCAGAGTCGGTTGATTAGTTTCTTCATGCGCGTCGTGCAGATCATCGGACGGTCTATCGCCTTGGTGATCTTTGTGTTTGTGGCTTTGTTCGCCCTGGCGATCTATGTGTTGATTTTGCCAACGACTGTTGGATTTGCAGCGTATCATTTCATGGGAGCCCTGGTGACATAGTATGGAAGACCTTCTTAAACAAATGGATGCTCTTCCGCCACAGAATGCGCCCGTGGCTGAGCCAGAGTCGATGGAGGGGTACGCTGGTCTTGTGATCAATGGCCAGTTTTGGCATTGGAAGGAACCAATGACTGAGCCATCCATTGCGTTGCGCAAAGTACGGGACAGGATTCAAAAGCTGATCAACATTGTGACTGTTGCCGTGGCACTTGGTTCACTTGTTCTTTTCGTACTGCTTGTTGGCCTGTCTGAGGATGCTGCAGAGATCATTACGGCCGAGTATTGGGTTGAGCCGCACTTTGGTCCATTTGCTCTCTGGCTGGTGCTTTGTTGTTTGCTGTTCTTGTTCTATCGCGTGCAAGACAAGAAGCTGCGCGTGAAGACGATTCCACAGCAAAAAGAAGGACCGGTGGCTGAAGTGCAGACGGTTCCGTCGCTTGATAGTTTGGAAAAGAAGCAGAATGTTGCTCGTGTGCTGACAGCGGATGCGCGCGAATCGCTTGAAGAAGCGTACCAGCTCGCACGAAAGAGTGGACAGGCTCAGGTGAGTCCATTGCACGTGTTCTTGGGGACACTCTCGAGTCCTGGTGTAAGTTTGTTGTTCATGCGTCTCGGATTAACGTTTGATCAGATGAAAGGCGCTCTGCGCCGTCGACTTGGAACGCTGCCGCAGGGAAATGCACAGTTCGGCGTGCAAGCACAGGAGATCGTGGCAAAGGGTCTACGTAATGCTGTGATTCACGAGCGTCCGCGTTTGAGTTCCGTTGAGTTGTTCATCGAGTCGTACAATTCCGACGAGTTTTTACAGGAGTTGTTGTTCTCGCTGGAGGTGGAGCGACAGGAGCTTGAAAATGCGGTGATGTGGATCCGTATTAATGATGAATTGCGTGAGCGCTATCAAGAGTTTCGAGCGGCAGCATCGTTCAAGCCAACGAAGAACATGAACCGCGCTTATACGGCCGTGGCAACGCCGTTCTTGGACAAAGTCTCGCGCGATCTCACGCGTGCGGCTGTCTATGGTCGTTTGCCAATGCTCATTGGTCGTGATCGTGAGATACGTGAGATCATGCGCGCGATTGAAGGTGGAAACAAGAGCGTTGTCCTTGTTGGGCCGCACGGCGTTGGAAAGGATGCGGTTGTTGCGGGTATTGCTCAGCTCATGGTTGAAGAGAAGGTGCCAAAGATTTTGCAAGATAAGCGGCTTGTCAGCCTGTCGATTCCACACATCGTGAGCGCGCAAGGTGGGTCGGGCGCCGAGGAACGATTGCTTTATGCCCTGCAAGAGATCGGCCGTTCTGGAAACATCGTGACGGTCATTGAGAACATCGATCAGATCGTCGGATCGTCTGGCGGTGTTGATCTCTCAGCCGTGCTGTCATCGGAGCTCGAGAAGGGATATACGTTTGTGATCGGAACGTCTACACCACAGGGCTACACCGGTTTGATTGAACGTTCTGTGTTGAATCAGCGACTCGAAAAGATCATTATCGAGGAGCCTGAGCGCAACGATGCGATTCAGGTGCTTGAGTCAAAGATCGGTGGTGTGGAGAACAAGAACAAGGTTGTTTTCACGTATCCAGCGGTCGCAGCACTTGTGGATCTTTCGAGCCGTTACATGCACGATAGCTATCTTCCGGAAAAAGCGATTGTGCTTGCAGCAGAGGTTGCCAACTCGGTTGCAAAGCGTGGCGGAGAGTGGAACCGCGTGATGCCTGAAGACGTGGCGTCGATTGTTTCCGAGAAGACGAAGATTCCTATCACACAAGTCGGTCAAGAAGAAGGTCAGAAGCTGTTGAACCTTGAAGAGCGCATGCACGAGCGCATCATCGGCCAAGAGGAGGCGGTGAAGGCGGTTGCGGCGGCGCTTCGACGCGCGCGCGTTGAGCTACGGTCAAAAGATCGGCCAATTGCGAACTTCTTGTTCTTAGGACCTACCGGTGTTGGTAAAACCGAGCTTGCCAAGACAACGGCAGAGGTGTACTTCGGCAGCGAGACGAACATGCTGCGCTTTGACATGTCTGAGTATCAAGACAAGGCGTCAGTGTATCGGTTGATTGGTAGTTCGGGAGAAGGCGGGCTTCTCACTGAGGCCGTGCGCCAGAATCCATTTGCTCTGCTGTTGCTCGATGAGCTTGAAAAGGCCCATCCAGATATTTTGAACCTCTTCTTGCAGGTCATGGATGACGGACGACTCACCGATGGTGCAGGCCGCACGATCGACTTTACGAACGTTATCTTGATCTCCACGTCAAACGCAGGGACGCAGTATATTCAGGACGAGGTTGGCAATGGGACGGATCTTGCAACGATTCGTGAGCACTTGATGAATAATGAGTTGAAGCAGGTCTACCGTCCTGAGTTCCTCAACCGTTTTGATGGCGTGATGGTCTTCAAGCCACTGTCACCTGAGGATGTTGTTGCCATTGCCTACCTGATGATCAATAAAGTTGCTCAACGATTGGAAGCAAAAGGTATTTCATTCCGTGCTTCGGATGAGGCTGTCCACGAGTTGGCGGTGAAGGGCTATGATGTGAAGTTCGGTGCGCGTCCACTGCGTCGCGTGATTCAGGATACGGTTGATAACTCTATCGCTGAGTTCTTATTGCAAGGGAAGGTTGGTCGACGTGATACGCTTGTGCTCGGTCAGGGTGGGGCGATTGAAGTTGAGAAGGCGGCTGAGCTTTAGTTGACAAGCGGAAGCAATTCCGCTAAGGTAGGCGTACAATTTCCGTGGGATAACAGAGATTCCTCCATTTCGCATCGCGACGTTTGTCGTGCAGCGAAATGGGGGAGTTTGTTCTTTAAGGGAGTGTTTAGTGAGCGAAGAAGCGTCGACGAAGGAGGAGAAAGAGAGGGGGAAGGAGGAAGAGCCCAAGCTCATGGTCTCAGTCGCTCAGCTTATCAGGGAGGGATGGTGTCTGACCGCTTGCTGGTCCCCTGATGTTCAAGAGGAGCGAGGTCGATGGGCTCGCCAATTCCGAGCCGCCCGCCCGGTTGACGGTTCACCAGAGGGGTCCTGGTAATTTAGGACACTTCCTTACCAACACGGAGGCTGTGTGCAGAAATCGCAGATGATTTGAGCTAGGCGCGTTTAGCTAGAGACCGCACCCTCGCGTGCGGTCGTTGCTTTTGTGCTAGACTGTACACATTATGCCGACTTGGTGGATTTATCCGGTTATTGCCAGCTTTTTGTTGTCATTGATTTTTAGTGATCTCGGTCGTGATCTCGGTCGTCGATTTGGATTTTTAGACCAACCCGCCAAGCCTCGCAAACAGCACAAAGGTGGCATCTCCACGCTCGGCGGCGCGGCTATTTACGTTGCGTTTACAGTCGTCGTTATTGCCGTGCTGCTGTGGACGGGTCACTTCACGTCTGGTGAGATAACACAGGTACATTTCGTCGGATTCTTACTTGGTGGTCTTGTTCTTGTCATCGGTGGATTGCTCGACGACCGCTTTGACCTTTCGCCAAAGTATTCGATTCTCTTTCCAATCACCGCCGCATTGCTTGCAGCCGGATTCGGCATTGGTGTTTCAAAGATCACCAACCCTCTTGGCGGATACTTTGAAGTTAGCGAACTGTTGTCGTTTGGCGTGACATTCCTGTGGTTGATGGGTGTGATGTACACAACAAAGCTTCTGGACGGCTTGGACGGCCTTTCAGGAGGTGTCAGTGCCATCGGCATGCTCATGATTGCCTTCCTTGCGCTCACCACGGCGTTCTATCAGCCTGACGTTGCGCTACTTGCGATTATCGGTTGTTCAGCACTACTCGGATTCCTTGTTTGGAATAGTCATCCAGCCTCACTATTTCTTGGTGAAGGAGGATCAACGTTGGTTGGCTATCTTCTCGCAGTTATGGCCGTTATTGCTGGATCAAAGATCGCAACCGCATTACTTGTTGTGGCAGTACCGTTATTCGACATACTGTTTGTTATCTGGGATCGAGGCAAAGCTGGGAAGTCACTGATGAAAGGTGACCGTCGTCATCTCCATCATCGTCTGCGCGATAGCGGTTGGTCCATTCAACATGTCGTGTGGTTTTATTATGCCGTGGCATTAGCTTTTGGATTGACGACACTCGTCTTTGAGAGTTGGCAGAAAGTGATTGCCCTTGTTACATTGTTCCTCCTTACGTTTATGGTGATTCGATTCGCATCGAAGCGCGTATGATGCTCCCGCTGGCCATGATGACATCTTTTGCTGCGGTCATGCTAAACGCATTGACATTGCTCGCTTTTTACATTGGGGCGCTTTTCGGCGGGACCTACAGTTTTATTTTGGATACTGGCATGTCACCTGTGGATTTGCCCGTTGAGGAGATCATGGTTGGAGAGCACGACCTTGATGTGTGGGTTGCCAGGACCGACGAAGAAAAGAGTCAGGGTCTCTCGTGGCTCACCACAAGTGAGTTAGATGAATGGGATGTAGATGGAATGTTGTTCGTTTTTGACGAGCCAGCAGTGCAGTCGTTTTGGATGTATGGCATGCAGTTTGATCTTGATTTCATCTGGATTGCCGATGGGGAGGTGGTAAAGGTGGATGAAAACGTTTTGACCCCCGACAATAACAATGGCGGAACGATTCAGCTAGACTCTGAACCATTTGAGGTCGACTATGTATTAGAACTTCCGGCTGGATTGTTGGAGGTAGACGTTGAAGACGCGTTTTCTTTTTAAATGCACAGCACCCCACGTGCGAGGACGCGGGGTGCGGGGTGAGACGTCGGTCAGCGACGCATGCGGAGCTCGAAGGCCATGACGCCGAGCTGAAAGATGAGCATGAAAAGCGAGATGACCAGAAGGATCCACTTGGCCGAACCAGCGAGCCAGCCGATCCACTCAGCGGAGCTGAGCAGGCTCGGGCCACTCAGACGCGCGTGCATGAAGGCACAGGCGTTCTGCAGCAGATGCGCGAGACCGGCTCCCAGCGGGATGAGCGTCGGGCTGAACGTCGGGTAGAAGTCCTGGATCACGCTGGCGGTCGGGCGCGTGAACGCGGCCAGGAGTACAGCGTAGCTGACGGGGAACAGGGTGCTCCAGGCGATCGGCGCATCTAGGATGATGCAGACGACCATGCCGATCAGCGCGACCACGGACAGAGCGAGCTGCTTCTTGCTGGGGAGGATGGGGACGACGGGAATCGCGGCAAACATGTTCTACCTCCTGTGCTGTGACGCTAGCGAATTCTTGACACATTGTCAATGATTTGCTACTCTTTTGCCGTTAAATCAGGAACGCTCGTTTAGGCCTTAAACGTCTCCGACGTGCCAAAAGCGGCGATAATCCCACACATATGTTCGCAGTAATCAAGACTGGCGGAAAGCAGTACCTTGTCGAAGAAGGACAGGAGCTCCGCGTAGAAAAGCTCGACAAAGAGGATGGTGAGAAGGTTGAGTTCGATGCCCTACTCGTCTCAGATGATGAAGGAAAGGACGCAAAGATTGGAACGCCTAGCACGGGCGTAAAGGTCGTAGCCTCTGTTGTGGAGACGCGAAAGGACAAAAAAGTTTCCGTCATCAAGTACAAGCCAAAAACACGTTACCGACGTAACGTTGGACACCGACAGATTTTGACAAAGATCAAGATCGAGAAGATCGGATAAGCAACGCAGGCCGCAAGGCCTGTTTTGTGTTTGGATTGACGATGAAGGTCTTTCGTGGTACAAACGCGCCGGAACCCTTAACCGGAGATATCCTGATGTTCTGGCGTCTGCTGCGCTTCTGTGCGGCTGTGGCGCTGAGCGTCACGGTCATTGTCCTTGTTGGTGTGATCGTCATGCTGGCGTTCAAGCACGCCTGGTGGCTGTTCCTGCTCTTCCTGATTCCTCCTGTCCCCAATCCGATGATGCTCATCGTGCGGCCGTGGAGCTTGGCGATCAAGAAGATCCACGAGGTCTTGCTGAAGGTGCAATTCGTCGTAGAGACCGATGGACTCGTCGGCCTGAAGCGTAATGCGCCAACCGTGTGCGTGTGCAATCACCCGCCCGCGGCCTTCTTCCCGATCCTCGTGTGGGCGGTGGTGACTCATGTGTGCAAGTGGCCGTTGTGTGTGAGCAAGGCGAAAAACTTACTTAACCCATTTCTCGTACCGGTGATTTACCCGGCTCTCGTGATGAAGGCACTCGTTGTTACCAAACGTGGGAACAGCTGGAGTGCTCGCATGGTAGGTTGGATGACGAAGCGTCTGGTCACCAAGCGATCCGCATTGATCATCTTCGCGGATGCCCATCGGCCAGAGTCCGACAAGGCACGCAAGGACTACGAGAAAATGCGGGAAAAGGTGCCCGTGATCGAATGGCATGATCGCCTCGGTGCCTACCATTGGCCGGGTACATACGCCGCTGCCAAGGCCCTTGGTCCAGGGGTGCAGTTCGTGTCAGTCAGCTACTCATTCCCGCGCGGAGCCGTGGGCTGGCTGGCCCCTTGGCGTGCCTACAAACGAAATATGGCGTTTCGTATACGAAACGAGACTGCTCGCTTCCAGCCTCTCATCGGCAAGGAGGATCCAGAATCGGGTAAGCCGAATGCGTTCATCGAGCAGGTGAATGTGCTCGCTACCGAGACGGATACATTCGTCACTCGCCACAATCCGTAGAACGAACGACCACCCTCTCGGGGTGGTCGTGGTGCTTTAAGACCAGTACTATTCTCTAGGATGCCTCAACAACCTGAGCGGTGGCTTGTCAAATAGCCATCAAATAAGATTAGTCTTTAAACAGGGATTTTTCTGGCTAATACTTGTCTGTTGTTTTTGGTAAATCAAATAAGATTAGACCCAGTAAGGGAGATATTTGGCGTACCTATTCGACCTGTTTTCTGGGTCGAAGGGCTTGATCCATCCACGTTCCATGGTACTTTTGATGATTCTTGATGCCATTGCCTTGTTTTTTTCCTGAATGCCAAGACGTCTACATAGAGATCCGTTTGTAAGACCGTCATTTTCGATAACATGTTGGATACAACTGTGAATATAGCACGCTCGACACTGCTCCTCTTTCGTGAGATTTTTTAGATCCTTGTGAGAGTATATCGTGACTCGGACGCCATCATCTCGATTTTCAATTTTTGGTGCTGGCAACTGGGACAGTTCAATCTCAAAGATTGCGCGATCAACTCCACTTCCGCGTTTTTCACAGATTTTCATGCGTCGTAGCTTGTCGCTGAGCTTTTCGTTACGTGACTTTGGAGGGTGGTCAATAAAACGGTCTGTTGGGATAAGTGAACGACCTGGATTTGAAATTTCTATTCGATCTTGGAAGACTTCTACTAATGGTGTTGAACCACTTAACAATAAATCTTGATGTACAAGTGCGTTCGCTAGAAATTCGCGAATTGATTTCGCCGGATAGATCGATGGTGTTGTACGGAGACCGCCTTCAATAGTCTCAGGTTCTGGGATTTGACTCTGAATGTATGAGACCATCGTTTCAAACTCGGTAGCATATCCTGTTTCAAACGTGATGTCCTTTAGTGCATGCAAACGATTGTTGCCGTCGTATGTTATGATTCGAACTGCCTTCTTTTTTAGTTTTGGGAAATCGTTCAGGCTTCTTGCTAACAAGATGGCACCCAAATTTGTTATATTCAATTTCCCCTTTCTTTTTGAGAGAAAATCCTCCTGTGCTAGCCTTTCCAACATTCCTCCCTGTGTTTTAGGTCTCGTTTCACCGGTTAGTTGAAAGAACCGATCGAAATCCAGAAGGGTGATTATGTCTGAATCGGAGACACCTTCCTTTGCGATTTTATCTTCGAAGGCCGTTCGACGATCCCAGATGATAGCTTCTTTTTCTGGATACTCCGCAAGCGATTTTTTGCTATTCCCGATTCTTATCCAGGCATTACCAAGAAATTTAACTGGTCCAAAAATTGCGGGCTTGATAAAGAATGCTACCAATCTTCCTTCTGGATGATCTACTTCAGAAATTTTGAACTCGATATTTGGTTTTAAATGTCGATACAGCCATGGTTCGAGATCTTCTGCTCCTTTACCCTTTGTGGTTCTTGGATTGAAATTTGTTCCTGTAATTCTATGCGTCTCGTTTTCGATGCCAAATATAAGATATGCTTCCGGAATCTGATGGAGCTGAGCAGAATTAGCTAACGCCGAAATGTATTCCCCGATTCTCTCGGGAGATTGGTAGTTTGACTTGAATTCTAACCATTCTGTTTCAGCGGGTAGTCGTCGCAGTTCATCAATCAGATTTGTTATGTCATTATTCATACCACGATATCATGCCTCTCGACGTCCTGTGAGTGCATCACCAAGTGTGACTTCGTCGGCGTATTCTAAATCAGCTCCTAGCGGCAGTCCTCGCGCGAGACGCGTGACGCGGCGTTCGGCCGACTTGAGCTGCCGCGCTAGGTACATCATCGTTGTTTCTCCGTGAACATCCGGTGAAAAGGCTAAAATCAATTCTTCGATCTCCGGCTGGGCGTGCAAACGATCGACGAGTCTATCCATGTTGAGCGTTTCTGGGGTTTGACCTTCGATCGGGTTCAACGTACCTCCGAGAACGAAATATCGTCCCGCAAACGCTCCGGTCGCTTCGATCGTTGAGATGTCACGCGATTCAGAAACGATACAAAGTATCGCATCGCTGCGTGAGCTATCGCGGCAAATCGCGCACTGTGGTTCTTCTGAATACGCAAAGCACCGACTGCATCGGCTGATCTGTGCGAGTCCCAAAACAGCCTGCGCAAATTGTTCGCGCTGATGCTGCGACTGGCGCAGCAAGGCAAACGTGTAGCGCAGAGCTGTTTTTGGTCCAACACCTGGCAGGGAAGTAAGTGCTGCCACGGCGCGGTGAATTGGCGCGGGGAACTTTCTCATTATCAGTCCTATTAGTTCTATAGGTCGTATGTAGACCTACCCGAGCATATCCTTGAATGCGTCTAGTCCGCCCATGTCTTTCATCTTTGTCGCGAGCTCGCGCTGCAGTTTCTTGCTTGCATCGTTGAGAGCATCTTTCACACCCTTAGCAATCGCTTCGTTGTCCATTTCGCCATCGATCTTTACGCCCTGACATTGCTGATTGCCGTCGATCGTGACCATCACCTTGCCGCCGGCACCCTTGCCAACGACCATAATTTCTGCGAGCGCCGCTTGCATGGTCTTGGCTTGCGAGCGCATGTCTTTGATCTGCTTGATTTTGTTGAACATAGTCTATTGTTTAGGAGGAACGCCTGGCGGAAGTCCGATGTTAGGATTCGGGCCGCCTGATGGTGCACCCACGGGCACGGCCATCTCAGGCGGTGGTGCGTGGCGGGTGTCCATATTCTTAAAGCTTGCACGGGTTTTGTCAAAGAAGAGCTTCACAATGCCCGTCGGACCGTTACGATGTTTCGCAATATGCAGCTCGGCAAGGCTCTTTTCTTCAGGTGTGAGCTCATCAGGCTGATAGTTTCTGTCCGCAGCCTTACGATACAGGAAAAGCACGACATCTGCATCTTGCTCAATGGATCCTGACTCACGCAGGTGTGAGAGCTTCGGAATGGCTGGCTTGCTCGCCTCAACGGCACGCGATAGCTGCGCGAGCGCAAGAACAGGCACTTCCAGCTCACGACCGATCTGTTTGAGTCCACGGCTGATCTCCGCAACCTCGGTTACACGGTTGTCGCTGTTGCGTGTACGACCTTCCATGAGCTGCAAGTAGTCGATGACGATGAGTGAAAGACCGTGTTCAGCCTTTAGTCGTCGAGCCTTTGCTCGAAGCGACATGATGTTCGCCACCGGCGTGTCGTCGATGTAAATTGGTGCCTCTGAGAGCGATGCGAGTGCCTCTCCAATGCGAGGGAAGTCGTCGTCACGGTCGGAAAGGCGTCCTGTACGCAGTTTCCACAAATCCACGCTCGCCTCTGCACAAATCAGACGATCCACCAGTTGTTCCTTGGCCATTTCGAGGGAAAAGAACCCAACAGGTGCTTTCTTCTTTACTGCTACGTGACGGATGATATCCAGCGCCAAACTCGTCTTACCAACCGACGGTCGTGCAGCGAGGATGATCAGGTCTGACTTCTGCAATCCAGCAAGAAGGTTGTCGAGTCCCGTGAATCCCGTCGGCATCCCTCGGATCTTGCCGCGCTCGCGATGGAGCTCGTCAATGCGATCAAACGCACCGGTCAACACCGATCGGATGGCAACGAATGTTTTTTGGATAAAGTTCGAAGAGACGTCAAAGAGCTTCTGCTCAGCGTTGTCGATGATCAAATCGATGTCTTCGTCCTCGTTGTAACCAAGCTGCGTGATCTCCGACGCTGCCTTCAATAGTTTTCGCAGTGTGGCCTTCTTTTGAATGATCTGTCCGTAGTTCTTGATGTTGGCCGATGTCGTGACCGTATTGGCAAGCTCAACCAAGTGCGCACGACCACCGATGCGTACAAGCTGATCTTTCTCTTCCAGTCGGTTGCCGACAGTTAGAAGATCAATGGGTTGATGACGCTCGAACAGGTCCAGCATGATGTCATACACGATCCGATGTGACTCTTTGTAGAAGTCATCAACGTGAACGATATCGAGCACTTTCATCAATGATTCCTGATCAACAAGGATGGCGCCAAGCAGCGATTCCTCGGCTTCAAGATTATGTGGAGGGATTTTCTCAGACATGGCCTCATCTTGAAGGAAAAAGACATGATCGACAAGTGTGTAACATGTGGAGAGCGAATACGCCACCGGGTGGCGTATTTTGACATCCGAGAATACGCCACCCGGTGGCGTATTCCGTGGTATAATGGCGACAGCTATGACGAAGCGGACGCGAGTGTTTATCCGAAGCACCCAAGCGCTCATCGGAGCGGTGATTGGTGTTGGAATTTTTGGTATTCCGTACGTTTTCGCGCAGGCCGGTGTTGCCATCGGTTTGATTCATTTGATTGTGCTTGGGGCGGTCAACCTGTTGATGCTCCTGGCCTACGTTGACATCGTGGTGAATACGAACGGTCATCATCGCTTAGTCGGAAACGTGAAGGAGTTTTTAGGCGATCATTGGGCATGGTTGATGACGATCGCATTGTTCTTCAGCTCGTGGGGAGCAATGGTTGCGTATATCATTCTTGGAGGGGGATTTTTGCATGCCATCTTTTCGCCAATCACTGGAGGGACCATTTTTGGTTTTCAGATGGCGTTCGTTATTGTGTTCTCGCTGTTGTTGATGGGTGGGCTGAGTATGATCTCGCGCCTTGAGGTAGCGTTTGTCTTTGCACTGATCGTCATGTTGGTGTTGATCATGATTGGCGCTCTTCCACATGCTGACGTTTCAAACCTCGCTGAGTGGAACACCGAAAATGCCTTCATGCCGTTTGGTGTGGTGTTGTTTGCCTTCGGTGGTTTGGCTGTTTTGCCGGAGATGAAAGATATTCTTGGTCGTCATAAGCGACTGCTGCGTCGATCGGTGCTGTGGGGATTTGGAATTATCACGCTGGTGTACGCGCTGTTTGCGACGGTTGTGGTGGCGGTGACCGGTGGAGCGACAACGCAGGAGACGATTCTTGGCTTAGGCGAAGTGATGGGTGATTGGGCCGTGACGATTGGCTCTGTAATCGGATTTGTTGCTGTTGGAACGAGCTTTTTGATTCTAGGTGTTCAGATTCTCAACAGCTTGATGTACGACTATAAGCGTCGATATTGGCACTCGTGGTTGATTGCCGCGGGTGTGCCGTTTGCCGTTTTCTTGCTCGGCGCGCGCGACTTCATTGATGTGATTGGGTTCACCGGTGGAGTCCTGGCTGCTTTGGTTGGTCTGATTATGATTTACATGTATCTCAAAGCAAAACGTCACGCATGCACGCCAAAGCGCTGCTTGGCGATTCCAAACTGGACGATGTACTTGGCAAGCCTGATTCTCGTCGGCGGAATGATCACGACCATTTTTGGATTGTAGGCGTTCAATAGATCTCTCCTCCCGTTGGTCGTCGAGATGGAAACAGAACCTCCCATTTCGAACCGGTCGAATGAGTGGTGAGAAATCTATTCGCGGGTTGACACCGGCGGGTTTTTTTGTTTAACTAATAAGCACCTTTTTTGAGGAAAGCGATGTTCGACATCGATCCCACGACCCGTGCGTTTCTCATCGGGTTCGTCATCTACCTGCTGGCTGTTCTGTGGCGACTGCGCAAGTGGCCTCGCGGCAAGATCTGGGTGGAGAGGGGCGGTGACCCCATGATGAGCCCACTCAACCTGTGGGGCGAGCGGATGTGGTGGGTATCTTTCTTGCTGCCCGAGTCCCAGGTCATCTGGACCGCCGTTCGTGTCTCTCGCCAGTCCGGTCGCAAGCAGTACGAGCGCCTCTCGATCGTTGGGCTGCCCTCGCATCGACTCTTCGCACGCTTCGGTCCTCAGACGGCCGAGTTCGACGAGAGGGGAGATCTCTTCCAGTCTGTGCCGGTCGAGGGTTCGCCTGGCTATGTCATCTGCTACGAGCCTCCGACTTGACCCTAGATTCGCGGCCCTCTAGCTCTGCCCCGTTATCCGGAATTCCGGAGCGGGGCGTTCGTGCACTCCGTGAACTTTTGCTCCGATCGCCACAAATGCTCACCAAGGACTTTTTTGTCATTGGCTGAGGTTGGCTGTATTTTGTAAGTTGTAAAAGTAAACATTTGGTCCGATCGGACCAAATGTTTACTTTCGCGATGTGGAACATTTGCTCAAAGCAACGTTAATCTTTTTGCATTCCGTATGCCCGTACGACGTTCATCAGCAGGTAAGCAACCGTAAGTGGTCCAACTCCTCCAGGGACCGGTGTGACGAATGCGGCGTGTTCTCGCGCATTGCGCGCCACGTCGCCGACAACTTTTCCAGCGAGTTTATTTGTTCCGACGTCAATGATGATCGCGCCGTCCTTCACCATGTCCTTTGTAATAAACTCAGCGCGACCAACAGCCACAACAATGATGTCCGCAACGCGTGCTTTTGCGCCAAGCGCTCCATCTTCAGGCGAGAAGAACTGCGCGTCGATGTCTTGCTCGGCGAGCAGGGCCATCAACGGCTCAACAAATACCTCACTGTTTGCGATCACCGCAGCTGTTTTTTGTTTTAGCGGCTGGTTGCTTGCTTGAATCAAACGCATGATCGCCAGCGCCACCGGTGGAAACAGCGAAGGTTCTCCTTGTGAACGCAGTTCGCGATTGTGCGGATGAAAGCCGTCGATGTCTTTTGTGGGATCAATCGCGGCAATGACGGCATCTTCATCCTGTCCTGGCAATGGAAGCTGAACCAGGATGCCGTGAATATCATCACGAATATTCAGCTCCTCGATGGCTGCAATGATTTCCTCTTTCCCCGCCTCTTTATCGAATAGCTTCTTTTCAAAGTAAATTCCTGCTTCTTTTGAGGCCTCTTCTTTCAGCCGAACGTACAAGTGTGACGCAGGATCATCACCAACCAAAATCGCTGCCATCCCGGGTGGATGATCAAGCTTTGCAATGCGTTTCTTCGCTTTTTCGCGAATAGAGGCAGCAAGCTGTTTGCCTTTTAAAAGCTCAGTCATAAACGGCGCAATAATAGCCGTTTATTGGACGGTTGTCAATGGGAACTGGTGGGCCAGCTCTTCGACCTCCTTGCGAATCGATGCAAGTTCGTCCTCCTTAGTATGATTTGTGATAGCGCGATCAATCCATCCAGCAATCAACTTCATCTCGTCTTCTTTCATTCCACGCGTCGTGAGCGCTGGCGTTCCCATGCGAATCCCTGACGGATCAAATGGTTTCCGTGGATCGTGCGGAACCGTATTCTTGTTGACAGTAATGCCAGCCGCCCCAAGAGCACTTTCTGCTTGCTGACCGGTGACGTTTTTGTTTGTGAGGTTTAACAGAAGTAGGTGCGTGTTCGTTCCACCTGTCACAAGCTCGTAGTCTTTTGCCATCAACTCTTCCGCGAGCGTTTTGGCGTTGCTGACGATCTGTTGTGCGTACGTTTTAAACGCAGGTTGCATCGCTTCCTTGAGCGCCACGGCAATAGCGGCGGTTTGGTGATTATGCGGACCACCCTGGATGCCTGGAATGATCGCACGGTCAATCAATGTCGGAATATTCTCCTTTGTGCGCTCAGCTTTCTTCAGTGGCGTAGATGGATTTCCGTTGGCGAGGATCATCGCACCGCGAGGGCCGCGAAGCGTTTTGTGCGTCGTCGTTGTCACAACATCTGCAACGCCAACCGGGTTCGGATGGACACCGCCGGCCACAAGTCCGGCAACGTGTGACATGTCGGCGAGCAAGAACGCCCCAACTTCGTCAGCGATTTTTTTGTATTCTTCCCATTCGTATTGTTGCGCGTACGCACTTCCACCGGTCACGATCAGTTTTGGACGATGCTCAAGGGCGAGCTCACGCATCTGATCATGATCAATAAATCCATCTTTGCGACATCCGTACTGCACACTGTTGAAGTACACGCCAGAGAAGTTCACCTTCAGTCCGTGCGTCATGTGACCGCCGTGGTAGAGCTTCAAGCCCATGATGGTGTCTCCCGGATCAAGAAGCGCAAAGTAGACCGCAATGTTTGCCGGACAACCTGAGTGGGGCTGAACGTTTGCATGGTCGGCGCCAAAGAGTTCCTTTGCGCGATCACGCGCAAGATTTTCGACAGCATCGACGTTATCACATCCACCGTAGTAGCGCATGCCAGGATATCCTTCCGAGTATTTGTCGGTAAGACGGCTTCCAAGAGCCTCAAGAACTGCGTCAGAGGTGTGATTCTCCGACGGGATCATCTCAAGCCCTTCTTTTTGTCGCGCGACCTCTTTTGTAATCAGTTCCGCAATCTGCGGATCGTTCTTTTGTAGCATAGAACTAACGTATTTGGATTATTTTCGGCTTATGGAGCCTCTGTTTGACCTCACCGTACAAATGAGTACGGCTCGGCCAAACATCTCCATGCACCGAAACTAACCTCAAATACGTTAGTCCGATATATGGAGATACTGACGAAATCCTCCTACATTTTTTGCGTTGGGTCGCGTTGCATGCCGCGATTATACCATATATACTGAGCGCATGATCTCGGCAAAGAACGTGCATATCGTCGGAATTGGAGGGATTGGGACGTCAGCGGTGGCGAAGTGGTTTTTGGCGCGTGGAGCAACGGTTTCGGGCTCCGATGTTCACGAAAGTTCGATCGTTGAGGGGCTGCGCAAGCGGGGGGTAGACGTGCGGCTTGGGCACTTTGCGGAGAATGTTCCGCGCGAGTGTGATCTTTTGGTGTACACGCGCGCGGCCGACGCTACGAACGTTGAACGCCAGTACGCTTCTGGCAATGGCATCACGCAGATGTCGTATCCAGAATTTCTTGGTGCGCTCGCAAAAGAACATAGGACGATCGCCGTGAGTGGCACGAACGGAAAGAGTACAACCACGGCGATGATCGCACATATGTTGATTGCGGCTGGTCTTGATCCAACGGTGATTGTTGGTACGCAAGTTCCGGGATGGGATGACGGTAATCTGCACATCGGTGAAGGAGATTGGCTCGTGGTTGAGGCGTGCGAGCATATGGAGAGTATGCTTGAGATCGCGCCAAACATTGCTGTGGTAACCAACATCGAAGAAGATCATCTTGATTACTACCGTGACCTTGATCACATCCGCGAAGCGTTTCAGAAATGGATTGATTCCGCAGACCAGGTTGTTCTGAATGCACAGGATGAACAAAGCTCCCATCTCGACGACCAACGGGAGGAGAGATCTACTGGCATAAATAGATCTCTCGCTGACGCTCGAGATGGGGAAAGGGTGTATTGGTTTGACATGCAAGACCGAGAGGTTGGTGATGATCAGCAGATGTTCCGAGTTGATAACGAGCGTTATCGTATTCCGATTCCCGGTGCGTTTAACTGTGCGAATGCGGCTGCCGCCGTGCGGGTTGGAAAGATGCTCGAGCTTGAGCAGGAAACGATCGTCGAGGCGCTCGCAACGTTTCCAGGAACATGGCGTCGGTTTGAAAAGGTTGGCACGTGGAAAAAGGCGGATATCTTTTCTGACTACGCCCATCATCCAACGGCCGTTGTTGGCGCGATCGAGGCGTTTAAGGAGTTTTATCCTTCGCGTCGACTGGTTGTGGTATTTGAGCCGCACCAGCACTCTCGTACGCACGAGATGTTCGATCAGTTCGTAGAGTCATTCGACCAAGCGGATGTGTTGATTTTGTCTGAGATTTACGAGGTCGCTGGACGTACCGAAGAGCGCTTTGAGTCATCAAAAGACATGGCTGATCATGTACGTAATCGCGGGACGATTGAGAAAGTGTTGTATGCGAAGGATTTGAACGAAGCAGAAGACCATCTGCGCTACATCGTTGAAAAAGAAGACGTGATTGTTTGTATGGGTGCTGGTTCGATTGATTCACTTGCAAGAAAACTCGTGTGAACACGCTGAAGGAATTATTTGGAGACCGTTTTAAAGAAAACGAACCACTTGCAAAGCATTTGAACTTTCGTATTGGTGGGCCGGCGAAGTGGTTTGTTGAGGTTCGAACGATCGAGGAGTTGCAGCACGCGTTGTCGATCGCAAAAGACAACGGTGTGCAAACGTTTGTGCTGGGCGGTGGATCAAATACGCTTGCGAGCGATGAAGGATTTGATGGTTTAGTTGTTAAACTCGCTTTGCGCAATTTTCAAATCGACGGCACGACGGTTGTCGCCGATGCGGGTGTGATCTCTGCGGCCCTCGCGCGTGAGACAGCGAAGGCCGGTTTGGAAGGGTTTGCGTGGGCTATTTCTCTTCCTGGAACTATTGGTGGCGGTGTTCGAGGGAACGCCGGATGCTTTGGTGGAGAAATGAAAGACGTTGTTTCGAAAGTAGAAGTGCTGCGCGATGGTGCTATTGTCGAAATCCCAGCGGCTGAGATGAACTTTGGCTATCGAGATTCTGCTGTGAAGCATAACGACGACATCGTTCTGCGCGCGTGGATGGAGCTGAAAGCTGGAGATGCTGATGTCCTTATGCAACAACTCGCAGACACCGTTGAGGCGCGAAAGTCCTCACAGCCGCTACACGCCGGATCAGCAGGATGTATCTTTAAGAATTTTGAGTTTGACGACGCGTCGGATGTTGAGAAACTGACAGCGGCGGTGGATGTTCCAGAGGCGATGCTGGAGAACAAACGGATTTCCGCAGGATGGCTTATTGATCAGGCTGATTTGAAGGGTACCCGCATCGGCGACGCGCAGATCAGCGACGAACATGGAAACTTTTTGATTAACCATGGGAAAGCGACGGCCGACGAGGTCGTTCAGCTCATTGCGATCGTCAAAACACGCCTCCGCGATCAGTTTGGTGTACAATTACAAGAGGAGGTTCACTATCTTGGTTTTTAATCATTCAATATGCGATTGACTGAAATCAAAGGGACAAACATGGATCTTACGCAGGCAATTAAGGATCATGTTGAAAAACGACTGGGAAAACTTTCAAGGCTCACAAAAGGTATTGAGCCATGTGACATCGCGGCAGACGTCGGCAAGACGACAGGAGGGCAGCAAAAAGGAAAGATTTTTCGTGCAGAGTTTAATATGAATGTGCCCGGCACGCTGCTGCGGGCAGAATCAACGCAAGAAGATTTATACGTTGCGATTAATATCGCGGCAAAAGAGTTGAAGCGACAAGTAAAAGAATATCGTAAAAAGCGCTAATATGCGCCGTTCCCGTTGGATAAGTTGGCCTTACCTCTCATTTTTTGTTTCTCTTTTACCATCTGCGCTGGCTATTTGGTTCATTGATGTGAGCCTGACCTGGTGGATCGCCATTGCGGTGTTGTTGTTTTCTGCTGTAGGTATGACGTTGCCGCATGTATTTGCCCGAGCATCGTGGAGACTTTGGGAGAGATTCCTCTTAGTAGTTCTTATTTTGCTCGTCTTGGGGTACGTCCTATGGGTCCCCTTGGGAATGTTCGCATCACACGGAGGGATTGCTGTCGTTTATGCAATGTATTTGTATCTGGCTGTGTTATTTGTGCCGACGAACCTCTTTCTTGCAACGGTATATCACAAACAAAAAAAGCCCTAGGGCTTTCGTTGTGAAGTACGTTCGCGGCACAAGCATGGAATGCCGCTAACGCACATCGCAACGTTTTTTTGTTTCGCCTTAGAGATCACGAGTGACTCATGGTCTCACTCAGCGGTCGCCCAGGAAGTCCCGGGCGACACACGTCGTTGAAGGGTTGAAGGGGCTTGTTCAGGCCGCGAGCAGCCGGCGCGCGCGAGCGGTGTCCTCGGCGAGCACGAGCTGCACCATGACGGTGCCGGACACGCTCTTCTTGAGGACGGCGGGGCCGAAGCCGCGCAGGTTCGCGCGGATGTCGACCCACTGGTCGTCCAGCCGGCGCTCGTCGCCGTAGATGTCCTTGACCTTCTGACCGCTGTCGTCACCGGTCGCCCGCGCGAGCTTCGCCCACTCGACGGGCTCGGCATCGCTCAGGACGGGGTTGATGAACAGGTCAGCGAGCAGGGGCAGGGGGGAGTGGCGCATGTAAGCTCCAGGTTGAGGTGCGCGAAGGGCATATCGTTGATACACACTTTGCGCACCTTTGGAGTTTCGCCTCAGAGATCACGATCAAGTCGTGAGCTCAGTCGGTGGCCGAGTACGCTGGCCAAGCGATCGAAGGGTTGAAGGTTGCGGCTCGACGGTGCTCAGAGGATGAAGCGCTGGTGGATCACCAGCTTGACGTCGTCCTCGGGCCAGTACAGGCAGATGGCGCCGTCGATGCCATCGACGTTGCAGTCGGTGATCTCGATGTCGCTCTCGGGGACCTCGACGGTCGCGTCGGGGGTCGCGAGGAGCTCGAGCGTCTTCATGAGCTGCGGGTCGACGTCACGGCCGGTCTGCGGGAAGGTCTCCACGCGCTGCAGCTCGATCGCTGCGATCGCGTCGTCCACGAGGAACGAGCCGAGCGTGAGCGTGAGACCGAAGCCGGCGAGGAAGGCCGTGAACAGGGTGGAACGGGACATGCTGTCTCCAGGTTGCAGGGTGCGTTCGAGGTACAAGCATGGAATACCTCGGACGCACGCCACAACGTTCCACCTCAGAGATCACGAGTGACTCATAGTCTCAGTCAGCGGCCGCCCAGGGGAGAGTCCCAGGCGACACACGTCAGTAGAAGGTTGAAGGTGGAGCTGCGCTGACGGATCAGAGCGAGGCGAGCGCCCCGGTCTTGTCGGTGTCGTCGCAGAAGTCGCCCGGGCTGGGCAGACAGGCCTTGCCGTCCTCGATGTCGCTCACGGTGTTGCCGAGGGTCTCCATGCTGGGGAGCATGGTCGCGGCGGGGGCCGCGAAGCCGACGACGGTGAGCGAGAGAAGGGCGGCGATCTGGAGGAAGCGGGTCATTGGTGTTGGACCTCCGTTTGGCACTAGGAATGGCGCGCCGGTCCTGGAAAACCAGTCTTTACTGGACTTCACAGCACCGCCTAAGCTTTCTTAGGAGAGGTAGAATAGCATAATTTACCACTTTTGTCAAGTATTACTTTACATAAGCAAAACGGCTCGAAATGAGCCGTTTTGCTTATTATAGGTCCTATAAGTCGTATAGGACCTATAGGACAAATATTCACTTGCTTTGCGGCACTTGACAAGAATGGCAAATTATGCTACAATGCGTTTATCAGCTCGGATAAGGGCTGTAGACGCGCTGCAACTGCGGACGTCGGAATCGTAGACTAGGGGTTCAGCCCCAGGCGACCGACCTTCTGCAGGCAGGTGTCACATGGTAGTAGGCCTAGCGAAGCGTCGGAAACGGCGCTGGTAGAGAAATCGTACGAAACGCAAGTCAGGCACTTCAGCCAGTCTGTGCCGCTCTCGAAGCGGCGGGCTCAAGCTGGATCCGGCCAGACTCAGCCGTGCAAGCTAGGTTGTCCCACAAAGGCCGACGCGCCTGGGGCATACGTCACCTGACGATCAGGCAAGATCGTCACTCCTCTTGCGAGGAAGTAAAAGGTGTAGTTCACAGGGAGGTGACCGGAAGCCTCATGCCAACCTGATAGTCCCCCGGGCCGCCTACCTTAGCCGCCCCGACCTTGTGCAGAAGATCCGGAGTAAGGTTCTGCACTTGGTAAGTAACCTCGGCGCCGGCGGGTCCATCCCGCAATGAGCTTGCGCTGAGGCGAACTGCCCATCGGTCTATCCATTACCGATACCATGTCCACACACCCATGCCGGGCCTCCTCACGCAGGGGGTGACAGGAAGGGAAGTTGAGTGGCACTGACAGTGATATCGAGCATCCTCGCAACTACAACGGACGGGAGGAGTCGATTAGTCAGAATGGGTACGAGAGCGTTCCTTACACGTCGGATAACCTAGGCTGCGGCTCTGGTTCCCGATCTCAAACAAACTCGGAAGGATTCCCCACGGGCGCAAGCCCAGCGAGCGTAAGCTCAGATGCATCGCGAGGAGGCCTTGCCAGCTACGTCCCCGTGGAACAGCATCTCGTTCGCGGGGTATTCTTTTTGTCTTGATTTTTTTTGCGTTTTCCGGCACACTTGGCGCGTTATGCAGAAATTTCTCAAAAGGGTTTTCGGAGACGAATCCGCCAAAACACTCAAAAAACTCTCAAAAGAAGCAGACCCGATCAATGTGCTCGAGCCGGGGATCGAGAAGCTTTCCGATGAGCAGCTCAAAGCGAAGACGGACGAGTTCAAGAAACGTCTTGCCGATGGTGAGACATTGGATGATTTGGCGTATGAAGTGTTTGCCGTCGTTCGCGAGGCAGCAAAGCGTACACTCAAGCAGCGTCACTATGATGTCCAGCTGATTGGTGGTCTGGCGCTCCATCGCAATAAGATCGCGGAGATGCGCACTGGTGAAGGTAAAACGTTGACGTCGACGTTGCCGATTTATTTGAACGCGCTTTCTGGAAAAGGTGTGCACGTTGTGACCGTCAACGATTACTTGGCCAAGCGCGACATGGTTTGGATGGGACAGATTTTTGCGTTTTTGGGATTGACC
>CAYFME010000001.1:98716-103415 GCA_964344145.1 uncultured Gammaproteobacteria bacterium
GGCCAAGCGCGACATGGTTTGGATGGGACAGATTTTTGCGTTTTTGGGATTGACCATCGGTTGTATCCAGCAAGAAGGTGGTTATCTCTACGACGAAAGCTTCAAGGCAGACGAACAAGACGACGAAGAGCGCGATAAGACCGGTTCGTTTATTGTGCAGATGGATTTTTTGCGTCCAGCTGAGCGCAAAGAGGCGTACGATGCCGACATTACCTACGGAACAAACAATCAGTTTGGTTTTGACTACTTGCGTGACAACATGGCGACGACCACGGAGCGCCAAGTGCAACGCGAGCTCAACTACGCGATCATCGATGAGGTCGACTCCATTTTGATTGATGAGGCGCGAACGCCGTTGATCATCTCCGCACCAGCGGAAGAGTCCGCCGAGCTGTACTACAAGTTCGCCGGCATTGTGAAGGACTTAAAGGTGGATGAAGACTATAACTTGGACGAAAAGCTTCGCGCGGCGACATTTACCGAGGGTGGACTTGGCAAGGTTGAGAAGCGACTTGGCGTTGATAATTTGTACGCGGAAGGACTGTCACTCATCCACCACGCCGAGCAGGCTCTCAAAGCGCATGCGATTTTTAAAAAAGACAAAGACTACGTTGTTGTAGAAGGTCAGGTAAAGATTGTCGACGAGTTTACCGGCCGTATCCTTGAAGGACGTCGCTACTCGCAGGGTCTGCACCAGGCGATTGAGGCAAAAGAAGGGACGGAAATCAAGCGCGAGAGCAAAACGCTCGCGACCATTACGTTCCAGAACTATTTCCGCATGTACAACAAGCTCGCCGGCATGACCGGTACGGCGGAGACCGAGGCCGAGGAGTTTTATCAGATTTATGGTCTGGACGTAGTGGTTGTGCCGACAAACAAGCCGATTGCGCGTATCGACCACACTGATCGCATTTACAAAACAGAAAAAGGGAAGTTTTTGTCTGTGATCGATGAGGTGAAGAAGATTCACGCGACTGGTCAGCCCATTTTGATTGGTACGGCATCGATTGAAAAGAACGAGCTTGTCGACACGTTGCTCACGCAAGCCGGCATTCCACATGAGATGCTCAACGCGAAGAATCACGAGCGCGAGGCCGGCATCATCGCACAAGCTGGTCGTAAGGGTGCGGTGACCGTGGCGACGAACATGGCCGGTCGTGGTGTGGACGTTATTCTTGGAGGTAATCCATCGTCCAAAGAAGAACAGGAGGAGATAAAAGCGCTTGGCGGGTTGTACGTGATTGGTACGGAGCGTCACGAGTCTCGTCGTATCGACAATCAGCTGCGCGGTCGTGCTGGTCGACAAGGTGATCCGGGAACGACGCGATTTTTCGTGTCGCTTGAGGATGATTTGATGCGTATCTTCGCAAGTGATCGCGTGAAAGCCATGATGGATACGTTTAAGATTGATGAAACGATTCCGATTGAGAGCAAGATTATTACCAAGTCGATTGAGAAGGCGCAGGAGCGTGTGGAGGGTCATCACTTTGACACGCGTAAGCACGTGCTGCAGTACGATGATGTGTTGAACCGTCATCGTGAGGCGATTTATTCTCAGCGCACCAAGTTGTTGCTAGAGGAGGATGAGCCGGTGAAAAACGTTCGCAACATGGTTGAGCATGAGGTCGAGCGCGTGGTGTTATTCCATACGTCTGAGCATGTAGCAGCAGACGTTCCAAAGCAATTTACGCAGGCCTCCCCCAACCCCTCCATATCTGGAGGGGGGCCGAGCCGCGTCTCTCCCCCAGCTATGGGGGAGCCGGAGGGGGCTTCGGGTGACTGGGATCCAAAAGAGATTGTTGAGTCGCTTTCGACGATCGTGCCCCTGCCGGAGCGCATTGCCAAGCGCGTTCGTGAGACGTTTGCGACGGTTTCAAAAGATCAGGAGGTATTGGCAACGCAGCGCACAGAAGTTATCGAGGACTTCATGCAAGTTGTTGATAAGAGAATTGATTCGTTGAAAGAGAAAGTAGAAGACGACGACAAGCTCGCAAAGACCTTGCGCACAATGATGTTACGCGCAAGTGATAACCTTTGGGTTGAGCATTTGGAGACTATGCGGTACTTGCGTCGATCGATTGGTCTGCGCGGGTACGGTCAGCGTGATCCGCTGGTTGAGTATAAAAAAGAAGCGTTTGAGATCTTCAATCAGCTTCAGGATTCGATTGAACGCGAGGTTGTTTACAATGTGTTTAAAGTTTCAGAACAGATGATTGCCACGCAGGCCTTTATGGCTGCAGCGCCAAGTATTTTGGAGAAAGCGGGAATTGTTTTCTCTGGGGCGCAAAAGACGATGGCAAAGAAAGCGGCAATGGCGATCGCAAAGGCTCGCGCGAACGGGGCCGCGGCGTCCTCCCCCCTTTCCAAGGGGGGACAGAGGGGGGTTGGCGAGACCGTTAAGAACGCAGCCGAAAAAGTCGGCCGCAACGAGCCGTGCCCGTGTGGGTCAGGGAAGAAGTTTAAGAAGTGTCATGGGGCGTAGAAAAAGTGAACAAGTCACATCCCGACACGAGGATGCGACTTGAAGCGACGGCAGTGTGTACAAGGATCGTCGGACACGATCCCCGTCGCGAGAGTTGGGCCTTGCGGCTCCACCAATCAGATTCGAATAGCGCGCGCCACGTGCCTAGCGGTTGCCTCTAGCCTGATTGCTACGTTGAATATAGCTCTGATTATGAAATCTCTCAAGTTAAGATAAATATGCAGTCACTCATTCAAACAGCAAAAGACGTCATCGACGCTCATCGCAGTGAGGTACATAAGGTTGCAGCTGTTTTGCGATCGAAGGACGGTCAACTTTTTAAAAGTGTGAGCGTCAGTGGTCAGAAGGTGCATTTATGCTCCGAATGGTCTGCAATGACTCAGGCATTGATGGTCAAGGCTGAGATCGAGATGGGTGTTGCCGTGTACAAAAGTCCCGACGAGGAATATGAGATTTACGCGCCGTGTGGGCTCTGCCGGGAGTTGTATCTAACATATTGGCCAGACGCAAAAGTGATTGTCGGCGAAACCGATACAATGATCGCCCGCGATCTCCTGCCAAACGCTTGGCAACATAAATAGATAGTATGCAATTCCAAGACCTTGTCGACCGCGCGTTGGCGGTTCAAAAGAAGTACAACGATTTCAACGAAAAAGAGACGGTTCGCTGGACGGCGCGTGAGTATGCCGAAGGGTTTATGGCGGATGCGGGAACGCTGATGAAGCTCGTGCAAGCGAAGACCGGCATTCGTCATATCGATGACGTGGATGCCAAATTGCGTCACGAGATCTCTGATTGTCTCTGGTCAATTATTGTGATCGCAAAAGAGCTCGATCTTGATTTAGAAAAGGTGTTCATGGAAGAGATGGACACACTCGAGGCTCGCGTTGATCGCGGTGAAGGATAAGTATGCCGATTACATGGGAACAATTTGAAAACGTCGACATTCGTGTTGGGCGTGTCGAATCGGTTGAACCGTTTCCGGAAGGAAAGTACTCAACGCATATTTTGACGATCAACTTTGGTGACGAGATCGGAACGAAGAAGTCGCTCGCAAAACTCACGCCGAACTATGAAGGGCTGGAACTTGTTGGCAAACAGGTGCTCGCAGTTGTAAACTTTAAACCAAAGCAAATCGGCAAACATTTTTCAGAAGTTTTGACGCTTGGTTTTGCCGACGCCGACGACAATGTTGTGCTTGCTCATCCTGGAATGGACGTGCCGATTGGTGGTAAGCTTCATTAAGTATGGGGAAGTTTTCACTTGTCGGAAAGATTGGACTCCTAGTCATGTTTTTGATTTGGGGTGTGTTTCCGTTTATCAATGTTTTGGATGCGGAGATTTTGTTTAACATTCCAGGCCGTCGCGGTCAGGAGATTGATGTCATCGTTTTCCTTGTGATCTTGGCGACGTATAAGTTGTATCGCGTCTCTCGTGGAAAATCTGGATTGTCCGAAACAGGTGATAATGGCAAAAAGATTCTGGACGGCGATGCGCTTGTTGTTAGTTTCGTTCTCGCCTCAATTTGCTGGTATGTCTACGGATTTTTCTCCTAAAGCATCGGATCACAAACGCGGCGTTGATCATATTGGTGTCAATTGCGTGTTTTGGTGCCACGACGGTAATGGACGCGTGCTGATGCACAAGCGCGGGCAAGCGTGTCGCGACGAGCAGGGGACGTGGGACTGCGGCGGTGGCTCGATGGAGTTTGGTGAGACGTTTGAAGAGACGGTACGTCGGGAAGTGATGGAGGAGTACGGTGCGGAGGTGATCGACATTCAGTACATTACGACGCGCAATGTTCTTCGCGAGCATGATGGTCGGGCGACGCACTGGATTAAAAACATGCACTGGGTTCAAATTGACCCAGCACAAGCGCGGAACATGGAGCCGCATAAAATTGATGAGATCGGCTGGTTCACGCTCGACGAGTTACCTGAACCATTGCACTCGCAAATCGTTGAGGAGGTGAAGATTTTAAAAGAGGTTTGGGGCGTATGATTACGTGGGCGGATGTTTTGCGCGATTGGGAGGCGGCGGAGGCACAGCGTTGGGAGTCTGTGTTTCGCGAGCGCGGATATAATTCGTGGTGGGAGTGGCGAAAGAGTTATGTGGAACAGCTTGGGCTCGAGGATCGTGAATGGATCGAAGAATCGATCGACAATCCGCACGATGTGATTCCGACGCTTGTGATTGGTGGTTATCGAGGTTGGAAAC
>CAYFME010000002.1:0-53115 GCA_964344145.1 uncultured Gammaproteobacteria bacterium
ACACTTGCTTTTTTCGCTAATATCAGGCATAGTCCGTCTCTGACATTTATGTCTATTCTTCTTCTCACAGGCATTGTGCTCACGGTTGTACCGACGGCTCTTATTCTCGGGTTCGCTCTGTTTACGTTTTTCGCGTTCACGCGCGACGATCCGGATGCAAAAAACGCCGTGAACGTGGCGCTGGTGGTGCTGGCTATGGGAATTGTCTGTTTGATAGGATGGGCACTGGGCGTGAATATTTAACGCCGCAGTAGTTGACGACCTAGAGTGGTCACAAAGAAGAGGCAGGCACCAAAGAGCACGATGGTAGCGCCTGACGGAATGTCGTAGAAGTAGGAGAGAGTAAGTCCGGCAACAATAACGATTTCGGAGATGAGGAGCGACATCCAAAGATAGGACTTGAACGACGTTGAAAGAAGTCGACCGGTGGCAGGTGGGAGGACAAGCAATGCGGAGACGAGGATGATTCCCAAGATTTTCACACCAAGAACAGTGGCGATCGCAAGCGCAATGTAGAGAAGCAGCGTTTGCGTTTTTGTTTTCATTCCGGCAACGGCGGCTGCGTCTTCGTTAAAGGCAATGTACGTGAGTTGTTTGAGCGAGCCGCCGAACCACATCAGAATGATCGCGGTGAATGCGGCGATGATCAGGATGTCCTCTGGACGAATAGCCAAGATGGATCCAAACAAGAAAGAAATCAACTCCGGTTGGTAACCGGCACTTTGGCTCATGATAATGACACCCAGCGCCATGCTGGCGGTGAAGAGGATGCCGATGAGTGTGTCGGATGACAATCGTGTTGATCGCTCCAGCCAGAAAATGATAACGGCGATAAGAACCGCCCAGCCGATTGCGACAGGGAGCGGGGCAACGCCAGCAAAGATCGCAAGGGCAATTCCTGCGAGCGAGGCATGAGCCACCCCTTCACCAAAGAACGCCATCTTCCGCAGGGTTGCGAGCACACCAAGACTTGCTAGCAAAAGTCCAAGCATGAGCCCGGCCGCGAAGGCGCGCTGCATGAATGGATAGGAGAGCATGGTGAGAAGGGCGTCCATATTACTCGTGGGAGTGGTGATGGTAGATGTGACTTGCGCCAAACAGACGCTCGAGGTTCTTCTCCGTCAGCGCGAGCTTTGGCGGACCGGAGCACATCAGTTTTTGATTCACGCACACAACATGGTCGACTGCGTTGGCAACAAAGCTAATGTCGTGCGAGACGATGACGATGGTTGTTCCGTGTACTTTGCGCAAACGATCGATCATCTGAAAGAACGCCGCTTCACCCACAACGTCAATGCCCGCCGCAGGCTCATCGAGTACAAGAAGTTTTGGTTGGTTGAGAATCGCCTGTGCAATCAGGACACGCTGCAATTGTCCTCCTGAAAGACTACTGACTTGTTGTTTAAGTACACCCGACTTGAGTCCTACGTCTTTGATCGCCTCTTTCATGGCGGGTTGATCAGTGTGTTTGTGCCGCGCGAGCTCCATAAATTCCGCAACTGTCATGGGGAATGAGCGATCAAACTCAAAGCGTTGCGGGACATAGCCGATGGTGCGGCGCATGTGATCGAGCGGTTGGTCAAAAATTTCGACCTCGCCTTTGTCCATCTGCACAAGCCCGAGCACGGCTTTGATCAGCGTCGTCTTTCCAGAGCCGTTGGGACCGATGACGGCGGTGATAGAACCTTGCGGAATCGTAAACGAGATGTCCTCTAAGATTACGTGTTCGTCGAAGCGGACACGCAAGTTTTTGACGCTTACTGCGTTACTGGTTGTCGGCGATGGTTTGGACATTGGAAAGCATCATGTCGATGTAGCTTGCACGATCTTCATTTCCTCCCAGTGGATCTAGGGCATCGATGGAAAGGTCGTTGTCTTGTAAGAAGGACGAAAGGCTTTGGGTGTTGAGCTGTGGTTCTGTGTAGAGAACCGTTGTGCCCGCCTGCTCGATCGCCTCGGACAGTTCGATCAGGTACTGCGGTGTCGGCTCTGCGCCGGCGCTTGGCTCAAAACTTCCAACGATTTCTAGACCGAGGTCCTTTGCAAAATAGTACCACGCATCGTGCAGAGTGATGAGGTATGGGTTCTCAATTTCTTCTGTGCGGATGCGTTGCGCTTCAAGCCGTGCCGTCTCTAGTGCGCGCAGATAGACCTGTGTGTTAAGGACAAACGCTTCTGCTGATTCTGGGAAACGGGCAGCTAGATCGTCGGCAATCGTCTGTGTAATGAGGATCGCATTTTCAAAGGTTAGCCAGTAATGTGGATCAAGCTCACCGTGCGCGTGTTCGTCTCCATGGCCATCTTCTTCTTCCTCAACGTTAAACTCACGGATGACGATTCCATCATCGACGAGCTCGACTTCCGCCTCGATACTCTCGGCGATAGTGAAAGACCAATCATCGGCACCATATCCCATTGCATAGACAACCGATGCACCTTCAAGATCCCGCAGTAATGATGGCGTTGGTTCGAATGTATGCGGACTTGCGCCCACGGGGAGGATGAGTTCCACATTGACAGCATCGCCAGCGATGTTTTGTACGATGTCGTAGAGCGGAAAAATGGTTGTGGCAACAACGGGCTGGTCGTTGGATGACGTTGTTGGGCCCGGGGATTGCAGGACAGCGACGGCGATGGCAACGATGAGTACCGTTAGGATAGTAATCCAAGTGGCAGATGTTTTCATAGAGATTATTGGCAGGCGGAGCAGAGGCCCTGTAGCTCAAGTTTATGTGATCCAAGTTTTGGGGCTGGGCAGGGAGTGCACTCGATGATGTCACAGTCATCGCACACAAGATGATCATGATGATCGCGGTCTGACCATTCGTAGTGCACTTCTCCGTTGTGTTGGAGGAGTGGTGTGATGATTTTGTGCTTCGCAAGCTTTTTTAGGTTGCGATAGATGGTCGAAGTATCAATCCACTCGATTTCCTTGAGTAGTTGCGACGCACTCCAGGTGCGGGGTTCCGTGAAGTGGGTGATAATCGTGTGACGCGCAGTAGTCCACTTTAAACCTGCGTCCTTGATGAGGCGATTTATGTCGCATTGATAGCGGTGTTTGTCCATAATGCAAGTCATTTGCATTTGCAAGTTACTTGCATTTGCAAATACCGTCAAATGTTATCTGTGGAAGGATGATAGCGGCTGTATGAATTGACGGGCGAGTTTTTTTGTGATAGAAAGAGTTGTCTTTTGACCCCCGCGGCAGGGCCTAGCCGATTCGTTCCCCCGATAGACCATGATCCGTTTGTTCATACTGGCTGTCCCGGTGCTGGCAGGCGCCTGTTCCAAGGACGAAGCACCCGAGGACCCCTCCACCGCGCGGAATCCGCACAAGGCTACTGTGGCCTACATGGTGATGCCGGACTTCTGGCCGGAGCAGCTCGGCGAGGGGGGTGTGGTGGTGGAAGAGACGACCGCTCCGATTTATCGATTCGTGCTGGGAAGCACGACGGTCCCGGTGTCGGACGATCCTCTCGTCGAGATCGAGGTCAACTACGACGTCGACCCCATGACGGTGACCGTCCCCACGAGTGTCGCGAGCATCACGGGCGATGACCCATGGCCGGCCGGTGCCCTTCGTGCCTGCACGAACGGGTTCTACGTGAGCTGGGACCACTACCCGAGCCACCCCGAGTACCGTCGTCAGCAGCTCGCCACGCGCGTGGCGTTCGATGCCTGCGCCGCTGGCAACGCCACCGTCCACGTTCGCTAGTAGCTCGACGTCCCCGTCCGCCCCAGAGAACCGTTCTCGGTCCTCCGGGGCGGTTCTTCGTTTCTGATACAATACCCTCGTATGAAGTATTTCTTTTTGATGCTTTTGGCACTGATGCCGCTGACCACGATGGCGCAGCAAACAGAGTTTGATGTGATGCTTGATGAGAACGAGGAACACATAGCAGAGCTCGAGGCATTACTCGAGGAGCAAGTCGAGGAACTCGACGCACTGCTTGATGAGGCGTTACCGATGCCCACGACACACAGCGAGCAGGTGAAGGCTGAGGTGATTGAGATTGTGTCAGACGAAGTTGTCGATGGGTTGCGCCAGATGGTGTTTGTCGCTGCCTTTGATGATCATGAGTTGACGATCGATACAGCCGAGGCCTTTGTGGAAGGGTTGCGCTATGATCTGTCTGTCGGAGACGAAGTGTACCTACAGGTTCTCTACCTGGATGACATTGTGACGGATGCGTATCTTGTCGACGTCGTTCGCACACCCGTCCTTCTTTGGATCACCCTGCTGTTCGTCGTGTTGATTCTTGCCGTCGGACGCTTGCGCGGATTTTTGGCGATCGTCGGTTTGGCTATCACGTTTGCTGTGCTTTTTGGTGGCGTGTTGCCAGCGATCTTGGCTGGATATGATCCGGTGCTTGTGACGGTACTCGGAGCGATTGTGATTTTGGCCATCAACATGCATACGTCGCATGGCCCAAATCGCTCGACGTTCTTCGCCTATCTTTCTACCGTTGTCGGTCTTGGACTTGCGTGGATGTTCTCAGCAGCGTTCGTTTCCGCGTCCCGCCTTTCGGGACTCGCCTCGGAGGAATCAATTCTCCTTTTCTTCCACTCTGATCAGATCACCATGCCGTCGGGGATCCTCCTTGCCGGAATGATCTTGGGAGCTGTGGGTGTTCTCGATGACATCGCTATCACGCAGACCGAGACCGTCGCCGAGCTTCACAAGGCAAACAAGAAGTTCGATCGCAAAGAGCTTTTTACTCGCGCCATGCGCGTTGGACGTCACCACATTGCCTCAACGATCAACACACTCGTGCTCGCGTACGTCGGCGTGGCCCTTCCATTGTTCCTGCTGTACATGCTCACGCAAGGCGTGAGCATTGTTGAGTTCTTCAACGAAGAACCGATTGCCGAGGAAATCGTCCGCACACTGGCCGGAACGGCAGCACTTGTTCTTACTGTTCCGATCGCCACGTGGTTTGCCGTTTGGAACAAAAAACGATAGGATTTCAGTCGTATGAAGCAATCACAGTTGTTCACAAAGACTCGAAAGGACGCACCAGCGGACGCGGACTCGCCAAACGCTCGTTTGTTGACGCAGGCAGGATTTATCAGCCAGCTCGCTGCCGGCGTGTTTACCTATCTGCCGCTTGGTTTGCGCGTCCTTGAGAAGATTAAGGACATCGTGCGCGAGGAAATGAACGCTCTGGGTGCGCAGGAGGTTCTGATGCCAGCGCTTCATCCAAAGCATTTGTATGACACAACCGATCGATGGGACAAGATCGACGTTATGTTTAAGGTCGAGGGAGCTGGTGGCAAGGAATATGGATTGAGCTCTACGGCCGAGGAGGTCATCACCCCATTGGTGAAAGAATTCGTAAACTCGTATAAAGATTTGCCAGTGGCTGTGTATCAGATCCAGGACAAGTTTCGCAACGAACCGCGTGCGAAGTCTGGATTGCTTCGCGGTCGTGAGTTTTCGATGAAAGACCTGTATAGCTTCCACAAGGATGAGGAAGACTTTGTTGATTTTTATGAGCGTGCGAAGAAGGCCTATCTGAAGGTTTACAAGCGTTGCGGGTTGGATGCGGTGGTAGCGGCCGCGTCAGGCGGTGTTTTCACCGAGAAGCATTCTCATGAGTTTCAGGTCGCGACCGAGGCAGGGGAGGATAAGATTTACATCAATCGTTCAACCGGTGAGGTGATGAATCGTGAGATCGTTCCGGAGGAAGAGTGGGACAATGAGAAGAAATATGAGGTGAAGAAGTCCATCGAGGTCGGGAATATCTTCCCGCTGGAGTGTCGTTTTTCACAGGCCTTTGATATGAAGGTACCTGGGCCGGATGGCAACATGCTTGATGTCATCATGGGTTGTTATGGAATCGGTCCTTCGCGTGTTATGGGGTCGATTGTAGAGGTGCACAATGATGAGCGAGGCATGATCTGGCCAAAGAGCGTTGCGCCGTACTCGGTGCATCTCGTATCGTTGTCGTCTAAGGATGAGATCGTGCAGCAACGCATCGACAATCAGTCGGAGGATCTGTATCAAGGACTGACGGATGCCGGTGTGGAAGTGCTTTGGGATGATCGCGCAGAGGCATCGCCTGGCGAGAAGTTTGCTGATGCCGACTTGATTGGTATTCCACTGCGGCTGGTGATCTCGCAAAAAACGCTTGCGGAGGATTCTGTTGAATGGAAAGAGCGACCAAGTGACGAAATGCATCTGATTAAACTTGATCAAGTGGTCGACAAGATTCATGATTGGCTGCGCGTGTGAAGAAGTGGCTCACAATTGGTCTCATCGTCTGTGCGTTCCTGCTGCCGAATGTGCATGTTGTTCATGCTGCCACGATGGACATGGATCATGAGATGTCGATGGATTGCGAGTCTGGGATGTGCGAACCAATGTCGGCGCAGACGTGTTTTGAGCATTGTTTGGAAGTTGTAGAGGCTCGACCGGTTGTTGTCGGATCACTGGTGAATGACGATGTGACACCGGACGTTGTTACAACAGATGAAGATGCGCCGGACGTATCATACGAGCAGACGCCGGAGCGCGGACGGACGATCGGTCCGCTTCAAGACCGCGATAAACATCTCACAACCCAAAAGCGAGAATAAAACGGGAAGGATCTGGTTCGGATTTAATTCTTCCTGTTTTTGATTTATGGCAAAACAACAATTCTTCGTTCGAGGCACGTCTTGCAAAAGCTGCGAGGTGGTCATCGAACGTGAGCTAAAAAAACAACCCGACATCATCTCTGTCGATGTCTCGCACAACAAGCGGCAGATTCATCTAGAGACGCAGGGTGATCGTCAGTACACGCATCATGAGCTCAACGAGTTTCTGGGGCGACATGACTATTCTGTTGGAAAGAAAGACAAAGGTCAGAAGCATCGCAAGCGCATCAACTGGCAGCGCGTTGGCGCGGCGGCGGTGTTCGTTCTGGCGCTCTATATTATCTTCGATCAGATGGGACTGTTGCGTTTGAGTCCATCATCTGCTGAGCCTGCAAGTCTTATTGGTATTCTGGTCATCGGACTTATCGCCTCGCTCTCATCGTGTACAGCTGTTGTTGGTGGATTGGTTGCGGCGGTGAGCGGTGCGGTTGCGAAAGACCAAGAAGGCATGACCTCCAAAGAGCGTTTCCAGCCACATATTCTCTTTAACATCGGGCGTGTGCTCGGCTTCTTCGGCCTTGGAGCGGTCATCGGTATTGCTGGCTCGGCGTTGACACTTAGTCCGATGCTCAACGGCATCTTCGTCGTCATCGTTGCGATCATGATGATTGTCATTGGTGTCAATCTGATGGAAGTATTCCCAACGCCCGTTGTCGGCATGCCGAAGTGGTTAGCGCACAAGGTGCATGATTTGGCTGAGTCCAATGATCCAAAGGCGCCGATGATTTTGGGAGCACTGACGTTTTTCCTGCCTTGCGGCTTCACGCAATCAATGCAGCTCTTCGCGCTCACGCTTCAGGATCCGATCCAGTCAGGGCTGGTGATGGCGGTGTTTGCCCTTGGAACGGCGCCGGTGCTGCTTGGCATTGGCGGAGCGACGTCGTATGCCTCGGGTAATACGCTCAAAAAGGTCACGCAGTTCGCTGGCGTGATCGTTCTGATCCTTGGTATCAGCAACGTCACCAACGGCATGACCCTTCTTGGCTTCAACCCGGATATCATGTTTGCCTCGGCAGAAGATGATGAGGATATTGAGATCGTAGTGGAAGATGGTCGTCAGCAAATTGAAATGGACATGACGAGCCGCGGGCGCTACGAACCGTCAGTGCTCACCGTGCAAGAGGATGTGCCCGTTGATTGGATTATCAATGGCGACGAGTTCATGGGCTGCGGTGACACCCTGATCCTTCCAGCCTTTGGCGTGAGCGAACGATTGCGTACCGGTCGCAACCTCGTGCAGTTCACGCCGACGGAATCTGGACGCTATACGTTCAGCTGTTCGATGGGCATGATTCGTGGCACCATGGTCGTAACACCAGCAAGCTGATATGCCTAAACACACATTCAAGATCTCCGGCATGCACTGTGCGTCGTGTGCTGTGAAGATCCAAGGTTCCCTTGAGGCGTTGCCGGAGGTGACGTCGGCATCGGTGAACTATGCCATGGCAGAGGCGCATGTTGAGACGAGCTCGGATGATCCTTCGGCGTTGCACGAGGTGGTCGTGAAGGAAGGGTATGCGGTTGTTGACGAGGACGAGGCAGCGCATGAGCACTTGGAAGACGCCAAGCGCGCGAAGCGAAAGGCGCTGATTGCGAGCGCTCTGGCGTTGCCGGTCTTTGTGCTGGCAATGTTCGGCATTGAGTTTCCGGGAGAGCTATACGTTGAGGCACTGCTGACGTTGATCATTGTCTTTGGACCAGGGCTTGAGTTCCACACATCGGCCCTCAAGCAGCTCAAGAAGTTCAGTGCCAATATGGACAGTCTCATCTCAATGGGAACATTGGCAGCAACGATCTTCAGTCTCTGGTCGATGGCGCAGGGTGGTGACGTGTACTTTGAGACCGCAGCCATCATTACGGCACTCATTCTCGTCGGTCGCTACTTCGAGGCTCTGTCAAAAGGACGAGCTGGGGAAGCGATCGCAAAGTTGCTTGAGCTTGGCGCAAAGCAGGCGCATCTTCTACAAGATGATGGCTCGACCATGGATGTTGATGTTCAAGATTTGCAGATAGGGGATGTCGTACTTGTGAAGCCTGGTGAGAAGATCCCGCTTGATGGATTGGTCATTGAAGGATCGTCGACCATCGACGAGTCGATGCTGACGGGTGAGAGCGTGCCGGTAAAGAAAGCGGTTGATGAGGAGGTCTATGGAGCAACCTTGAACCAGACTGGCGTGCTTAAGGTGCGTATTCGTGCGACGTCAGAGACCTCTGTCCTATCGCAGATCATCGAGCTCGTGAAAGAGGCACAGGCGCAGAAAGCGCCGATGCAGAAGCTGGCCGATCGCATCTCGGGCGTCTTTGTTCCGATTGTCATTGTTATTGCCGTTGTGACGTTTGCGATTTGGATGGCGATCGGATCTGGTTTGGACACATCGCTGATTGCCGCCGTGGCTGTTCTGGTCATCGCGTGTCCCTGTGCATTGGGCCTGGCAACACCCACAGCGATTCTCGTTGGAACCGGCCGTGCGGCAAAGAGTGGCATCTTCATCAAATCTGGCGAGGCGCTGGAGCGTGGAAAGAAGCTCGACGTCGTGATGCTTGATAAGACTGGTACAATCACACAAGGAAAGCCGGCAGTGACCGATGTGCTGACGAACAATGTTGACGAAGGCGAGCTACTGCATTTGGCAGCGTCCGTTGAGTCTGCGTCTGAGCATCCGTTGGCCGCAGCGATCGTGACGTCAGCGAAGGATCGCAATGTCGAGCTGTTGAAAGTCGAAGAGGCACAATCCGAGACAGGAAAAGGAATGAGCGGACGTGTCGACGGAGCGGTGGTGCGCGTTGGACGTCGTGGGTTTGTTCTAGGGACCGATGCTGTATCTGCCGATGATGTTGCGCGCTTGGAGCATGAGGCGAAAACGGTGGTGTTCGTGTCCAAGGATGATGTGTGCGTCGGCGCGATTGCCATTGCCGATCCGCTCAAAGACGGTGCCGTGGATGCAATGCGTAAGCTGCGAACGCTTGGTATCAACCCGGTGATGATCACGGGAGATAATGAGCGAACCGCGCACGCGATTGCAGAGCAGGTGGGGATTACCGAAGTTCACGCAGAGGTCTTTCCGGACGATAAGCTGGAGCTTGTGAAGGCGGCGCAACAGGAAGGAAAACGTGTGGCGTTTGTCGGCGATGGGATTAACGACGCTCCAGCACTCACGCAGGCTAACCTCGGTATCGCGATGGGAACAGGGACGGACATCGCTATCGAGTCCGGTCAGATCGTCATCATCGGCGGTGAGGCAACGAAGATCCCCGAGTCGATTATCATCTCACGCAAGACGTTCTCGACGATCAAGCAGAATCTCTTCTGGGCGTTCATCTACAATACGCTCGGGATTCCGCTGGCAGCGTTGGGACTGCTCAATCCTATGATCGCCGCCGGTGCCATGGCCTTCTCCTCGATCTCTGTTCTGCTCAATTCTCTGAGATTAAAGCGTATCTAGGCAAAACGGGAGGTAAACAAAAACTCCGCCTTTTGGCGGGGTTTTTGATGACCAGTCACAGTCACGCCGTTAGTATAGGGGATTTTGCGGATTTGGCAAATGTGGATATCCGAAAGATGACAATAATTAAACGCGACCGTATCAGTTATTGATTTGACCAATTCAAGCCCGATCAGCACTGAATTGGTTATATGTAAAAAGCGAGCGCCCCGGACCGGTCGTGTCGGTACGGGGCGGGTTGAGTGACTGGCTCCGGGGCGGCGAGACGGTTGGCGCGAGTCAGGAGGTAGGTGGGTTCAGGAGATCGGTCTCCTCGACGTCCTCCTGTGCGCGGAGCCATGCGAGGACACGCTCGGCATCCACTGGGCGGAAGAGGCAGCGGACGTGCGACCCTGGCGAGGGGTTCATGCCACCGACCGATTGGATGCCCGATTCCTCGATCCACGCGAGGAAGCGACTGACGAGGTTGAGCTGCGGATCGTCTGATCCCGACTTGTCGCGGATGATCATCCACGTCATGTTGCCCATGTGTTCGAAGTATCGGTCACCGATGACCATGAGATGCTCCATGAGAGAGGTCGGCTGATACCCAACCGAAGGTTGTCTGGCGACGTTGAACATTAGTGCACTAAGAAAGAAACGTCAATACAAACACAGAAGACCCCTTTCGGGGTCTTCTGTTTGATGACGTTCTGCTTACGCTTGAGGCGTGCTTGCTTTGAGCTCGTCCTTTAATCGCTTTCCTGCTTTGAACTTCGGCACCTTTACGGCCGGGACGTCGATAATCTCGGTTGGCTTGCGTGGGTTGACGCCTTTTCGAGCCGCGCGGACGCGGGAAGAGAACGTACCGAATCCAGCAATGGTGACCTCTTCATCACGCTTGAGGGCGCTGATGACGATATCTTGAAAGGCTGCGACCATGTCCTCAGCGTTTTTCTTTGGGATATCGAGGTGTTCTGCGATCTTGAGAGCGAGCGTAGCTTTGTTCATACGGCGGAAGTATAGATCTAATCTTGATTCTTGTCTAGCCTTAGCGTGAATAACTAGCGGGCATACTCGGTAACGCGCGTTTCGCGGATGACCGTTACCTTCACTTCACCTGGATACGTCAGCTCGCTTTCAATGCGTTTTGCAATGTCGCGAGCAAGATTATGCGCGTTGTAGTCGTCGATCTTTCCAGGCTGTACGAACACGCGCACCTCGCGTCCAGCTTGGATCGCGTAGGCCTTATCAACGCCTTCAAAGCTTGATGCTGTGTCTTCCAGGTTTTGCAAGCGCTGGATGTAATCTTCGATGGTATTGCGGCGCGCCCCTGGACGTGCGCCCGAGATCGCATCAGCCGCTTTGACGATCACACCCTCGAGCGTACGAGGCTTGTCTTCGTGATGGGCAATGGACTGGTAGCACAACTCCTCAGGCCAACCGAACTTTTTCATGATGTTGTAGCCGATTTCCGGATGCGCTCCTTGCATGTCGTGGTCAACGGCCTTTCCGATGTCGTGGAAGAGTCCACCCTTCTTGCAGGCAAAGGCGTCGGCACCAAGTTCCTCGGCGATCATGCCCGAGATGCGAGCGACTTCAATCGAATGCTGCAGCACGTTCTGTCCGTAACTTGTGCGGAACTTCAGACGTCCGAGAATCGACACCAATTTTGGATCAATAGATGACACAGGAATACCAAGTTCGTACAGCGCATCCTCGCCAGCCTTCTTCATCTCTTTGGCAAGGTCTTTCTTTGCATCGTTCACCGCTGCCTCAATGCGCGCTGGCTGAATGCGACCGTCTTTGATCAGCATTTCAAGCGAACGCTTTGCAACCTGACGTCGAACAGGGGAGAAACCGGAGATGGTGATCATCTCTGGCGTGTCATCGATAATGAGTTCACAACCGGTCAGACGCTCGAGCGCTTTAATGTTGCGCCCTTCTTTTCCGATGATGCGTCCCTTCATGTCGTCCGATGGCAGTTCAACCAATGTTGTTGTTGCGTCCACGACGTGCGAGGAGGCGAACCGCTGGATCACAAGCGAGAGGATTTTCTGTGCGCGGCGTTCCATCTCTTCCTCGCCCTGCTCATCAAGCTTTTTGATGCGTCCAAGAATGGCTTCTTTAGAATCTTCCTCAACCATAGAGAACAAATTTTCCTGCGCCTGCTCCTTGGTTAGGTCAGCGATCTGTTGAAGTTTCTCCATCTCCTGCTTTCGTAGCTCTTCGATAGCCTCTTCCTTCTTGTGGTACTCAAGTTCTTTGTTTTGAAGACGAGACTTGGTGTCTTCCAATTCAAGAAGATTTTTGTCGAAACGATTCTCACGTTCCTGCAATCGCCGCTGTGCTTGCTTGATCTCTTTGCGAGCATCCTGAGCTTCGCGCTTTCCTTCCTCAAGAGCCTTGAGCGCCTGCTCCTTGGCCTTCAAGAGGATCTCCTGTTCTTTCCCTTTTGCATTCTTTAAGATCGACTCAGCTTTCGCCTCGGCCGACTTTACCTTGCCTTTCACGAGCGTTTGACGCACGACGTATCCAACGACGAGTCCAATCACCAGCCCGGCAAGTCCTAAAAACAAACCAATGGTAGTCATATTCCAATTGGCTCGAACAACGAAAACAGACGAGACGTGGTCTCGTTACGCTAGTATTGTCACGGTTTGAAGACGTTTTGCAACGTCAGTGTTCGAAATGGATTCGATCTTCATACCTCTGGTGGCGACTGTTTTCCGTCCGGAGCCTAGTTAAGATTCACAAAGGCAGGTTATCACTTCGTACCCTTCTCGTCAATCGCTGGTATTTCGAGGTTTTTTAGCAGGCTTGGCCAATTTTCTGAGGTGACATCGTCGAGATTGGCAGCGTCTTGAAGCTTGAATGGGCCGATGGATGATCGGTTCAGCTGACGGACGTAGCCGATGGTTTTGAGTTGCGCGGCAAGATCGCGCGCCATGGCTCGAATATAGGTTCCGCTGGAGACGCGTGTCTGCACGGAAAGGATCATCAGACCGTCTTCAAGCCAAGGGTCTTTCAAAAGATCAAAGCTATGTACGGTGATGTCGCGCGGTGGTCGCTCGACCGTCTCACCTTTGCGCGCAAGCTCATAGAGCTTCTTTCCTTTTTGTTTGATAGCCGAGTACATCGGTGGGATCTGTTGCATCGGTCCAGTGAAGTCGTTGATTTTGCAGTCAGGATTGATGACGAGTGTTCCGTCTTCAATCTTCGGATCTCGCCGTACCTCCGACTCAGGGTCGAGCGTTTCGGTTGTCGCACCAATCACAAACTCGGCCTCGTACGTTTTGTCGAGCCCGACGAAGTTGTTGATCTCGCGCGTTGCCTCGCGTCCGACCGCGACAATAAGTAGGCCGGTTGCAAATGGGTCGAGCGTGCCGGCGTGACCGATCTTTTTGATTCCCGTCACGCGACGCAAAGCATCCACGACGTCATGACTCGTCATGCCGGCGGGTTTGTTGATGAGGAGGAAGCCTGAAGAGGGTTTCATATATCAAGGTTAGACCTTGATTGCCTTTATATCAATAAATGGGCCAATTTGTGAATGCAATTTAGATTCAAGGTTAAATCTTGCTGGGTGGAGAGGGTTCAAAACTATGCCGATCGGCTGATTTTTGAACCCGACACAATTGACTTGGCTCGGACCCTCTATTAAGGTACGCGCCTGGCTCTCATCGAGGAGGAAGAGATGCCGATTGTGCGAGTGAGTGGCCTTCCCGGAGACGCGCAGCCCGCGGACGTGGCGTTCCTGCGTCTGTCGATCCAGCGCGCGGTCATGAGCGTGAAGGAGCTGGAGATCGGGGCGCTGGACTGGACCGACGTGCAGTTCTTGGCTCGGCACCCGGCCGACGAAGCGCAGCCTCAGCGGCTCGTCATCGAGGTGGCTGGCCTCTTCCGCGGAGACGACTGGCCGCAGCGCACGCCTCTGGTTCGCCAGACCTTGGCGGGGCTGCTGGCACGGGCCGTGCGCAAGCTCTTCCAGCAGTGGCGACACGAAGATCGGTATACGAGCCTGTTGAGCGTTGAGGTCCTCGAGTGGCCCTTCGACACGACGCTCGCCATGCCGCTCGACGCCGCCGAGGTCCCCGACAACCGCCAGGGCTACGCCTCGTTCCGCCTCGACGAGGACTGATCCTCCGCCCACGACTGGTCCCGCGCTGCTACGGCGCGGGACTCGCTGCTTTTATCGACGGCTGATATACTTCCTTCATGCACCGCCCTCAAGGCTACACATTGATCGACGTTATTGCTGCCTTTTTGTTGGTAGCAGTTTTGCTGATTGTGGGAGCGCTATTGTTCACAAATCCGTACGCCGAGCTCGAGCGTCAGCACGACGTTGTGCGGCATGATGGTGTGCGCGATCTGATGGAGGCGATGTTGGAGCTGCAACAGGAGCAGCCTGAAGTGTTCTGGGATTTGCTTGAGGAGCTCGATGAGGAAGCGATGATGGTTGGAACCGGGACAGTGTGTGGCGGTCCGGCAACAGTCGCGGAGTGTTCGCAGGATATGTTGTGTCTTGATCTGACGGAGACCTTGGCGTCGTATCTGGCTGCACTGCCGAGCGATCCGCTGGTAACAGAGTACTCAGCGTCGTCGAGTGGGTACTACATGCTCTACGATGACAGCGTGTTGGAAATTGGCGCTTGTGCACCACAGCAGCAAGAGGCAATTCGGCTGATGAGTTTCATCGAGTAGGCAAAAAATGCACCGCCACGTTTGACAGGTGTGTTTTTATTTCTCATGATGAACTCGATGGAGAGAGGTGCGTCAGCAACAGGACAAGCGCCATGGAGATCATCCTGCTGGGCTTGCCCAGTACCACAAACGAGGCGAGCGTGCTTGGGTACCTTGCCCGTCTAGGGCAGGTGATCTCGGGTACGTCCGACCTCTTCGTTCGAGAAGTCCGTCACGGCGGTGTCACGGCCGCCATCGACAGAACGGTCGAAGTTCCAGAAGACGTGTGCGTCGTGAGAGTGGTGCTGCCCCGGTTCGTCCCGGGAGGCATCTGCAAGGGATTCGCTGTCTGGCTCATGCGCGAGCTCAAGTGGCTCGCCGAGATTCTCCCCAAGGGGAGCGTCGTGAGGGTGAGCGTTTCACACGGTGTCGACGGTCTCGCTGTCGAGTGTGATGGAACGGTCATCGCCCAGATGATCCAGATCGGAACCCCCGGCGCACTCGCTATTGCGTAGATGCTGATGCTGAAGTCCTCGCAGACTCGTGGCCCCTGACGCTCGTGCGTTGGGGGCTCCGTGTATCTGTGATTGCTTGACGTTTAGGCTTATTTTCGCTATCCTTCGGCCATGAATATTTCCCATCTGGCTCGCAAACTACGTGTTTCGACAGATGAGCTGCGTGCAAAGTTGCCGGAGCTCGGTTTTGATATTGGAGCCAAAGCCATCAAGATTCCAGATCGTGAGGCAGGAAAGATCATGTATGCGTGGCGCCAGCACAAGAAGCGTCAGTATTTGGACAAGAAGCGTGCCGACCAGCGAGCGCGGGCTGAGCGCAAGGCGAAGGTTCAAGACGGAACGGCTGAGAAGATTCAGATTCCAGCGACGATGTCCGTGCGAGACTTCTCGGAAGCATTGAGTCTGCCGATCGCCAAGGTGATGCAGGAGCTCATGCGTGCGGGAATCCTCGCGTCGCTTAACGAGCAGATTGATTTTGATACAGCAGCCATCATTGCCGAGGATCTCGGATTCATTGCTGAGCCAGCAGAGGGGGGAGCGGAAACGGACGGCGATGAAGAAGGCTTGGACAAGCTCGAGCAGGCGCTTGAGGACGAGAACAAGAAGGATTTGAAGGAACGTCCGCCGGTGATTGTGGTGATGGGTCACGTTGACCACGGTAAGACGCTCTTGCTCGACTCGATTCGATCAACGAACGTGGTGGCAACCGAGTCAGGTGGTATCACGCAGCACATCGGTGCGTACCAAGTGCAGCGCAAGGATCGCGATCTGACGTTTATCGACACACCAGGGCACGAAGCCTTCACCGTGATGCGTTCGCGTGGTGCGAAGGTGGCCGACATCGGTATTTTGGTTGTTGCGGCAGATGACGGTGTGCAGCCGCAGACCCGTGAGGCTGTCGATATTCTCAAGGCGGCCAAGCTTCCATACGTTGTGGCGATCAACAAGATCGATAAACCAGAGGCGAACGTTGAGAAAATCCGTAACCAACTCTCCGAGCTCGGACTCATTCCTGAAGAGTGGGGAGGAAAGACGGTCATGCAAGGTGTCTCGGCAAAGACAGGTGAGAACATTGAGCAGCTGTTGGACATGGTTTTGCTCGTTGCTGACATGGAGAAGGAGAACATTGTCGCCAACCCAGATCGTCGTGCCATCGGAACGATTATTGAGTCACACGTCGACAAAGGTCAGGGTCCTGTCGCAACGGTTCTGGTTCAGACGGGTTCGCTTTCGACCGGCGACATCCTGGGCGTGCGAGGTGTGAACTATGGACGCGTGCGTGCGATGAAGACGTGGGATGGAAAGGATGTGAAAACTGTGCCGCCGTCGACACCAGTTCGTATTCTTGGTTTCAAGGCCGCGCCATCGATTGGAGACGTGCTGGAAGTGCCAGAGAAGGCAAAGGATTTGGACAAGCTCAAGGCTCAGCCAACGCGAAAGACCGGTGTGCAGGAGATGTCCGTGCGTAAAACAAAAGCGGTGGAGGATCAGGATGGTGACGAGGCCGACGAGCAGAAGATCGTGTTGAACTTGATTATCCGTGCCGATGTACTTGGATCGCTTGAGGCGGTGCTGGGAATGCTTGAGAAGATCGACAACCCACACGTTGGTGTGAAGGTGGTCTCCAAGGGCCTTGGAAATATTACAGATTCTGATGTCCTGAATGCCGAGGCGACCAAGGCGATGCTGATTGCCTTTTCCGTGAAGCCTTCGACGGCCGCATCAACCTTGGCGCGTGATAAGGGCGTCGACATCCACGAGTACAAAGTTATTTATAAGTTGTTTGAGGATGTTGTTGAGAAGCTGAAGATTTTGATTCCTGCCGAGAAGGTCTACACCGAGCTTGGATCTGTGAAGGTTTTGGCCGTGTTCCAGAAGATGCCAAAGGGCATGGTTGTTGGAGGTGCGGTGAACAAGGGATCGATCGAGGTAGGAGCGACTGCCCGCGTGGTGCGCGGTGAGCAAGTGATTGCTGAAGGAAAGATCAACTCCCTGCAGGCTGGTAAGCAGGATGTGAAGGAAGTCATGGAAGGGCAGCAGTGCGGAATCGGATTCACAGGAAAGGCCAAGATCGAAGAGGGCGATATCCTCGAGGTTTATAAAGAAGAAGAACATGCTCGAACATTGGAAGTGCCAGGAGCGTAAACATCAGCAAAACGCGGCTCATGAGGCTGTGTTTTGTCATCTGTAAATCCTCTTGCTACAATGCGCCCACGATTAACGTTTACTTACCTTCCTTTCCTATGGACCTTACTTCCGACTCCTTTGACGCAACAGTGTTGCAGGCACAGAATGTTGTTCTTGTTGATTTTTGGGCACCGTGGTGTGGTCCGTGCAAGGTGATGAGTCCGATCGTCGATGAACTCGCCGGCGAGATGGACAACGTGACGGTCGGGAAAGTAAACGTCGATGAGAATCCGGAGCTTGTGCAGCAGTTTAATGTCTTGTCGATCCCAACCTTCTTGGTCTTCAAGTCAGGACAGGTGGTGGAGCAGTTTTCCGGTTCAATGAGTAAAGATGAGCTAAAAGACAAGGTCACCAAGCACGCGTAGCTATGGATGAGCGCAACGTTATCATTATTGGATCAGGTCCTGCCGGGTACACGGCAGCGATTTATTGCGCGCGTGCGGACATGCAGCCACTGATGATCGCCGGTCAGCAGCCCGGTGGTCAGCTGATGCTTACCTCGGATGTTGAGAACTGGCCGGGTGAGCCTGATGGTGTCCTTGGTCCTGAGCTGATGGAGAAGCTCAAGAAGCAGGCACTGCGTTTTGGAACCGAGACGGTTGATGAAATGGTGACGGAAGTTGATTTTTCATCTGCGCCGTTTGTAGTGAAGACGGCAGACAAGGAGTTTTCCGCAAAGACGGTCATTATTGCGACGGGTGCCAGTGCGATGTGGCTCGGCATTCCGGGCGAGGATCGTCTGCAGGGCCGGGGTGTGTCGGCGTGTGCGACCTGTGATGGCTTTTTCTTCCGGGACAAAGATGTCGTTGTGATTGGGGGAGGAGATTCAGCAGCCGAGGAGTCTACGTTTTTGACAAAGTTTGCCAAGAAGGTCTACTTGCTTGTTCGTCGCGATGAGATGCGCGCTTCAAAGATTATGCAGAAGCGTGTGTTCGACAACGAGAAGATCGAAGTGATGTGGAACACGGAGGCGGTCGAGTTGCTTGGAGAAGAAAAGGTTGAAGGTGTGAAAGTGAAGAACAACAAGACTGGCGAGGAGCAGACGCTCGACGTACAAGGCTACTTCGCAGCGATCGGCCACAAACCAAACACGGACTTGTTTAAAGAAGTGCTCGAGCTCGATCCAAAGGGTTACATTAAGCATGCGCCAGATTCGACCAAGACGAACATCGAAGGTGTGTTTGCCGCAGGTGACGTCATCGATCCGTGGTACCGTCAAGCGGTGACCGCGGCAGGCCTTGGGTGTATGGCCGCATTGGAGGCAGAGCGGTACTTGGCTGCTCAGGAATAACATTTCGTATGTCTAACGCCTTTGAAAACGCCTTGAACCAAATCCGTCGCGCAGCCGATGTTGCTGACGTGCAGTCCGATGTGCTCTCCATCCTTAGCCAGCCGATGCGCGAGGTGCGTGTATCGATTCCTCTTAAGCGTGATGACGGCAGCTTGGAGATGATCGAGGGCTTCCGCGTGCAGCACAACAACTGGCGTGGACCGTACAAGGGTGGTATCCGCTATCATCAAGACGTCGACATTCACGAGGTGAAGGCCTTGGCGACGTGGATGACGTTCAAGACTGCTGTTGCCGGCATCCCGATGGGTGGTGGAAAAGGAGGCGTGACGTTTAATCCGAAAGAGTATTCGCAAGAAGAGATCGAGCGCGTGACACGGGCATGGGTGCGTGCAATGGCGGGTGTGATTGGTCCGGAGATTGATGTGCCAGCACCAGATGTGAACACGCGACCGCAAGAGATGGCGTGGATTGCGGACGAGTTTGGTCATCCGGCTGTGGTGACCGGCAAGCCGATTGAGGCAGGTGGATCGGAAGGTCGAGGGACGGCCACAGCGCAGGGTGGATACTACGTTTTGGAAGAGCTGTTTGAAGATTTGTCGCTTGAGCCTGAGATGAAGACCGTAGCGATTCAGGGATTTGGAAATGCTGGACGGACCTTTGCGCGTATTGCCGCGCGTCATGAGTGGAAGGTGATTGCCGTGTCTGACTCACGAGGCGGTGTGTACAATCCTGAAGGACTTGATGTTGAGGCGTTGGAGAAGCATAAAGATGAAACGCGCAGTGTTGCTGGGTTTGAAGGGTCGCAGGAAGTATCAAATGAAGCGATTCTTGAGTTGGAGTGCGGATTGCTCGTTCCGGCAGCGCTTGAGAACGTCATCACGCAGGAGAATGCACCACGCATTCAAGCGAAGGTGATCCTTGAGCTGGCCAACGGTCCTACGACTCCGGAAGCCGACGACATTTTGTTTGAAAAAGGTATTCATGTGGTGCCAGACATCTTGGCCAACTCGGGCGGTGTGACGGTGAGCTATTTTGAGTGGGATCAGAATATGAAAGATGAGCGATGGAGTGCGCAGGACGTTGATCAGAAGTTGAAAGAAGCAATGAACGATGCGGCACGGCAGACCTGGGATCGCGCACAGAAGTATAAAACAGATTTACGCCGTGGCGCCTTCGCTCTTGCACTGGAGCGATTGAGCGAGGCGATGAAGTAAAGAAGACCACAAGACCGAGGCTTGACCTCGGTCTTGTTTTTTGGTACGTTCAGATGCTCGCAAGAGCCCACATCACGGATGGTACATGGACCTTTCTCTGCCCTGGGTCAGCGTCATGCTGGACCCGACACGATCGCTGCGACACGCACTGCTGGTCGACGTGTACGATGACGTCGATCCCCGAATCACCGAGGAGACCATCGACTGGTCTGCCGAGCAGGTGGCGAGCTTCGAAGTCACGAGCTGGGCAGCTGGTCGTCCTCTGACGGCCGAGCGTCTTCTGCTGCAGATGGATCACGGTCTTGCCGAGGTCGCGACGCCCCGCATCGCGTTCGCCTTCACGAGCCACCCGCAGCTTCAGGTCTGGCCCTGGCGTCGGCTTATCGTCGCCCACCCGGGCCCACCGCTCTCCGCGGGTGCCGACTTCCTGCTGTTCTTCGACCGCCGGGCGGACAAGATCCTCCCACGGCTTGGACGTCGAGACCGTACTTGGGGACCGCAGGATCACTTCCTGCTGGTTCGTCCGCAGATGGCTCTGCGTGAACACGCCGCTGTGCGCATCCCCCGATCCCGTCGCTAGTTCCACCGCATGTCCTCGATCCCGCCCTCCACACTCGGATGGCGGGACTCGTGCATTCTTGCCCTTTTGCGCTTTTCGCCGTACTCTAGTTTCGAACCCGTGTCGTTTTTAGATATTTGAGGACAGTTCTAGGCGCGGGGACAGCAGTGAGGAAACGTACCGATTCGTACGTCGACGAACTGCAGGGGCCCCGCAACAACGAAATGGCCCAAATAGCTATAAACGTATGTACGACCATTCATCGATTGATCCAAAATGGCAGAAGCGTTGGGAAGACGAAGGTGTCTTTCACGCCCAGGACGATTCCGATAAAGAGAAGTTTTATTGCTTGATTGAGTTTCCGTATCCATCAGGCGATGGCCTGCATCTTGGTCACCCTCGATCGTACTGTGCGCTTGATATGGTCGCGCGCAAGAAGCGCATGGAGGGCTTTAATGTTTTGTACCCAATCGGCTGGGATGCGTTTGGTCTGCCAACGGAGAACTATGCGATCAAGACCGGTCGCAAGCCACAAGACGTGACGAAAGAAAACACCGATACCTTCCGACGTCAGCTCAAGTCGCTGGGCATCAGCTTTGACTGGTCGCGCGAGGTCAACACGACGGATCCAGCGTATTACAAATGGACGCAGTGGCAGTTTCTGGAGTTTTTCAAGGCGGGTCTGGCGTACAAGGCTGGAATGGCGATCAACTGGTGCTTGAGCTGCAAGATTGGTTTGGCAAACGAAGAGGTCGTCAACGGCGCGTGCGAGCGCTGTGGTGGTGACGTTGAGAAGCGCGATAAGGAGCAGTGGATGATCGCGATCACGAAGTACGCGGATCGTTTGCTTGAGGACCTAGAGACCGTCGACTATCTGCCGAAGATCAAAAAGCAACAGCAGGATTGGATTGGAAAGAGTGAGGGGGCGGAGATTGATTTTGCGATCGATGGGTCTGACGATGCGATTAAAGTGTTTACCACGCGTCCCGATACCATTATGGGCGCGACGTTTATGGTGCTTGCTCCTGAGCATCCATTTGTCGCGACGCTTACGACCGATGATCAGAAAAAAGCCGTTGAGAAGTACGTCAAAGCAGCAGCGAAGAAGTCGGATATCGATCGCGGGGATGCTACGAAAGAGAAGACAGGTGTGTTTACTGGTGCTTATGCTCTGCATCCGGTAACAGGCGAGAAGATGGCCGTGTGGGTCGCTGACTACGTGATGATGGGCTACGGAACTGGCGCAATCATGTCTGTGCCGGCATTGGACGAACGTGATCAGGAGTTCGCGCAAGCGTTTGATTTGCCAATCGTCGAGACGGAATTGCTTGATTTCGATGAAGCGGTCGAAAAGGTCGGCGGCAAAAAGACGACAAACTACAAACTCCGCGATTGGGTCTTCTCACGTCAGCGCTATTGGGGTGAGCCGATTCCGTTGGTTCATTGTGAGAAGTGTTCGCCTGAGACGGGCGGATGGGTTGCGGTTCCCGACGACCAACTTCCTGTTGTCCTTCCTGAGGTCGAGAAGTATCAGCCAACCGATACGGGCGAGTCGCCATTGGCCGCGATTGAGGACTGGGTGAACACGGAGTGTCCGTCATGTGGTGGTCCGGCAAAGCGCGAGACCGACACCATGCCAAACTGGGCCGGGTCCTCTTGGTACTTCCTACGCTACATCGATCCGCACAACGACAAGGCCTTTGCCGATATGGATAAGCTGAAGTACTGGATGCCGATTGATCTGTACAACGGTGGCATGGAGCACACGGTCCTGCACTTGCTCTACTCACGCTTCTGGAACAAGTTCCTGTTCGATCGCGGGCACGTTCCGGTGAGCGAGCCCTACGCGCGACGTCACAGTCATGGTCTGATTTTGGCTGAGGATGGTCGCAAGATGTCCAAGTCGCTCGGCAACGTCATCAACCCAGATGAGATCGTTGAAAAGTACGGCGCCGATACGTTGCGCATGTACGAAATGTTCATTGGTCCGTTTGAAGAGCCGGTGCCGTGGAGCACGAACGGCTTGATTGGTGTTCGTCGCTTTCTCGATAAGGTCGCACGTCTGCCGGACATCGTATCTGACAGCGAAGACGAAGAGGTGACACGCGCGCTGCACAAGGTGATCAAGAAGGTCAGCGAAGATATCGACAAGATGCGGTTCAATACAGCGGTTGCTGCGCTGATGACCTTCGTTAACGTCGTGAACAAGCAAGGTACCATTACGAAGGAATCGCTGACGACGTTCATGCGTGCGCTTTGTCCGTTTGCACCGCACATGGCAAACGAGATCGCTGAGCAACTTGGCGAGACAACGGTGTTGGAGTCCCAGTCATGGCCATCGTACAATGAGCGTTTAGTCATCGACGACGTTGTCACACTTGCCGTGCAAGTCAACGGGAAGTTGCGCGCCACGCTTGAGGTCGCACCCGACGCCTCCCAAGATGAGGTGGAGAAGTTGGCGCGTGCGAACGAGAATGTGGCAAAATATGTAACAGATGAGCCACGGAAGGTTATCTACGTTCCTGGCAAGATGCTGAACTTCGTTGTTTAGGCTTGTCTGTTGGGCTGATGGCCCTGCAGATCCGTATAAACAACGTAATCATCATTATATGTATCGCTTTGCGTACGTGTTGTGCGTACTTGTTCTGCTTGGTGCTGGATGTATGCCGGCCGCAGACTTTGGATTAGATGCTGTGCCAACGGCATCGTGTCCTGATGTTGGAGAGAGTGATTTCGCCTCGGCCAAGGGTGCTTCCGATCAATCGCTTGGTCAGTACGGTCCGTGGAATAGCCGTTTGATGGTCGCCTACTCCGACGACGGTCTTGATTGGGAGCGCACCGACTGGATTGTCTCTGAGCAAGCCGACGTGCCTGACATCGAGATCGACGAGAACGGTTGTTTGTATCTGTACTACACAGCCTGGGAGATCGACGGCGGCTTCATCAACCAAACGCACGTGGCTATCTCGGACGACTATGGTGAGACCTGGACGTATAAGTTTATCAACATTGAAGGCCTGTCGACGCTCGACACCGGTTCGCCACTTGTTGATCCCGATATTCAAATCCTTGATGACGGAACGTTCCGACTGTATCTCACCCACGACAGCGATGGAGGAGACAGTGGCGCTCCGCAGTCGCACTACTTTGAAAGTGACGACGGTATCAATTTCACCTTCGTCGGCGTCGCCTTTGAAGATGATGAGAACCGCGCCGTGCTTGATCCTTCTATCTTGCAGCTTGACGACGATGAATGGATTTTCTTCGCCGGCGGACTTGGTAATGGCGGTAACTGGTTTGGAACATCAGACGATGGAACCGACTTTGAGACCGATTCGATGAAATTGGACTATGAAGGAAACTCCTACATGATGGCCAATGGTCTTGCAGTCGACGGTGGATATCGATTCTACTCATTCTCCAACACGACAGACTTCATTTTGAGCTGGTTTTCTGAGGATGGGTATGAGTGGGAAGCAGAAGAGGTCGTCCTTGAGGTCGATGAGTCATCTGGACTCGAGAGTAAGCATGTGAAGGACCCAACGGTGATTCAATTGCCTGACGGTTCGTACATCATGATCTACAAAACAACGATCCCGTCCACATAAGATCTTGACGACGAGGTCTAAAAACGAGACAATACACACAGACCTCCCCGAAAGGGGAGTTTTGTGTCTGTTATACTTCTTGCATGAAGGCTCATCACAAGCAGTCGTTCCCGTTGTCTTCTCATCGATTCGACATTCGTCATCTCGGCGCCTTCCCGGCGCTTGCTTCGCATCGCGTGATCGCCATGGCGGCATCGACGTTGATCGGGATGTTCTTCCCAATTTTCTTGTACGAGTTTTTGGGTATGAACCTCACGTTGTTCTTTTTGTGGTTTGCGATCGGTATGGTGATCCGTATTCCGTTGTTCGTGATCGGGGCGAAGATCTTCTCGCGCACGGGCCTCACTCTGGCGATGGTCATTGGTACGATCATGTGGGCGGTGTACTACATGGGGGCGTACATGCTTGAGACGGCTCCAGACTTTTATCCGTCGCTCGTGTTGCTTACTTCGTTTGTGGCTTTGGCTATTTGCCACGCGTTTTACTGGTCGCCATTTCATGTTGACTTTGCGAAGTTTTCAAAGAAAGGCCGTCGAGGACATCAGATCGGTATCCTCTACGCCCTACAACGATTGCTCAGCGTGCTTGGACCGATCGCCGGTGGATTCATCATCGCAACATATTCGTACGACGTCGCCTTTCTCGTGGGTATCCTTATCGTCTTTTTGTCGATGATTCCGTTTGCGTTCTTGCCGCGCACAGACGTGCAGTATGAGTTTGGATTTGTGGAGACGTTTCAAAAGATGTTCTCCAAAAAGTATCGCTATCTCACGCTGTCGATGTTTGCTTATGGCGTGGAGACGATCGCCGCGTACGCGATTTGGCCGGTGTTTTTGTTTGTTGTGTTCAAAGGTGACTATCTTGAGGTCGGCATCTTCTCGTCGGTGATTGTGCTCATCAGTATGTTGTTGCAGGTATTCATGGGGAATCTCACCGATAAGAAGCGTCCGAAGAAGTTGTTGAAGTTCGGCGTTGATATCTATGCGTTGGGATGGATTGCTAAGGCGTTTGTCGAGTCAGTGACGGGCGTGTTCGCGGCTGCAACATTCCATACGTTTGGATCGATTATGATGCGCACGCCACTTGATACGATGATGTATCAGAAGGCGGCGGACAGCGGTCATTACGTGGATGAGTTCACAACGATTCGTGAAATCGCATTGACGTTCGGTCGTGTTTTCTTGCTGCTCGTGATGATGGTGCTTGCGCCATACGTCTCGCTTTCCTATGCCTTTTTGATCGCCGGCGTTGCAAGCTTGGCGATTACGTTGTTTGCGCGCGTGAAGGTGGGCGAGGATTTCGATAAGATTTAGCTTCATGAAAAGAGGAGAGAGATTCAAACGCTGGTTTTATGATTGGCGCACGCCTTCGCGGTTGCTGCGCGTTGTTTGCGTTGTGTTGTTGATTGTTGCGTTGGGTCGAGCTATTGCGCCCTATCGTGTCCACGAATCGACTGCCGACGCGACGCAACGTGTCGAAGCGACAATCGAGCGCGTAGAGGTCGCGGATGATCAGCAGAAGTTGACGCTGGACTCTGGCATCTTGGCCTTTGTGCCGCGCTATCCGTCGCTTGCGTACGGCGATTACGTGCGGTTGATGTGTGAGCTTGCCGCACCCGAGCCATTCGATGGATTTGCGTACGATCGTTATCTTGCCGCCAAAGGTATTCATACATTGTGCTTTGCGCGTCAAACGCCGATCGTGATCGAGCATGATCAAGGCACTGTTGTGATGGGTACGTTGCAGAGCGTGCGCTCGACATTCCTTCATCAGATCGACTTGACCTTTGGCGAGCCGCACGGGTCACTTCTGGCTGGATTATTGTTTGGCGAGAAGCGATTTTCTGATGCATGGGAAGAGCGTTTCGTGAGAACCGGCACCTCTCACATTGTTGCCGCATCAGGCTACAATGTTGCGATGGTCGCCATGATTGCCGGGGTTGTGTTGGCGGGATTGGGCATTCGTCGCAAGCGCGCCTTTGCGTTTTTGCTTGCGGCGATTGCTGGCTACGCCCTGTTCGCGGCACTGGAGACGGCAGTGGTTCGCGCGGCGATCATGGCAATCTTGGTCGTTTGCTCACAACAGGTCGGTCGCAAAACAACCATGACCAACGCCCTGCTCCTCACCGCGGCGATCATGCTCACGGTCAATCCGCGACTCCTGTTTGACGACGTAGCGTTCTCCTTATCATTTCTTTCAACGATCGGATTGATCTATCTTGCCCCGCACTGGCAGCAACGATGGACCTGGATGCCAGAGCGATGGTTGATTCGTGAGTCGTTTACGTCAACGCTGGCGGCGACGCTTATGAGTTTGCCGATTCTGCTGTTTCAGTTTGGTCGGGTCTCGCTTATTAGTGTCATCACTAATGTCCTTATCTTGCCGACGATCCCGTTTGTGATGGCCAGCGGTGCAATGGCGACGATGACATCGTTCGTGTCGCTCGACGTCGCTCGGGTGCTGAGTTTGCCGGCGGTGGCGGGGCTGAACTGGATGCTCTGGATTGTGAAGGTGAGTGCGGAGGTGCCTTTGTATCTTCCCGTGCCGATCGTTATCGCTGTCGTGCTGTTCGTCGGCTGGCTTATTCTTATCAAACGTCTATGGATGCAAAACGTTTTGCCAAACAGGCTGGTGCCGCTTGCGCCATCGCATTGATCGCGATTGCGCCGTGGCTGACGCATGGGCTCATGCCGTGGAATAGCGGGTGCGTTGTTTGGGTGTTCGATGTTGGTCAAGGTGACAGCCAGTTTATTGATTGCCCTGATGGCCAGGTGTTGATTGATGGCGGACCATCGGGGGAGATCGTCGAGCATCTTACGCGCGTGATGGCACCGTGGGATCGAACCATCGATGTTGTGGTGAATACGCATCCGCATGCCGATCACGTCACCGGACTCTTGTCCGTACTCGAGCGCTACGAGGTTGGCGAGGTGTGGGTGAGTGGTCAGGCGTATCACTCGCAGGTGTTTGGATTATTTAACAATGCGTCGGCATATGATCAACGCCTTGTTCGGACGGGTGATATGATTGATCTGGGCGATGATGTCACGTTGGAGGTTCTATGGCCGGACGTTTCACTGGGCGGTCAGTACATCGATGATCCGAACGAAGGTTCGATCGTCACTTTGTTAAGCGTCCGCGATCGGACAATGTTGTTTACAGGTGATATCGGTGTTGAGCAGGAACGTACGTTGATCGAAGATATTGGTCAGATCGACGTTTTGAAGGTCGGCCATCAAGGTAGCCTGACGTCATCTGATCCGACGTTTTTGGAGGCGATTGATCCAGAGCTCGCGATCATCTCGGTAGGGGAGAATAGCTATGGCCATCCACATCCTGTTGTTGTGGATCGATTCGAGCGACTGGGTATTCCGCTTCTGCGTACGGACTTGGACGGTTCCGTGAGGATTGACCTGAACGATTAACTCTGCTAGACTTTGGCCAAACAAATTTTATGAGCGATATTCAACGAACATTGGTGCTGATTAAGCCAGATGCCTTGCAACGAGAGTTGGTGGGACGGGTCCTTACACGCTTTGAGCAAAAAGGTCTTAAGGTTGTGGCAATGAAGATGGCGAATCTTGATGAGGCGACCCTTGAAGAGCATTACGGTCACTTGGCGGATAAGCCATTTTTCGGTGATCTCAAAAAGTTCATGATGCAAACGCCTGTTGTTGCATTGATCCTCGAAGGACTGGACGTGATTGATGAGGTTCGCAAGATTGTGGGAGCAACAAATCCTCGTGAGGCTGATGCTGGAACGATCCGCGCGGATCTTTCCATGAACGTGCCTTCAAACATGGTGCACGCATCAGATTCTCCAGATAGCGCCGATATTGAGATCAAGCGATTTTTCACTGATCCTGAGCTGTTTTCCTACGAAAAGCTAACAGATCGATTCCATTTTGGTGAGGGGATCTAAACCTGTGAACAAGCAGTGGAAAAGCGGTGGACAAGATCCGCCGTTTTTTCCTTGCAGGCCCTTGACGAGAATGAGATACTATAAATGCTTCAGGCAGGCAGTTATCGTAATTGGCCTAATTTACACTGAAAGGATCCGTGGATTCAATCGAATCATCTGCGAGTCTACGCAGTCTAGTCGTGCCCCTCGCGGGCATCGGCGGGGATCCAGCGGTCTTCTACGATCAAGCGGCGCCGTCTTGGGCCGGGGCCTATGCAAACTGACTACAGCTTGCAAAGGCCCCCTCGCTCAATCGCCCGTCGGCTCGGTCGTATTGCCCACATGTGGCAGGGGACCATATTGCGGGCTGTCTGACTGAAGCACCAAAGAGAAAAAACGCCGAAAGGCGGTTTTTTCTTTACTCTAAGGACAGCTCGCGGTATCCTTACCACACGTATGGAAAAACTCTTTGTTACGGGCGGCAAGCCTCTCAAAGGTCGGGTCAAAATCGCAGGAGCAAAAAACGCGGCATCCAAGATGATGATCGCTTCTTTGTTAACCGACGAACCCGTTACGCTCACCAACATGCCACTGCAGCAGGAAACGGACATCGCGCGCGAGCTCGTGGAGATGTTTGGCGCAACGACTTCTGTTCACGACCACACGGTTGAGCTGCGAACGCAGACGATCGAGAACACGAATGCGATGAAACTCACACGCAAGAATCGTCTGTCGATTCTTACGGTGGCGCCGTTGTTGCATCGCGCTGGCGAAGCGCATGTTCCCAAACCCGAAGGCGACAAGATCGGGCCTCGGCCCGTGAACTATCATCTTGAGGCGCTCAAGAACATGGGAGCAACAGTTGAAGAAAAAGACGATGAGTTTGTCGTAACGGCGCCGGATGGACTCAAGGGGGCGTTGATCGAGCTTGAGTATCCGTCCGTCGGTGCAACCGAGACGATTTTGTTTGCAGCCGTCATGGCAGAGGGGCGAACCGTGATCAAGAATGCGGCGATTGAGCCGGAGATCATCTCGCTGATCATGATGTTGCAGAAGATGGGAGCTATCATCGGCCGCGGTGTTGGGCGTCAGATTGAAATTGTCGGCGTGAAGAAGATGACTGGATGTACGCATCGCGTGATCGCTGATCGGCTCGAGGCGGCGTCGTTTGCCTGCTTGGCGCTCGCGACGCGCGGGGAGATTTTCTGCGAGGGCGCAGGACACTCGGCAATGATCACGTTCCTCAACTCCGTGCGTTTGATCGGTGGAGAATATGAAGTGACGCCGGATGGCGTTTGGTTCCGAGGCGCCGACACCTATAAAGGCATTCAGCTTGAGACCGATACGCATCCCGGTTTTGCTACCGACTGGCAGCAGCCGTTTGTGGTGGTTCTCACGCAAGCGGACGGAACATCGGTCGTGCACGAGACCGTGTATCAGGAACGATTCGGCTACACCGAGACGCTTAAACGCATGGGTGCGGACGTGACGTTGTTTAACAGTTGCCTTGGAGAGCTGCCATGTCGCTTTAAAGATCAGAACTATCAGCACTCGGCAGTGATCAAGGGTCCAAACAAGCTGACAGCAACGGAGATGACGGTGCCAGACATCCGCGCTGGCCTCGCGTACGTTGTTGCAGCGCTTGTCGCCGAGGGTGAGTCAACGATCGATGGCGTGCATCACCTCGAGCGCGGCTATGAGGATCTTTACGGCAAGTTGTCATCCATCGGCGCGCAGATAAGAGTTGAATAGTATGTTCATCGGACTGCTTGCCTCACAACCAATGCTCGCATTGATTTGGCTCATCGTTATTTTAATGTCGCTCACGGTGCACGAGTTTGCCCACGCGCTTGTCGGACTTAAGCTCGGCGATCGTACAGCCGAGGCAATGGGGCGTGTAACTCTCAATCCGATGGCGCACATCGATTGGGTTGGATTTATTCCGTTGCTGCTTTTGGGATTTGGTTGGGCTAAGCCGGTGCCGTTTAATCCGTACAACTTGAAGGATCCAAAGTGGGACTCGGTGAAGATTGCACTCGCTGGACCGGCATCGAATTTACTTTTGGCTGTCGTGGCCGCCGGCATCTTTCGAGGACTGACATCCGCGGGAATGATTGGATTTGATAATGCCTTGTCGTTTTTCCTCGTCCTGCTGATCATCATCAATCTGTATCTTCTTTTCTTTAACATTGTGCCGATTTATCCGTTGGATGGGTCGAAATTGCTTGATGCACTTTTAGTAAAGCCGCAGCACCAGCGCCTGCGCCAGCAAATCGCGATGTACGGTCCACGCGCGTTGTTGATTTTAGTAATCCTCGCGTTGATGACAAACTATAATGTCTTTTTCTTTGTCAGCGCTCCATCAGAGTATTTGTGTGAAGTGCTGATTGGACAGCGGTGTTTCTAATGTGAATGCACGACACCCCGGACCGAGTAGGTCCAGGGTGTGCGGGAACGGGGCGGTTCAGCCGCCTTGTTTTTGTCGAGCAGCCGCCTTGCGGCGAACGCGCGCGAGGGCGTCCTCCGTGGAGCCGGCGCTGTCGACCTCCGCGTCGGCGATGGCGCGTTGGGACATCTCGTCGGATCGTGCGTCGGCGCGTGCTTCGCTTTGCTGGGCGGTCGTGGCGCGAACACGCTCGGTGAGGCGCGCGAACTGGCGACCGATCTCGCCATGCGTGTACTCAGCGTCACGCTGCGCGAGGCGAAGCTCTGACTCCGCCAGGTCCAGCCAGTCAAGGCACTCCTGCACCTCGGCATCGGCCTGGCGCAGCAGTTCCTCGAAGCGCTCGATGTTGCGGATCGTCCGCTTGAGCTTCTCGAGCAGACCTCCCTGTGCCGTCTTCGGGTCGTAGCGTTCCAGGTCGCGCTGTGTTGCCACGATGTCGGCACGGAGGCGATGACGTAGCTCGAGCAGACCAGGAAGGAGATCGTCGAGCACTTCGTCGATCATCTTGCGCTCGGCGTCGAAGCCTTCGGCCGGCAGCGCGTCGTTGAGCTCTGCAGCGAACTTGCGCGCCTTGGCCATGATCGCCTTGTCGCGGTTCGCGAAGGCGTCGAGCTTGGCGTTGAGCGCGTTGCTGGCCATGGTCGCGAGCGCGCGCAGCGGCTTGACCAGAGCGACGTTGCCGGCGGCGGCGATCTGTTTGAGCGCCCAGGTCAGGAGCTTGACGAGGTTGCGCCAGGCGATCGTCGTCACCAGCGCGCTGAGCATGAAGCCCAGGTACATCAGGGTCTGCTCGAAGACGATCTGCCACTGGGCGTCGGGCACTCCCTTCAGGAAGGTCAGGAAGAGTGCGAGGAGCGATACAATGAGTGGGATGATGAACGTGACGATGCCGAGCCCCTCGCCAAACGAGTTCTCCTTGGCGTTGTCGGCTCGGTATGCGCCCCACAGCGTGATGATGGCGATGATCGCCGGCCACGCCAGGTACCAGAACCCAGCGTTTCCGAGATCCATGATCGTCGTCCACGTGGTTGGGTCCATGAGTTCCAAGGCAATCTCCAGCTTGGGGTGAAAGGACAGAAAAGTACCTTAGGCCAGAGATGGCCTAATGTCAATAAAGCAGCAACGCACCCGAGGAGAGTGCGCTGCGTAGGGCGGCGGTCTCGGGTGCGTTCGGTTGGCCTAGCCGACGACCGTGAGGTCGGGCTCGGCCGCGCGGTCCCGCCACGTCGGGGCGCGCGCGGGCGTACCGCCGAAGCGATGGACGTCCATGCAGCGGCCGACATGACCCCGGTACTCCCCGAGCCGGTCGGAATAGTCCTGAATCGCGAGGGCCACCGCAGCGTGGGAGATCCGCTTGTCGACGATGAGCGCGACGAGCATATCGGCCGTGGCGAGGTCCTCAGGCGTTCCGCGGCGAATGGCCAGGGTGCGTCGCAAGACGGCGCACAAGGTCCGCAGCTCGTCTCGGATTCCGGGGGTGTGGTGGGTGCGCATGGCACTCCTAGGAAAGAGGTGTACAGAGTGTCTTGGAGACGTCCCAATCTATCACAAAGGACGCCCCCTGTCAACCCGTTCGTATTCTGTCGCTTTCGTCACGATCGCGCCAAAAGTGACAAAATTCAAATGCGGCAGATTTCGCACGATCGTTTAAAATCCGCCGCACGCAAAAAGCGCAACACCCGCCGCGACGCGAGGGTCGGGGCGGGTAGGTTGAAGTGGGCGCCCAGGTGAAGGGTCTAGTTCCTGAGGATGAGGTCGACCATGGAGGCCGGCTTGAGCGACTTGCTGGCGATCGTGATCTCGCCCCTGGGAAGACCCCCTCCCGTGAACACGACACAATACACACCGTGCTCCCGTCGGATCTTGCGCGCCAGGTCGATCATCCCGCGGCTGCGGAACACGACCACGTTGGGCCTGGGCCAGCGACCGACCAGCGCGGCGAGTTCATCGCGCGAGTCGACGGTCACGACCTCGACCTCCGCTTCCTCCTGCTCGATCCATCGCTGCCAGGACTCGACCTGCCCATCGTAGTCATCCTCCCCCATCATGCCGTGGCTGCCGAAGTTGGCGATGACGACAGTCTTCTGCGAGCCCATGGGCCCCCTCCTCTGATACGGGTTCGTGTTGAGTTCATCACATACTAGAAGGGGTTGTCAACCTGCCCACATGGCCAATCTTGACCATTTTCGGCCTACGTGTTACTCTTCGCGCGTCAGAAATTCGTTACGAATCAACGAAAGGTACAAAACTACGAAGCATTTGTACTTTCGTCATTCCGTATGATTCGTAATTCGTAACATTATTATGCCTACAGTCAACCAACTCATCCGAAAAGGACGAAAGCGCAAGGCTTCCAAGTCTCAAGCGCCTGCTTTGCAGTACACCACCGACTCGTTGCACCGAAAACGCACTGAGCTTCGTCGTGGAGCACCGTTCAAGCGCGGCGTTTGTGTGCGTGTCTACACCACCACTCCAAAGAAGCCGAACTCGGCTCTTCGTAAGGTGGCACGTGTACGTCTTTCAAACGGTCAGGAAGTGATCGCTTATATTCCGGGCGAGGGACATAATCTTCAAGAACACTCCATCGTGCTCGTACGAGGTGGGGGCGTGAAGGACCTTCCGGGTGTTCGTTACACGGTTGTGCGTGGACGCTACGACACCGCCGGAGTAGAAGGACGAAACCGAGGTCGCTCCAAATATGGTGCGAAAAAGCCAAAAAAGTAAGTTAGTCATTAAAAAATAGTGAGTACCGCCAGATCGCGGCGGGAAAACTGGGCGACAATTCGTTCTTTCACAAATCCCCAGGTCGATTCGTTTTCCGGCAAATCGCTTCAAGCCTTCTCAATGATGCTACGGCATCACTTTCGAAGCCTTTCAACGATTTGGTCGAAAAACGTTATCGACCTGGGTGGCTAAGCCATCTCTGGATGATAAGTGAACGAAATGCAAGGCATGGAATGTTTTCAAGGAGTCGTAGCTGTAGCTACGGCGACGATGAAAACAAGGTTCCATAACACAGCAGTTCGTTCACTGATCGCCAGAGAGATTGTGAAAGAACGAATTGTCGCCCATACACTCAACGAATAGAAATATGCGAGGTAAGAAAGCCCCTGTTCGAAAAATTTATCCTGATACCAAGTATAAGAGCGTATTGGTCAGCAAGCTGATCAACTACGTGATGCTTGATGGAAAAAAGTCCACCGCTACGAAGGTTGTGTACGACGCCTTTGCCATTATGGAAAAGAAGGCCGGCAAGCCAGCGATGGATGTTTTTGATCTTGCGATGAAGAACATTATCCCTGCTGTTGAGGTCCGATCCCGCCGCGTGGGTGGTGCCAACTATCAAATCCCAACGCCCGTGCGTGGTGATCGTCGCTACCAGCTTGCGTATCGATGGATCCTTGCTGCTGCTCGCGGGAAGAAGGGTCGTCCCATGGCCGAGAAGTTGGCCGGCGAGTTTTTGGCAGCGTCTGAGAATGAGGGAGAAGCCGTCAAGAAGCGCCAGGACGTTCAGCGCATGGCAGATGCTAACCGCGCCTTTGCTCACTTTGCTCGTTAATCGACATATATGGCACGCGAATATTCATTGGATAAGATCCGAAACATTGGAATCATTGCGCACATCGACGCTGGTAAAACGACGACAACCGAGCGCGTCCTCTTCTACACTGGTAAGAAGCACAAGATTGGTGAGGTTCACGAAGGTGAGGCTGAGATGGACTGGATGGAGCAGGAGCAGGAGCGTGGAATCACGATCACCTCTGCTGCGACGACCTGTTTCTGGAAGGACCATCGCATTAACATCATCGATACCCCTGGTCACGTTGACTTTACCGTTGAGGTGGAGCGCTCGCTGCGCGTGCTCGACGGTGGTGTGACCGTGTTTGACGGTGTGGCCGGTGTTGAGCCGCAGTCCGAGACGGTGTGGCGTCAGGCGGACAAGTACAGCGTGCCGCGCGTGTGTTTCATCAACAAACTCGACCGTACCGGCGCTGACTTTTACAAAGATTTGGAGTCCATTCATAACCGCTTGACCAAGAAGGCGTATCCAATTCAGTTGCCAATCGGTACGGAGGCGGACTTCGACGGTATTATCGACCTGATGAAGATGAAAGCCTTCATGTACCGCGACGAGCTTGGAAAGCAGATCGACGAGATCGATATTCCAGATGAGTACATGGAAAAGGCAAAGGAGTGGCGCGGTAAGTTGATCGAAGCAATTGTTGAGAACGATGAGGCGGCGATGGAAGCGTACTTGGGAGGTGAAGAGCCATCCTATGAAGACTTGAAGCGTATCTTGCGCAAGGCAGTGATCAACTTGGATATCTTCCCTGTGATGTGTGGTACCGCTTTGAAGAACAAGGGTGTGCAGTTGATGATCGACGCCGTGATCGACTATCTTCCATCCCCAATCGACATTCCTCCTGTTGAGGGTGTGGATCCAGATGATGACGAGAAGACGCTCACGCGCGCGACCGCAGACGATGCTCCAATGGCGGCACTCGCCTTCAAGATCGCAACCGATCCATTTGTTGGAAAGTTGGCTTTCTTCCGCATTTACTCCGGAACGCTCAAGTCAGGTTCGTACGTTTTGAACACGGCAACTGGAAAGAAGGAGCGCATTTCACGTATCGTCCGCTTGCACGCAAACAGTCGTGAGGAAGTGAGCGAGGTGTACGCGGGTGAGATTGCTGCGGCTGTTGGTTTGAAGGAAACGACGACGGGTAACACCTTGTGTGATCCAGATCACCCCATCTCTCTTGAGTCGATCACCTTCCCAGAGCCAGTGATCTCGCAGGCACTTGAGCCAAAGACAAAGGCGGACCAGGAGAAGATGTCACTGGCGATCCAGAAGCTTGCTGAAGAAGATCCAACCTTCCGTGTGCGAACCGATGAGGAGACCATGCAGACGATTGTCTCAGGAATGGGTGAGCTTCACCTTGAGATTATTGTGGACCGCATGAAGCGTGAGTTTGACGTTGAGGTGACCGTCGGTCGTCCGCAGGTGAGCTACCGTGAGACCATCCGCAATGAGGCTGAGGCAGAAGGAAAGTATGTGAAGCAGTCTGGTGGACGTGGACAGTATGGTCACGCCTGGTTGCGCATCGCGCCGATTACCGAGCCAGATGAGGATGGTGAGCTTGAGAACTTCCGTTTTGTCGATGAGATTAAAGGTGGATCGATTCCACGCGAGTATATTCCAGCTGTGCAAAAGGGTGCGCGTGAAGCGCTCGACCGCGGTGTGATCGCTGGATATCCTCTCATCAACGTTCAAGCAACGGTTTACGATGGTTCGTACCACGATGTGGACTCCAACGAAGCGGCCTTCAAGATGGCTGGATCCATGGCTTTCAAGGCAGCAGCACAGAAGGCAAACCCTGTCCTTCTTGAGCCAACCATGAAAGTCGAGGTGGTGACACCGGATGAGTACATGGGAACGGTTGTGGGAGATTTGAACTCCAAGCGCGCACAAGTGCAGGAGATGGGTGAGCGCGGAGATGTGAAAACCGTTCAAGCCATCGTTCCACTTGCTGAGATGTTTGGCTACGCAACCAACTTGCGATCTATCACACAGGGACGTGCGAGTTACTCCATGGAATTCCACGAGTACAAGGAAGTTCCAGGCAACGTGGCAAAAGAAATTATTGAAAAACGCGGCGGCGCAAAAGCCTAAGCGTTAAGCAAAAGCGGACTCGCAAGAGTCTGTTTTTGTATTGACACGGTTTACAAAGTGTGACATGATGCCGCATCACGTATCGCGGCGATGCGTGCGGGAGGATACGGTAATGAAGCTGACATTTCTTGTGGTCGATGACGATCACCTGCTGCGCAGGGCCTTGCGGCGCGGACTCACGATAGTTCTGGGTGGCCTGGGTGTGACTCTGACGATCCTCGAGGCTTCTGGTGGCCAGGAGGCCGAGGCCATGCTGCGCGAGCGCGCTGACGAGATCAGCTTCGTACTCTCCGACGTCCAGATGAAGGGGGGCGACGGAACGGTGCTGGAGAAGAACACGCGTGCGCTGCGCGAGGAGCATGGGATCGTCTTCTGGATGATGTCCGGCTACCACTCGCACCTGGTGCCCGAGGGCGTCCGGGTGTGTCGCAAGCCCTTCAGCATGGACGAACTTCGTGAGATGGCCGCGGAGATCCTCGCGCTCATCCGAGAGCGCGAGCCCATCCCTGCGCTTCCGGCCATCGACGAGCTCGTCGAGGACCCGAACACGGGGCCGACCTGGCCCAATCCCGACAACGAGACGTAGACGGATCTGCATCCGTTTGGAGAGCCCCCGACCGGGACCGCCGGTACGGGGGATTCGTGCTTTCAGGAATACGCCACCGGGTGGCGTATGCTCACTTGACGTTGTTTTTTCTTAGATTAAGATGCTCGCATATGGATCCATACACCATGCAACGACTCCTTCGTTTGGCTCAAAAAACAGGCTCTCCTGTGATTGTGACTGATACAGACGGTTCAGAACCATCGGTTTTAATGCCTTTGGAGACCTATGAAGCCATGATTGATGGTTTGATGATGGGCGAAGGGGCTTTTGAAGACGATTTTGACGAATTCGAGGATTTTGAGGACGAATTGCCATTTGATGTGCCGTTGCAGGAAATGGACCAAGACCTGCCATTCCCTGGAGAAGAGCAAGTTTTACCAGAAGAGGTCACACTAGAGGATGTTCCCTTCGATCCACCCATTCCTGAGCCAAAACAGCAGGTGTCAGAACCGGTTGATGACCTTGGTGAGGAGCAGTTCTATCTAGAGCCAATTGAGTAGAAAAAATAGGCGAATATTCGCCTATTTTTTCGCCTGTGCACTCCTCCACAAGAAATCCACGGCTAGGACTTGCAAGAAATGGCGGATTTTGTTATAGTCCCCGCGCTTGTATTCCCGCTATTTAGGGCGGAATACCGATAAAATAACCCGGGTAACTCATTATATTCCTATGGCAGAACAGTTTGTTCGCAGCAAGCCAAATGTGAACGTCGGAACCATTGGTCACGTCGACCACGGTAAGACCACACTTACGGCTGCTCTGTCGAAGATCTTCTCCCCTGATTCTCAGAAGAAGCAATTCGACCAGATCGATAACGCTCCTGAGGAGAAGGAGCGTGGTATTACGATTTCTACTTCCCACGTGGAGTATGAGTCAGAAGCTCGACACTACGCCCACGTTGACTGTCCAGGTCACGCGGACTATGTGAAGAACATGATTACAGGTGCCGCCCAGATGGACGGTGCAATTTTGGTTGTGTCAGCCGCTGATGGTCCAATGCCTCAGACGCGTGAGCACATTCTTCTTGCTCGTCAGGTTGGTGTGCCAGCAATCGTTGTCTTCTTGAACAAAGTTGACATGGTTGATGACCCAGAGTTGATCGACCTCGTTGAGGAAGAGGTCCGTGACCTGTTGAAGCAGTATGAGTTCCCTGGTGATGAGACCCCAATCGTTCGTGGTTCTGCTTTGAAGGCTATCGAGGACGGCGGAGACGCCGAAGGCCCAATCAAGGAGCTTGTAAAGGCACTTGATGAGTATATTCCTGAGCCAGAGCGCGACACAGAAAAGCCATTCATGATGCCAATTGAGGACGTGTTCTCCATTGAAGGTCGTGGAACGGTTGTGACTGGTCGTATTGAGCGTGGAATCATCAATGTGAACGATGAAGTTGAGATGGTCGGTCTTCGTGAGACCGGAAAGACGGTTGTTACCGGTGTTGAGATGTTCAACAAGAACCTCGACCAAGGTATGGCTGGAGACAACGCGGGAATTCTCTTGCGTGGTATTAAGAAGGACGAGATCGAGCGCGGAATGGTGCTCGCCGCTCCTGGTACCGTTACTCCACATACCAAGTTTGAGGCAAAGATCTACGCTCTTACCAAGGAAGAGGGTGGACGCCATAAGCCATTTTTCAAGGGCTACAAGCCGCAGTTCTACGTTCGTACAACGGACGTGACCGGTGAAGTTGCTTCTCTGCCAGAGGGATCCGAGATGGTTATGCCTGGTGACACCGTTAACGTTACGGTTGAGCTTGGTAAGGCTGTTGCAATGGAAGACGAGATGCGATTTGCTATCCGCGAGGGTGGCCGCACGGTTGGAGCTGGAGTGGTAACAAAAATTGTCGAATAAGATAGACGGGGAAGGTCGCTAAGCGGTCTTCCCCTCCTGTCGTTCAAACGCACCTTCTATGGCTACAAAAGAAACAGACACAAAGCAACGCATTCGTATCAAGATCCGCGCGTACGATCACAAGCTGATCGATGCGGCGTGTGAGACGATCATGAAGACCGCGCAGCGCAGTGGCGCGCAGACCCTCGGGCCTGTTCCATTGCCAACCGAGAAGCGTCGTTACACGGTGAACCGTTCGACCTTCGTGCATAAGAAGTCACGTGATCAGTACGAGATGCGCATTCACAAGCGATTGATCGATATCCTCAATCCAAGTGAAAGCACTATTGGCTCGCTGATGTCCCTCAACTTACCTTCCGGCGTGGACATTGAGATCAAGATGTAATAATCGGGCTTGCTGGCCCGCACCTGGGAATCGACCCAGATGTGGGCCAACAACCCACCTCTTAGGTGAACCGAGAAGAAAGATCCGCAAGGAAAACCTTCTCGCCGATTCGTACGGAGGAGAATCGCAGAGCGATTCACTAGAAAGGAACCTGCCATTTGTAAACACAATTTCCCTCAAGCTGATCTGCTTAAGGGCCGGAAGACGTCTGCTCAGTACGAGCTGGGAAAACGCCTTCTGGTTTTAAGTTCGCCAGACATATGAAAGCTATTCTTGGACGAAAATTAGAGATGACCCAGGTCTTCAAAGACGACGGAACCGTTGTACCGGTGACGTTGATTGAGGCTGGGCCATGCACGGTGACGCAGGTGCGCACCAATCAGGCCGGTGTACAGACGGCGACGTTGGGATTTGGAGCATCGAAGAGTGTTGCCAAGCCGCAGCGGGAGGATTGGAAAGAGCTCGGTTCGTTTGCCTACGTAAAGGAATTTCCTGTTGAGGGAGATGCGCCAGCGCGTGGAGACAAAGTGACCGCTAGCAACTTTGAGGTCGGTGAGACCGTGAACGTGATTGGAACGTCCAAGGGACGTGGCTTCCAGGGTGTTGTGAAGCGTCATGGATTCCATGGATCACCAGCATCCCACGGTCACAAGGACCAGCTGCGCATGCCTGGATCGATCGGATCAACCGGACCACAGCGCGTTTTTAAAGGAACGAAGATGGCTGGACGCATGGGCGGTCAGCAGGTGACCGTACAGAATCTGGAAGTTGTCCAAGTTGATGATCAAAAGAATATTATCGCTGTGAAAGGTGCGATTCCTGGAGCTCGCGGCAGTTTTGTCACGATCGCAGCAACTGAGAAAGACGTATGGCGAAAGTAGACCTCTACAAGATGGATGGAACCAAGGCTGGTACGCAGGAATTGCCTGACGCATTGTTTGGTGTAGACGTTTCCCCTGAGCTCGTGCACGAAGCGATTGTTGCGCAAGACGCCAACGCTCGCGTGAAGCGCGCCAAGACCAAGGACCGCAGCGATGTTCGCGGTGGTGGTCGCAAGCCATGGAAGCAGAAGGGAACTGGTCGCGCGCGTCACGGATCTCGCCGCAGCCCTATTTGGGTTGGTGGTGGTGTGACCTTTGGTCCAACGCTTTTGCGTAACTTTGGAAAGAAGATCAATAAGAAAGCAAAGCGCAAGGCGCTTGCGATGATGTTGTCCGACAAGGTTGCAAGTGAGCAGTTTGTCGCTCTTGAAGCATTTGAGATGCCTGAGGCAAAGACCAAGTTTGTTGCAACAATGCGCAAGAGTCTTCCTGGTGCAGATACATCTGCCATCATTGTGACCACAAACGAGGATGATGCGGTTGTACGCGGAGCACAGAACTTGCCAAAAACCGGTACAATCGGTGCTACCAATCTGAACGTTCGCGACTTGGCACAGTATCAGTATGTGATTGCTTCAAAGGCAGCGATTGAGAAGTTGGTCGCACATTACGCATAGGATATGGGAATCTTCAAGAAGAAAACCAAAGACGAAGAAGCTCAGTTGGCTGCTGTTCAGGATGAGAAGAAGCCAGCGGCTACGAAGAAGGCTGCCAAGAAAGCACCTGCCAAAAAGACCGCCAAGAAAAAGGACGAGGTCTCGCTTGAGGCACGTGCCAAGGCACACGAAGTGTTGCTTGGGCCATTGGTAACGGAGAAAACGGCCATGCTTTCTGATCACAACATTCTTGTTCTACGCGTTGCTTCCGATGCAAATCGTGTGGCTATCCGCAATGCGATCAAGGCGCTCTACAATGTGACCCCAACCAAGGTGAACATCATGAACGTACGTGGAAAGCGTGTGCGCTTTGGACGAACCATGGGAAAGCGCAAGGACTGGAAAAAGGCGGTCATCACCCTGCCAGAAGGGTCTCATATTGATATCTTTGAAGGAGTCTAATCAAACGTATGGGTATTCGAGTACACAAACCAACCACCCCGGGACGTCGTAAGTCGAGCGTTCAGACGTTTGATGATGTCACATCCAGTAAGCCATACAAGAAGCTCTTGAAGAGCAAGAAGCAGATGGCTGGACGTTCTGGTGGAAAGATTTCTGTTCGTCACCGTGGAGGTGGCGCAAAGCGCCACGTCCGTCAGATTGACTGGAAGTTCGACAAGATCGACATTCCAGCAACGGTGAAGACGATTGAATATGATCCAAACCGTGGTGCCCGTATCGCGTTGATTGCGTATGCCGATGGTGAGAAGCGCTATATCTTGGCCCCAAAGGGACTTGAAGTTGGAATGACCGTGGTGACGTCAAAGAGCAAGGGCGAGCCTTCTGTTGGAAACCGTTTCCCACTTGAGAAGATCCCTCTTGGAATGGAGATCTACAACATTGAGTTGCAGCCAGGACAGGGCGGAAAGATCGTCCGTGGCGCTGGAACCAGTGCAACGTTGTTGGCGGTTGAAGGAAAATGGGCAACGCTTCGTTTGCCATCCGGTGAGATGCGCCGAGTGCTCAAGGACTGCATGGCATCTATTGGATCAACCTCCAACCCTGACTGGCGACTGATTCGATGGGGAAAGGCTGGACGCACACGTCACCGTGGTATTCGTCCAACCGTTCGTGGTAAGGCCATGAACCCAGTGGATCACCCGCATGGTGGTGGTGAAGGACGCAATCCAATTGGTATCCGAAAGGGTCCTAAGACGCCTACCGGTAAGCTGGCTCGTGGTGTGAAGACACGCCGTAAGGGTCTTGCCTCCGATAAGCTGATCATTTCTCGTCGTAAGAAGAAGCGAAAGTAGCCTATGTCACGAAGTCTGAAAAAAGGACCATACGTTGACGACTCTCTGCAAAAGAAAGTTGCTGCAGCGTCTCCAGGTCAGAAGATCAAAACCTGGTCACGAGCATCAACGGTTACGCCGCAGATGGTTGGATTGACGATGTCTGTTCACAACGGAAAGACGTTTATTGACGTGAAGATCGTTGAGAACATGGTTGGTCATAAGCTTGGCGAGTTCGCCCTGACGCGTAAGTTTGTGCGTCATGGTGGTAAGGCTGGAAAATAGTCTATGAATGTTAAAGCAACAGCAAAGTACGTCCGAATGTCCCCACGCAAGACACGCCTTGTGGTTGATTTGGTGCGCGGCATGGGAATTGAGGAAGCACGTCATCAGTTGATGTTCTCGCCAAAGATGGCAGCAAAGCCAGTACTAAAGGTGTTGAACTCTGCTGTCGCAAACGCACAGAATAACAACGGTCTTGATACGAAGGACTTCATTATTACGGCGGCAACCGTGAATGATGGTCCGACGTTTTACCGACATCGCCCTCGCGCGCATGGTCGCTCAGCGCCTATTCGCAAGCGCATGTCGCACATCATGATCGAGGTTGGACCAAGGGACGTACCAGCAAAACCAGAAAAGAAAGATGGTGCGGAAACTAAGAAAGCAACCAAGTAATATGGGACAAAAGATTCATCCAAAAGTGTTCCGCCTGTCCACGATCTACAAGTGGGACTCAAAATGGTTTGGTAATCGCAAGAACTACATCTCTAACTTGCGAGAGGATGTTGGTATTCGTTCGTATCTGATGAAGCGTCTCAAGGACGCCAGCGTTGATCACATTGAGATAGATCGCAATGCCCAGAAGGTGACCCTCACGATTCACACGGCAAAGCCAGGTGTGGTGATTGGTCGTTCTGGTGCAGGGATCGAGGAGCTCAAGAAAGAGATCAAGAAGCGCTTCTATCGTGGGACGCGTACGAATGTCATCATCAACGTGCAGGAGATCAAGAATCCTTCACTTTCCGCACGCGTGGTGGGACAGCAGATTGCCAGTGAGATTGAGCGCCGCTTGCCATTCCGTCGATCAATGAAGATGGGGATGGAGCGTGTGATGAAGTCTGGCGCTAAGGGTGTGAAGATCTCCGTTGCCGGACGCCTTAACGGTGCTGATATTGCTCGTACCGAGATGGTTCACAGTGGATCCATTCCTCTGCACAACCTCCGCGCTGACGTGAATTTTGCTCGCGTACCTGCGCGAACGATCTACGGAGCGATTGGTGTGAAGGTGTGGATCTACCGCGGTGAGGTGTTTGAGGATGATAAGACGGACAAGAAGCGTGAGATCGAAAAGCCAAAACCACGTAAGCGTAACTAGCAGCGTATGTTGTTGCCAAAGAAAATGAAATACCGCAAGTGGCACAAGCGCCGCACGAAAGGGGATCGCATTGCGAGCTCCAAGACGGCCGTGTCCTTTGGTTCCTACGGGCTCAAGGCAATGACCGAGTCGTGGGTGACCTCACGTCAGATTGAGGCAGCACGTCGTGCGATGACGCGTTACGTGAAGCGTGGTGGTAAGATCTGGATTCGCATTTTCCCTGATCATCCGGTGACCAGCCATGGTGCTGAGGCTCCGATGGGTAAGGGAAAGGGTGGCGTGGACTACTACATGACCCCTGTGCGACCTGGAACCGTGATGTTTGAAATGGATGGTGTGACTGAAGAGCAGGCGCGTGAGGCATTTCGCCTTGCGATGCACAAGCTGCCGCTTAAGGCCAAGTTCGTAAAGCGCAAGTAGTATGTCGTTTAAGGATTTGAACAAAAAAAGTGAGGTTGAGCTGCAGAAGATGCTCGCTGAGGAGCGCCAGAAGCTCTACGAGTTGCGGTTGAAGGTATCGGTCAACCAGCTTAAGGAAGTTCGCCAGGTGCGAGACACGCGTAAGCGAATCGCACAGATTCTTACACGCTTGTCGCAGCTCTCCAACGCCCAGCTTACACCTGAGGTCACTGAATAACCCTATGTCTGAACCAAAGAACAAGCCCAACAAGCGCCGCCGACTGATCGGTACTGTCGTGTCCGACAAAATGGACAAGACGGTTGTGGTTCGTGTTGACCGAACGGTTATGCACTCCAAGTACCTCAAGCGTTTCACCAAGAGCAGCAAGTTCAAGGCGCATGATCCAGAGAATCAGGCAAAGGTAGGTGACAAGGTCACTATTGAGGAGACGCGTCCGATTTCCAAAGATAAGACATGGCGTGTCGTAACCAACGCGTAGTATGTTGCAGCATCGATCAATGATGAACGTCGCTGATAACACGGGTGCCAAGAAATTGCAGGTCATCCGCGTGCTTGGTGGTTACAAAAAGCGCTACGCACGAATCGGTGATGTTGTGACAGCCGTTGTAAAGGAAGCGGTTCCGCATAGCAATGTGAAAAAGAGTGACATCGTGCACGTGGTGATCGTTCGCTCAAACAAGGAAATGCGCCGAAAGGATGGATCCTACATTCGTTTTGATGAAAACGCCGGCGTGATCATTAACCGCGAGAACAAGGAACCAAAGGGAACACGCATCTTTGGACCGGTTCCACGTGAGCTGCGCGACGGAGGATATACGAAGATTGTTTCACTCGCCCCTGAAGTTCTCTAGTATGAAGATCAAAGTTGGAGACAATGTACGCGTCACCGCGGGAAAGGATAAAGGCAAGACCGGAAAGGTATTGCAAGTCTTTCCTAAGCTCAACAAAGTTGTGGTTGAGAACGTGAACAAAGCGGTGAAGCATCTGAAGAAGCGCGGCAACCAAGCTGGTCAGCGTGTTGAGTTTACGGCACCAATCAACGCCTCAAACGTTCGCGTGGTTGGAAAGGAAGGTGAAGGTCGCGTTGGGTACAAGTTTATTGAAAAAGAAGGAAAGCGTTCCAAGGTTCGCGTGCTCAAGACGAAGAAGGGAACTGAAGATCTAGATGTGTAATATGTCTATGTTGAAGGACAAATACAAGACGACCGTTCTGCCAGAGCTTAAGACGCAGTTTGGTCACAAGAATGATTTGCAAGCCGCTCACATTGAGAAGGTCACGCTGAACGTGGGGCTTTCAAGTAAGCAGGATCCAAAGTTTATTGAGGTGATTGAAGACACGCTTACGCGTATCTCTGGACAGAAGCCGGTTCGCACTAAGGCTCGTAAGTCGATTGCTGGATTCAAGATCCGCGAGGAGAACATTGTTGGATGTATGGTCACCTTGCGCGGTGAGCGCATGTGGGAGTTTATTGACCGTCTGGTGAACGTGGCGTTCCCTCGTATTCGTGACTTCCGCGGTATCTCGGAGAAGTCCGTCGACCGATCTGGAAACTTCAACTATGGCTTTAAAGAGCACACAGCTTTTCCGGAAATTAATGCCAACGAAGTTGAATCTTTGCACGGTCTGCAGGTGGTCATCACGACCTCCACAGATTCGCGCGAGGAAGGGTTGAGCCTATTTAAGGGGCTTGGCTTCCCATTCATCAAGAACGTTCAGAAGTAATCTCGTCTATGGCGACAAAGAACCAAATCGCTAAGTCAAAGAAGACGCCAAAGTACATGTCACGGCACGTGAACCGATGTTGGAAGTGCGGACGTCAGCGTTACTATATGCGCGCGTTCGGGCTTTGCCGTATCTGTTTCCGTGAGCTGGCAAACAAAGGTGAGATTCCTGGAATTCGAAAAGCAAGTTGGTAGTATGATGACAGACCCAATCTCAGACATGCTGACACGTATCCGCAACGCGGCTATGGTCAAAAAGACAACCGTCGACATCCCCGCATCGAAGGTGAAGTTTGCGCTGGCAAAGATTCTTGAGAAAGAAGGCTACGTTGGCGAGGTGCAGAAGCTCGAAGAAGGGAAGCGACCGTTGATTCGCGTGGCACTCAACTATGAAGATGGCCGCAGCAAGATCAATACGATCAAGCGCGTCAGCACCCCGGGACGACGCATCTATGCCAAGACCGACGCACTTCCACGCGTACAGTCAGGGCACGGCATGGCTGTTATCTCTACACCTAACGGTTTGATGACCAACCACGAGGCACGCAAGCGTCGCCTTGGTGGTGAGGTAATCTGTGAAGTTTTCTAGTATGTCTCGAATCGGAAAAACATTGATCACCATCCCAAACGGTGTGACGGTCACCATCTCTGGTGAGCAGATCAGCGTAAAGGGACCGAAGGGTGAGCTTTCAGAAAAGCTCGTTTCCGGGGTTGTGGTTGAACAGACAAAAACAGAAGAGGGAACCGACGTATTGAGTGTATCCATCCAGAATGAAGAGTTGGCAGCGATGTGGGGAACGACCCGCGCCCTGATCAACAACATGGTGACGGGTGTGACGGATGGTTGGTCTAAGGCTCTCGAGCTCAACGGTGTTGGATTCCGCATGGATGTCTCTGGATCAAAGCTTAAGATGCGTTTGGGATTCTCACACGAGATTATCTACGAGCTTCCTGAGGGTATTACGGCAACGATCGAGAACAACATTCTGACGATTTCCGGTGCAAGCCGACAGAAGGTCGGACAGGTTGCTGCTGAGATTCGCGCCTTTAAAAAGCCAGAACCATATAAGGGAAAAGGCTTCCGATACACGGATGAAGTCGTTCGCCGCAAGGCTGGTAAGGCCGCTAAGACGGAATAGTCTATGTCTAAGATGATGAAAGCAAAGCAAGCTCGATTGCATCGCCGCGCTGCACGCGTGCGCGCGAAGATTCGTGGTACGGCAGAACGTCCACGACTTTCCGTGCATCGTTCGCTTAAGCATATCTCGGCGCAGCTGATTGATGACGTTACCGGTAAGACGCTCGTCGCTGCATCTGATAAGCACGTGGCAGCTGAGGGAAAGAAGCCTTCTGAGGTGGCGGCGCTTGTTGGAGCAGAGGTCGCAAAGCGCGCGCAAGCTGCGGGTGTGACGACGGTTGTGTTTGATCGCGGACCGTATCTTTTCCATGGTCGCGTAAAAGCGCTTGCAGAAGCGGCGCGTGAAGGTGGATTGACGTTTTAGCTTATGAATGACCAGAACAACAACACACGAAAAGGACAGATGCGCAAGCCACGTGGTCGTGGCCGACGTCGTGATCAGAAGCGCGAACCACGAGAGTTCGAGCAGAAGATCTTGGAGTTGGCACGCGTGACGCGTGTGACCAAGGGTGGTAAGCGCATGCGTTTCCGAACCTGTTTGATCATTGGAGACCGAAAGGGTCGCGTTGGAATGGGTGTTGCCAAGGGAGCGGACGTAGCGATTTCGATTGAGAAGGCGTTCCGAAAGGCAAAGAAGAATTTGGTACAGATTCCATTGGTTGAGGAGACCGTTCCACACGATGTGCGCATGAAGTTTGGTGCCGCAAAGGTATTGCTCAAGCCGGCTCCTAAAGGTACGGGACTCAAGTCCGGTGGTGCCGCACGTATGGTGCTCGAGCTTGGTGGTGTGCCAAACGCTGTGACCAAGATTCTTGGATCAAACAACAAGATCAACAATGCCAAGGCAACGTTTGAAGCACTCCGCGCACTCAAGGGTGCCAAGAAAGCGTTCCCTGGCAAGAAGCCTGCCGGGTCATCCGACCCGGTAGCCCGGTCGAATGACCGGGCTAAGGCCCCGAAAAAGTCGACAGGGAAGAAGCCTTCCGCAAAGAAAGAAGAAGAGGCCGTAAAGGCAAAAGTATAGTCTATGGCGATCTCACTCAACAATCTTGAGCCATCCAAGGGCCGCGCGCAAAACAAGAAGCGCGTTGGTCGTGGATTGGCATCCAAGGGAACAACCGCCGGTCGCGGACAAAAGGGTCAGAAGGCTCGTGCCGGATCTGGTGGGCACAAGCGACGTGGACTTCGTCGGTTCATCTTTGCAACGCCTAAGTTGCGTGGATTTAAGTCACCTCATGATGACGCACAGGCTGTGAACGTGGCAGCGATTGCAGAACACTACATCAAGGACGAAGTTGTTACTCCAAAGACATTGAAACAGAAGGGACTTATCAATGACGTCACAACGGATGTGAAGATTCTGGGAGATGGTGAGCTGTCCGTTGCGGTCGCCGTGAAGGGGTGTTCCGTCTCAAAGACCGCCGCTGAGAAGATTACGGCCGCCGGCGGCACCATCGAAGCATAATATGGCAAACGTCTGGGACACGCTCCTTCGTATCTGGAAAATCAAAGAGTTGCGCAACAGCCTCCTATTCCTCTTGGCAATGGTGACGGTGTTTCGTGTTGCAGCACACATTACGGTTCCAGGTATTGACCCATCCGGACTCTCAAACTTTCTGAACTCTAACCAGTTCCTTGGATTGCTCAACGTCTTCTCTGGTGGAACCTTGGAGAGCTTTTCGATCGTCGCCATTGGTGTGGCGCCCTACATTACGTCCTCCATTACCTTCCAGCTGCTTGGGATGATCTTCCCGCAGGTTGAGGAGATGCAAAAGGAGGCGTCTGGACGCGATAAACTCAACCGATGGACACGCTATGCAACTGCGCCTCTTGCGCTGGTGCAGGGATATGGACTTATTACCATCATTCAACAGCAGGGAGGAAACCTATCGAGCGGATTTGATATCAGCGGGTTTTCACTTGTTGTTGCTCTCATTTCGATGATGGCTGGAACCATGCTGTTGATGTGGCTGGGCGAGTTGATCTCAGAAAAGGGCGTTGGAAACGGTATTTCTATCATCATCTTAGCTGGTATTATCGCTGCTGTTCCGGGAATCATTCAGCAGATTATCGCAACGTATACTTCGGCTGATCTTTTTAACGTCTTGATGTACGTTGGATTGACGGTTGTAACAGTCGTGGCTGTGGTGGTTGTGAACGAAGGCCAGCGTAATGTGCCGGTACAGTACGCACGCGGTGTGCGCGGTGGAACGAGTCAGAAGGTGCAGTCGCATTTGCCAATGCGTGTGAACCTTGGAGGAATGATTCCGATCATCTTTGCGATTTCGATCATCGTCTTCCCACCGCTTTTGGCACAGTTCTTCGCCGACGCTCGATCTGAGATCGTACAGCGGGCAGCAGACTGGGTGATTCAGATCTTCGCGGACAACCTCTTCTACGGCATCATCTACTTCTTGCTCGTATTCGGCTTCACCTTCTTCTATGCAGCGGTTATTTTTCGTCCAGAGCAAGTGGCCGAGAACCTGCAGAAGCAGGGGGGATTCATTCCAGGTGTGCGACCAGGAGATCAGACGCAGAAGTACTTGGAGTGGTTGCGTAATCGCATCTTGCTCGGTGGTGCTGTCTTCCTGTCATTGATAGCGGTGTTGCCATTGCTCGTACAGGCAGCGACTGGATCGCCAAACTTGGTCGTCGGAGGAGCATCGATCTTGATTGTGGTAGCCGTCGTGATCGACATGGTCAAGCAGATCGAGGCACAGGTGGCGATGCGAAAGTACGAGATTTAGATAGATCACAGCAGATCGCAAGCAGATGTTAGCGGATGCAAGACGGGGCTCGAAAGGGTCTTGTTTTGTTTTTTTTCGGCCTTTTGTGTTGACAGAGGGACGGTTTTGGTGTAATTTAATAGCTGATCACTGACGGTGGTGTCAAATCGAGCAGGAGACATCCATGACTTCTTCCGAGACCGTGACCTTCGGTGTCGCCACCCTCAACATGGCCAGCCGCATAGCAGAGCGCTGTGCTCACGAGGGGTGGAATATGGGGGCCGTCGAGCGTTTCGGTGCCTTGTGCGACTTAATCCTCGAGACCGACGAAATCTCGCCGGAGCTCGCCAGCTCGTTGAGGGAGCGGCTGATCGTCGTACGCCGTCTTCGAGGCGACTCGATCCTTCTCATCTACATCCAGCCGGCGCTCGAGAAGCTCGAGCAGATCATCGAGGGGAGCTAGATCCCCTCGACCACACGTCCTGACCTCGCCGCCCCAGAAGCCTCTCGCTTCGGTGGGCGGCTTCGTGCATGTAGCGTGTAACGAAAAAATGACCGATCGGTCATTTTTTCGTCATGATGGACTGCGGCGGATTTCGCACGATCGTTTAAAATCCGCCGCACTCGGGTCCGTCATATTTGTCACGATCGCGTCAAAAGTGACGCATTCGAAAATGACCATAACTTAAGCGATCGCTTAAGTTATGGTTTGTCGATTTGTAAAAACATTAGGTTTTTCATGAAAACGAAAACAACAACTTCGCCGATCGGACAAGTTATTGTCACTCCATTTTCGCTTGCCACGACGTCCAAATAACGGTACTCTGGGCTTGGTATGTCCGATAAACAACAGCTCTCAGAGCATCAAATTCGTGAGCTTACCGGACGCCTTTCTTACGTCTCTGGCGCTCAGCGTGATCTTGTTGACGCTGCACTACGCGTGGTTCAGTCCAAGCGCGGAGGCCTTTCAAAGGAAAGCGTGAAAGACGCCATGCGAGGCCTCACAAACGCCGGTCTCATCAGCGACGGCGCGGGGGATAGTCTTATGAAGAAATTGTTTGAATAGATTGATACTATGCATCGTATTTTGATTTTGGGTCCGCAGGGAAGTGGAAAGGGAACGCAGGCGAATATCTTGGCCGAGAAGCTCGGCATTCCAGCGCTTTCGATGGGGCAGTTGCTACGTGAAGAGAAAGCCTCTGGTAGTGAAATGGGTGCGGAGATTGCGTCCTACATTGATGGTGGGAATCTCGTGCCGGACGAGTTGACGACACGCGTTTTTAAAAAGCGTCTTGAAGCCGATGACGTACAAGGCGGCTACATCATCGATAGCTTTCCACGGTTCATGGAGCAGTATGAGTCATCAAAGAGCTTTTTTGAGCCAACAGCCGTAATCGCATTGATGGTTCCTGAGGAAGAGTCCATTAAGCGCATGAAACAGCGCGCGCAGAAGGAGCAACGCGTTGACGACACGGAAGAAGCAATGCGCAAGCGCTTGCAATGGTCTGTTGAGCAGACGCAACCGGTAATCGATGCGTATGTTGAGGCCGGCGTGTGTCACGTGGTCGAGGGACTCGGTACCATCGAAGAGATCGCAAAGAAGATCGAAGACGCTCTGGGACTATAGTTATGGCACTGATTAAAACAGACGAAGAGATCGAGAAGATGCGCCAAGGCGGCGCCCTTCTTTCGCGCGCCTTGCAAGCAGCGGTGGATGCAGCAAAGCCGGGCGTGACCATGCAAGAGCTCGACGATATCGCTACGAAAGTGATCGAGGACGGGGGTGGTAAGCCGTCGTTCAAGGGCTACAAAGGCGGCGGGGACGTTCCGTTCCCATCGACCGTTTGTATTTCAAAGAATAATGAAGTGGTTCATGGCGTTGGGTCCCGAGAGATCGTGCTTGAAGAGGGCGATGTTGTCGGCTTGGACATTGGTTGCTGGTACGAAGAGCTTTGCACGGATATGGCTGTGACCGTTCCGATCGGTGACGTGAGTAAGGAACGCCTCGCGCTTCTTCGTGCAACGCGTGACTCGATGTACGCTGGCGTGGAAGAGGCAAGGGCTGGGAACATGATTGCCGATATTTCCGGCGCTGTTGAAGATGCAATTGATACAAAGACGTACGGCATCGTACGATCGCTCGTTGGCCATGGTGTTGGACATCAAGTACACGAAAAGCCGCATGTCCCAAACTTCCGATCAGATAAGTTTCCAGCCGTGAAGATCAAAGAGGGGATGTGTCTGGCTATCGAGCCGATGCTGACGCTTGGTACGCACGAGGTCGAGACAGCCGACGACGGGTGGACGATTGCGACCAAAGACGGTTCGGACGCCGGTCACTTTGAGGTGACGATTGCGGTAACAAAAAACGGCCCGGAGATTTTGACACCTCAGCCGAAGGTTCCTCTCGTATGAGCATGAAAACATCAGAATGGACGTCGGTGATTGTTGCTCTGCTCGCGGTCGTACTACTGGGAGGATACTTTATGTTCTCCGAGCCGGTTCCGGAGATCACGTACAGGCCCGTGGAACTTGAAGGTGGATCGATCACAGTTGAGGACCATGATGTTGTGGATGTCGTCACGCTCGACGCTGAGCTCGTGGAACCCGGCTGGATAACGATTCATTTTTCGATGAGCGGTGCTCCGGCTGAAGTCGTAGGAACGTCAGATTATCTTGAGGCCGGCACGTACGAGGCGATGACGATTGTGCTAGACGAAGACATGACGCCTGGATGGCGCTACATTGCACTGCTTCACGTTGACAACGGCGATCAGATTTTCGATATCGAAGATGACCTTCCTGTCTCGGTTGATGGAGAGGTTGTTCGTCCTGATTTCGTCGCGATCCCAGAAGCGGCCACGGCGGAAGTAACCGGAGAGACGGGTGAGTAGTATGAGGATTCTGGGCGTTGACTATGGACGGGCGAAGATCGGATTTGCTCTGGGGGATAAAGCAAGCGGGGTTGCGACTCCGCTTGATGTTGTTCATGTTGCCGACGGTCAGACGCCTGCCGACGTTGTGGAGCAAATGGTGAAGCAAGAAGAGCCAGAGCTGTTAGTCGTTGGTGTGCCGCTTGCCGTGGGATCGTTTCATTCAGAGGATCAGTTGAAGGAGATTCGAGCGTTTATTGATGATCTTGCCGAACGCCTTTCAATCGAGATTCACGAGGTGGACGAGAGTCATACGTCACGTGAAGCTCAACGTTTACAAAAAGAAGAAGGGGCGATTGCCGACGAGGATTCGCTGGCTGCCATGGTGATGCTCCAAGCATGGATTGATGAGAACCGATGAGTTGGTCGACTATCAAAACGCCAGCCATTGTCCTGACCTCGCAGCCGATTCGCGAGGTTGATCGACTGTACCGTGCACTCACGCCATCGTACGGAAAGATTTCGTTCGTTGGACGCGGCGCGCGCAAGGCCAAGGCAAAGCTCGCGGCTCATCTCGAACCCTTTGCCGTCGTCGACCTTGAAATCGTCCGCGGTCGCCGCAGTGTGACGGTCATATCCGTTGAACGACAAGAATCATTCGCAAGCATTTCGTCGATGATTGAGCATCGTCTATTCGCACAGGCGATGATGAAGCTCATTGATCGTCACACACACGTTGAGGATCCAGATATCCAACTTTACGAGGACCTTTACACGTGGCTAGGCTTCCTTAATAGCTCGCCAATGCTTTCTCCGTGGCGCCAGCGTTTCTTGCTCGCAGCTTTCACGCTGCGGTTTATGGAGCGTCTTGGCTACCAAGTGCAGTTACGCGCGTGTCTACATTGCCAGCAGTCCATCTTGCCGTTGTCGTTTCGTTGGCATACAGGTAAAGGTGGATTGGTTTGTACGGACTGCGTGCAAGATGAGCGACAGGAATGGATCGATACCAGAGTGATTGCCGAAGAGGTGGTCACATTGCTGCGATTGGCACGCGAAAATCAGCTGAGTCTGCTTCTTGCCTCTCGACTACCCCTCGATCATGTCCGTTC
>CAYFME010000002.1:53215-61289 GCA_964344145.1 uncultured Gammaproteobacteria bacterium
GATCACGTTGATCAAACGATCACCGTTGCCGGCTGGATTCATGCCCGTCGCGACATGGGAAAGGTGAAGTTTTTTGATCTGCGCGATAAGGACGGTCTGTTGCAAATCGTTGCCGTGCCCGCTGAGCTCGGAGAGTTTGCCGACGTTGCTGATACGCTTCGCCCTGAGTGGGTCGTGCAAATCGAGGGTGTTGTACAGAAGCGTGGTGAGAAGCAGATCAATAAAGATATGGCTTCCGGAACAGTTGAGCTACTTGCCAAGAAGATTACTGTCCTCAATGAGTCAAAGACACCGCCGTTTGAGCTAGATCGCGACACCAGTGGTGTGAGCGAAGAGGTGCGTTTGAAATATCGTTACTTGGATCTTCGATCAGAGCGTATGGCGCGTAACATTCGTATGCGTGACACGATCATCACGTTCCTGCGCAAGCACATGCACGAGAATGGGTTCGTGGAGATCGAGACGCCGATCATGATGAAGGGAACACCGGAAGGGTCTCGTGAGTATCTTGTGCCATCGCGCATTCATCCAGGAACGTTCTACGCCCTTCCGCAGTCACCGCAACAGTTCAAACAGCTATCGATGGTGGCGGGATTCGAGCGGTACTTCCAGGTTGCACGCTGCATGCGAGACGAAGATCTTCGTGGTGATCGTCAGCCAGAGTTCACGCAGTTGGATTTTGAGATGTCGTTTGTGACGCAAGAGGATGTTCTGCAGTACACCGAAGGCATGTTTATTCGGATGGTTGAAGAGCTATTCCCAGAGAAGACCTTTACGTCCAAGCCGTTCGTTCGTATGACGTACGCGGAGGCGATGGAAAAGTATGGAACCGACAAGCCCGATTTGCGTGAGAACAAGGATGATCCAAATGAGCTGGCGTTTTGTTGGATTGTCGATTTCCCAATGTTTGAGAAGATGGAGGACGGTAGTATTCAGGCGCAGCACCATCCGTTCTGTAGCGTGAAGGAAGAGGATAAGGAGAAGTTCATGAAAGGAGAGGATCTCTTCTCTATTCGTGCAAACGCCTACGACCTTGTGCTCAACGGCTACGAGCTTTCCTCTGGATCGATTCGAATCCACGAGCGCGACATGCAAAAGCAAGTGTTTGATCTGCTGAAGATCAGTGAGGAAGAGCAGCAGCAGAAGTTCGCGCACATGCTTGAGGCCTTCGAGTATGGTGCGCCGCCACACGGTGGGTTTGCGCCTGGTATTGATCGCATTGTGATGCTGATGATGGGTGAGCCAAACATCCGCGAGGTCATCGCGTTCCCGAAGGATGGAAATGCCCGCGACCTGATGATGAATGCACCGTCGTCGATGCCGGACAAGGCTCTGCAAGAACTGAATATCAAACTAGATCTCTAATCAGCAAAACAGCCCCTCCAATTGGAAGGGCTGTTTTGTTTCTGACCAATTCAGTCCCGATCGGGACTGAATTGGTCATTCCACCGTGACGCTTTTAGCAAGGTTTCTTGGTTTGTCCGGATCGTAGCCTTGGATGAGCGACATCTCGTAGGCGAAGAGCTGTGTGGGGATCGTGGTCAGAAGGGGAGAAAGCATCTCGTGCGTCTTGGGAATCGTGATCACATCGTCGACGAGATCGAAGATCTCTTCGTTGTGATCGTCGGTGATCGCAATGACCGGTCCTTTGCGCGCCTTGAGTTCTTGGATATTCGAGATCGTTTTCTCGTAGACATCATCGCGGGGGCACAGGACGATGCTCGGGAATCGTTCATCGATGAGCGCCAACGGACCATGTTTCATCTCGCCAGCACTGTACCCTTCGGCATGAATAAGACTAATCTCTTTGAGCTTGAGCGCTCCTTCAAGCGCGATCGGCGCTTGATAGGTTCGTCCAAGAAAGAGGGCATTTTGCATCCATTGATATTTTTCAGCCAACGCTTTGATTTGCGGCCGCATCTCGAGAATCTGTTCGATTTTGTCAGGGATCCTTTCTAGCTCTTGAGCGACAGCAATTGCTTCATCACAATCGAGGTTGCGGTCGCGTCCAAAGAACAGCGTGAGCATGGCAAGGGCGGTCACTTGTGTGAGGAACGCTTTGGTTGATGCTACGCCGATCTCTGTTCCAGCGCGCGTGTAGATACCAGCGTCGGTCTCACGTGCAATCGTCGACCCTGGAATATTGACGATGCCAAGCGCCAACGCGCCATGCTTTTTTGCCTCACGAATGGCGGCAAGGGTGTCAGCCGTCTCGCCTGACTGTGAAATAGCCAATACCGCCGTGTGCCGATCAATAATCGGATGACGGTAGCGGAACTCACTTGCCAGTTCTACCTCAACAGGGATTCCACCGTAATACTCAAGCATGTATTCACCAACGCATCCGGCGTAGTACGCCGTGCCGCAGGCAACGATAATCAGACGATCCATCTCGCGCAGGCGTTCGCGAACATCCTCCAAGCCACCAAAGTGGACATGCCCTTCCTGGGCGATCAGCCGGCCGCGCATCGTATCCTTTACCACTCCTGGCTGCTCCATCATCTCTTTGAGCATGAAATGAGCGTAACGTTGTTTCGATGCCACGGACGTATCCCAGCTGATCGTATGATACTGCTTTGAGACGTTGTTGGATTCTTTTGTCCATATGATGGGTTCGTTGTTGGTTTGTAGGAGCGCGCGTTCGCCATCGTCCAAGTAAATAACCTCATCCACCCAGTCTGCCATCGCGGTTGCATCAGAGCACACAAATCGTTCACCGTTTCGCTTTCCAAGAACAATCGGGCTTCCCATACGGGCAACGAGTAGAGTGTCCGGCGCGCTTTTTGACATCACGACAATACCGTAGGCACCCGTGAGTTGTTCAAGAACACGTTCGAGGGCGTCTTGGAGCGTGCTTGTTTGAGTGACAGCCTCTTCCATCAGATGAGCGATCACCTCGCTGTCGGTCTGCGATTGGAAGGTGTGACCACTGAGCGTCAGCGCACGTTTGAGCGATTGATGATTTTCAATGATGCCGTTGTGTACGATGACGATGTCGCCCGTGCAATCGGTGTGTGGATGGGCGTTGGCGGTTGAGGGGGCGCCGTGTGTTGCCCAACGTGTGTGTGCAATGCCGCAGGAGCCTTTTGGTTGATTCTGTTTGAGGGCTTTCTCAAGTTCCGCGATTGGTCCAACAGCTCGTACGACATTGATGTCACCATTGAGTACCCCAACGCCCGCTGAATCGTATCCACGATATTCAAGTCGTCGCAGCCCCTCAAGAAGAAGGGGGGTGGCTTCGTTTTTACCTGTGTATCCAATAATCCCGCACATAAGAACTTGTTATGAATCGCTCACAGCATAATTGACGCGAAAAGTATGACAAAGATTCTTCGTCAACTTCTGTGGATAGCTAGTTTAAGCATGAAAATAAAGGGCATTTACTTCATGCATCTGTCACTTAACGGCCGTCAATACGTCACTCGGTGGCGTATTCTAAACATGATATAATGCTGGCGAAAGGATTCGTCTATTATGGAGTTTGCGGTCAAACAGGAAGCATTTTCTGGCCCGCTCGGGCTTCTTTTAGAATTGCTCGACAAACGTGAGCTCGAAATCACGGATGTTGCGTTGGCAGATATTGCTGATGAGTATCTCGCGCGACTGGAGTCCGCAAAGGTGGCGCCAGAGGAGATGGCAGACTTTTTGTTGATTGCCGCGCGGCTGATTTATCTCAAGAGTCGCGAGCTCATGCCGTATTTGCGTTTGGATGATGAAGAGGAGCAAGTGGATCAGCTTGAGGAACAGTTGCGGTTGTACCGGTTGTTTGTTGAAGCGGCAGAGCGGATTGATGCGAAGTTTTCCGATCCGCAACGTTCCTTTGAGCGACCGTTTGCGCGCATTCGTGTTGATCAACAGCCGACGTTTGCACCAGCCGACAACGTTACGGTTGACGGACTGCGGGGAGCGTTCAGCGGTCTCCTAAAACGCCTCGAGCCGTTCTTTGTTCTGCAGCAGGTTTCCATGGAACGTGTGAAGTCGGTGGAGGAGCGCATTGAAGAGTTAACCGGCGCGCTCAAGACGCGGGCGACAATGAAGTTTCAGGATATGGTCTCTGGCGCGCAACGCAAGATGGATGTGGTGGTCAGCTTCTTGGCGTTGCTTGAGCTCGCACGCCGCCAACTTATTTCTGTAAAGCAGTCCGGACAGGACGTCATGATTGAACGGGTATGAGTCATCTCTCAGCAAAGATTGAAGCGTTGCTTTTCTTGCGGACAAAGCCGATGAGCGTACAGGCGCTCGCGCGAGCATGCGATTCCAAGAAGGATGACGTGCAAGAAGCGGTGCAGGCATTGATGCAGCAGCGCAATGTAGAGACATCAGGCGTGCATATCATTCAGACGGCCGACGGCGTTGCGCTTGTGACGAATCCTGCGCTGGGCGAGGAGCTTGCCGACCAGAGCAAGGAAGATATGCAGTCCGAGCTCACGCGTCCGCAACTAGAAACACTCACGATCATTGCGTATCGCGGTCCGATGACAAAGGCGGAGATCGAGCATATCCGCGGTGTGAATTGCTCGCTTATCGTTCGCAACTTGTTGATGCGAGGGCTGATTGACGAGAGTGAGGACGATGTGAAGCTCTTGCCGGTCTACACACTGACAACCGACATGTTGCGGCATCTCGGCATTCACAAAGTAGACGAGCTCCCTGATTACGAGGAGTTGCATAAGAACGCGAAGATCGATCAGATGCTTCATTCATTGGAGGGATAATGTGTTTTTTAAGGCCATGACACAATTGGTGTTTGCCACCACGTTGGTGAATCTCTTTCCTGTTGATGGAGCGTATTATGAGTGGCAAGCTGAGGCTACGCTTGGTGACGAGCCGGCGTGGAGTGCACAAGAAATTGAGTTTGCTATGCAGGCGTTACCAAGCGCACAGGAACGATTCCCGGAGCCCGTGAAAGTCGACACGGATTCATTTGGCATTGTCACTACGGCACGCAGTGTGCTCGTGGTTGACCGTGATAGCGGAGCAGTGCTGTTTCAGAAGCAGCCTGATCAGGTGCGAGCGATTGGAAGTGTGACGAAGCTCATGGCGGCGCTTGTCTTTTTGGAAGCGCAACCTGAACTTTCAACGTACGTTACACTCGATCCAGAACTCGACTACGTCGGCGGTGGTCGACAGTACGTTCCGTTTTACCAAGCGATGCCACTGTCCGATGTTCTTGCCGCAAGTCTTGTCGGCTCTGACAACACGGCAACGCAGGCGCTCGTACGCTTTTCTGGCATGGACTTGGAGACATTTGTTGCACGCATGAACGAGATGGCAGCGGAGTTTGGCATGGAGCAATCTCGTTTTGCTGATCCAACCGGCGTTGATCCCGATAACCTATCGACAGCACGCGATTTGATCAAACTGCTGGAAGCAGCGGATGCCAACGAGACGGTTCAAGCTTACATGCAATCGGCGTCCGTTATCCTTGCTTACGGTGGCACGACTGTGGAGAATACGAATACACTTTTGACGAGTTTTCTTAATCGTGGAAACTATGACGTCCTTGGTGGCAAGACGGGATTTTTGCCTGAGGCTGGCTATGTTTTGGCAACAACGGTGCAAGAAGAAGATCACGCGGTGCATGTGATTGTGATGGGAGCAGAAAGCAAGGACGCGCGTACGGACGAGGCAAAGGGTCTTGCGGCTTGGGCGTTTAAGACGTTTGCGTGGGAGTAATATGAGGCGGCAACGTATCTCACAAGACCATCCTGACTATCGAGATCATCTCGCCGATCGCCGAGAGGCATTCCGTGAAGGTGATCGCGAATCGTGGTTTTCCGACAAAGAGGTTACGGGATCGCTGTATAGAGCCGGGTACTTTTATGAGGGGCTTGCTGTTCACGAGCAGGGCGACAGTCCGCATCCGGAGGAGACCTTTTCGCCTGAAAATATTCACGAACATGCGGAATTGGTTCGAGAGATGGCGAAGGACGAGGGGTTGATTCGACGACTCGCTCTTATGCTCACTTCAGATAGACGTTTTACGAAGTCTCTTGAAAAACGAGGGGTAATCAAGAATACGTTTTCTCTTGGGGCGGCGGTTAAGCACGACATTCGACGTTTACTAGATAGCAAAATTTCTCACTACTCGCCCAATCGCGTAAAGAGTGCTCGGCAGATCGAGCAGGTATTTCAAGATGGGGAGGACGCAGTCCTTTTGGAGGTGGCTGCACGTGCCGTTGAGATGGTCGAGCAACGACGAGAACAGGTTGAGCAGATTTTTCCTGAAATGAAACGTCGGTTCATTGAGCGCATTACACCGATGATAAAAAGTAAGCGCTATCCCATTACGCTGGAAATGGCGAAGAAGCGTATTGAAGATCTGTCGGTCGTGGTTGGTTTTGCACAGGATGAACGATGGGGAGGAATGGTCGATAGGGAACGGACAGGAATTTTCGTTTCTGTATTTGAGGTCAATGAGGGTCACGAAGAAGAGATCATCATGCACGAACTCATGCATGCTTTGGCGGGGTCATCGGTTCATGTTGAGCTCGATGAGCATGGTCAACCAGAAGGATTCGATGTTGTGCGAGCGGGGTTGAGGGATGGGGGTCAGTTTAGTTGGTTAAATGAGGCGGTGACGGAGCAAGAGACACTTAACATTATGGGGAAATCGGATTCGTGGGCATACCAAGCAGAGCGCGCGCTGCTCAAGGCTCTGCAACTTGAAGGCAAATTTCTTGTACCTGATAGCGTCTTTCTTGATGCTTATTTCTTTTCGTCGGGTGAGTATGAGGAGGATGAGATCGCGTGGGATCTTATGAAGCGTAGTGTTGACAAGTCGTTTGCTCCTGGTTTTTTTGATAGACTCAATGCGAGTTTACAAACGCTGCCGATGAGTACCGCGATACGGTTGTTGGCAAAAAAGAGATGGAGAGAGATCTACGATATTGGTCAGCGTAATATGGATCGTGCGAGAAAAATAGAGGATGCCGTTGCTGCCTCAATGCCTGGATAATATGATTGATGTTAGTTTTCTTGTAGAAGGTTTGGCAAATGTCCCGCGACCGATCGCGACGATTATTTTGGCTGCTCTGCCAGTGACAGAGCTCCGTTTAGCCATTCCGGTTGCGGCGCACGTTTGGCTGCTGCATCCGCTTGAGGCGTTTGGCTACAGCGTGGTCGGCAACCTCATCCCGCTCGTGCCGTTGTATTTTGGACTGGAGTGGCTGCAGCAGACGGCGACGAAGTACTGGCCGTGGTTTGGGCGAGTGATCGACAAATCGATTGAGCGCGCGAAAGGACGTGTACAAAACAAATACGCCCGCTACGGAGCGCTTGCCTTGTTCCTCTTTACCGCTTTGCCATTGCCGATGACGGGACTTTGGACCGCAACACTTGCAGCGGTGGCACTGAAGATTCCGTTTCGCTACGCGTGGCGCGGGATTGTTGCCGGTGTGTTGACGGCCGGTATCATCGTCAGCATTCTAAGCGTGAGTGCCGACGTGTACTTCTAGCTCAAGTATCGATCAACAAATGGGAGAAGGACGAAGATGATGACAGCGATTTGTCCTGCCAAGGCGTACGTGAGTTTCACGTCGCCGTATTTTTTTGTGAAAAAGTCATGGAAATAGAAGTGGAAGCGGAAGAATGGCTTCATCCAAGTCCAGTGCGTGAGGTCGTATAGGCCGATTAGTAGGTCAGGCAGCACGCTTCCGGCGATCGCAAGCGAGAAGGCAAAGAGCTGTTCTGGGGCGACAACGTTGGAGAGGGTGAGGATCAGGTAAACGCCGATCGCACCATCGATGGTAGCGTAGGCGACGGGTCCGCGTTTCTTTTTCAAGAGTCTCCAAGAGTCGGACATTTTGCTGTCCCCGTGAGGAATCATGTCGACCAGGAAGTGTGAGGCAAAACCTAGAAAGAAGCCCAAAATAGGGTTTCCAACAACTGATCCGATAGCGGCACCGATGGCCGTATGAGTGGTAAGTGTCATAGACGATCAGGAGTATAGCACAGGATTGTGCAACAAAAAAGACGCAGAATATCTGCGTCTTTTTTGGTGGCTGGGGTGGGAGTTGAACCCACGACCTCAGGCTTATGAGTCCCGCGCTCTAACCAACTGAGCTACCCAGCC
>CAYFME010000002.1:61389-65266 GCA_964344145.1 uncultured Gammaproteobacteria bacterium
GGGAGGGACTTGAACCCTCACGATGTTGCCATCACGGGATTTTGAGTCCCGCGCGTCTACCAGTTCCGCCACCACGGCAAATGTATTTTGCGATGCGAATGTTACCAGATTCTGATCGTGCAGTCAATGGCATGCTATCATGTCCTTACTATGCTTTCCAAACTTTTTAAACTCATTGAAAAAACACCCGTCACGCTTCCGCAGTGGATCGCGGGGTTCCTCGGCATTCTTCTTGTGCGGTTCTTTTTTGAGAACCTCTCAAGCGACACGTTCTCGGGCGTGATGGCGACGGACCTATCGACTAACGTACACTACTTCCTCTTTTATCTTGCGGTCGTGCTATCGCTCTGGCTCTTCCTCGGATGGCTCATCCCGAAAAAGCGTGAGGTGATCGGAGCGGTTTTGCTGTTTGGCCTTCTCCTTGTTTGGTTGGCACCGTTATTGGACCTGTTGATTTCGTGGGGCGATGGGTTTGGCATGGCATATTTGTCGCAGCAGCCGTCCATGCTTTTTGCGAGCTGGCTGACGTTTTTCGGACCGCTCGAGCTTCCGGGTGCCACGCCGGGCGTGCGCATTGAAATTGCTCTGATGGTTCTCCTCGTTGCTGCCTATACAAAAATCTCAACGAAGTCGTTTAGTAAAGCGTTCATTGCAGCCGTTGGAGGTTATACGATCATCTTTCTATGGGGATCGTTGCCAAGCGTTGTCTTTGCCGTCGCCACTGCTTTTGGATATGCGGCATCGACGCTAAGTGATATCAATGCTGTTGCCTTCTTTTTCATGGAGGCCATTCAGACGTCACTGATTTCAACCCACGCCTTGCATCCAACGACGGTGTTAATCTCTGCTGACCGAGCGTATGAAGTCTTCTTCAACATCAGTCTTTCACAGGTGTACTACCTTGTTATTCCGATCATCTTGGCTGGCGTGATGAGATTGATTTGTCCAAAGTGGTTGTCGGCCGTTTGGGGCAACATCCGTCCCGAGCGCGTTGGTCACTATATGATGATGGCCGTGGTTGGAATGGGGCTAGCAGTCGGTTTCGCCGATGCTGATCCAACATTGTCGTGGCTCAATGCCCTGACCGTTCTGACGCTTCTGATCGCTGTTGCCTCTGCATGGCTCTACGCGGTGGCTCAGAACGATTTGGCGGATACGAAAATCGACAAGAAGACGAACAGTAGTCGACCGTTGATCAGCGGTGCAGTATCAGCCGAGCAGATGCGCTACACGTCGTGGTTTTTCCTGACGTGGACGTTGCTCGGCGGATATCTTGTGAGTCACTATGCGCTGTATTTGCTCGCGACCTACATCGCTCTGTCGCACGTTTACTCTATGCCTCCTCTACGCCTGCGTCGCTTCCCGCTGCTTTCGACGTTCCTCATCGGGCTCGCGAGCCTTTCTGCAGTGATGGCAGGCTTTTACACATTCTCACCTGATCAAACAGTCGATGCGTTTCCTATCTCGTGGATCGTGCTGATCGTCGTCATCTTCACGATGGCCGCGAACCTGAAGGACGTGAAAGATCGCAAAGGTGATGCAGCGGACGGCGTTGTGACGTTGCCGGTTATCTTCGGTGACAAGAAGGGTCGATTGGTGATTGGCGCTTTGCTTGCCCTGTCGTTCTTGCTTGTCCCGACGCTTCTTGCAACGAACGCCATCTGGATTCCGACGATCATCGGCGCGGCTGCAGCTGTCGGATTGATGATAAAAGAGCCGTTTAACGAGAAATGGATTTTTGGGCTCTACTACGTTTACGCGATTGTCGTTGCGTTCATGCTCTGGGCTTGACGAAAGAAGGGATTTCGATTACTATGCGCCCGCGGGGTAGAGCAGTCAGGTAGCTCGTCGGGCTCATAACCCGAAGGTCGCCGGTTCAAATCCGGCCCCCGCAACCAAAAGCACACGACTCCGGTCGTGCGTTTTTGATTTTGTATAAAGCAGAACCGCCCGTGATCGAGGACCACGGGCGGTCGCTCACTCACGGACGGAAGGGGTCAGGCGTTGGCGGGCAGCGCCCGGAACTGCAGGGCGCGCAGCCAGGCGATGCTGATGCGGCGGCCCTCGGAGGGCTGTTCGAGCTCCGCTATCGCGAGCTCACGCTCGAGCTTGGCGGCTTCCGTGCTCAGCCCCTCCGGGTCGAGACCCTCGACGATCTTCCAGGGGTCCTGGCCCAGCGACTCCACGACGCCTCGCACGGCCTCGGCTTCGACGTCGTGCCGGCCACGGGTGCCGGTCAGCTGGTCGACGAGAGGACCCATCAGCCGCGCCACCATCTCGTTGCTCTCGGCCATGTTCATGCCGGCGATGAGGATGATGCGGTAGAGGGTACTGAACCAGGCGTCACCGAGCATGCGCGCGGGCAGGGGCGCGACCTCGCCGCGGAGGATCACGCGCTCGACCAGCTTGCGGTCTCGGTCGGAGGTCTCGTAGTCCTCGCCGCTGACGATGGCGACGAGCGACGCGCTGGCGTGGGTGGGCACGAAGGCGTAGTCCACCATGAAGCGGTCGGCCGCCTGTGTGTCGCCGTCCATCAGCAGCGCGTAGAGCGTGCTGCTGTAGGCGCCGTCGCGCGCGTAGGCGCAGTTGCCACCCGGGCTGAGGCTGTCGATGACGGTCATGCCGTCGACCAGCGTACGCGTGGCCTCGGCGTCGCGCAGCTCCACCGCACGGTCGAGCATCATGCGCAGCGCACCGGGGCCACCCAGGGCATCGTCAGGGTCGCTGATGTACACGACCCCCGTGGACTCTGCGCCCTGGGTCTTCGGGTAGGCCCAGCAGGCCCCCGAGCCCAGCAGGAAGCCCCAGTAGTGGTTGTCCGGCTGCTCTGCCACCATGCTCACGAGACGGCTGTAGCCGGTCGTGGCCGTGGTGGCGGCACTGCGCAGCGTGGCGCTGTCCATGTTGGCGATGCGCGCGATGCGCTCGGGCTCGATGGTGACGTTAACCTGGCCCACGCACACGGGATCGGTTCGCTCGACGCGGGGGTGCGGCGGGAAGTCGGTCGAGAGCGTGAACGCGCGATTGATCTCGCGCTCGCAGGCACGCTGGGTACCGGCCAGGGCGGTGCTCGACAGGGTCATCAGGAAGGTCAGGAAGAGAAGGGACGGGATACGCACGATAGGTCTCCTAGTGCGGGGTGACGCCTTTTGTTCACAAATGACGCTGTCATCAGTGTACGCAAGACCGCCAAAGGTAGCAAAAAAAGAGGGTCGTGTCAACCCCGAATGCACGAAGCCCCGTAGAACCTTGCGGTCGTACGGGGCGGGCCGCCTGTCGAGCGGGCGGCGAGTTGGTCTAGTCGAACCAGGTGGCGATCTGGTCGCCGAAGTGACGTTGCAGGTGCGCGAGGCGCAGGCTGACGAAGCGCGCGATGAGCAGGAGGTTGGTCGTGCGGCCCTCTGCAAGGGCAAGCAGGCTGCGAGCTCCCTCGGCATGCTCTCCTTCGTCCAGCTCGATGTGCCGGTCGACGAAGTGCCAGTCGACTCCTTCGATGTCCGCTCCCTCGCGTCGCATCACGACGTACAGCTTGGCGGCCAGCGCTTCGTTCTCGTACAGGAGCCGAACGAGGACGATGAGGTTCTCGAAGTGGCCCTCGACGAACGCGATGAGCTCCGTCATCTCGGGCGACGCGTCGTCAGGCTCCGGAGGATCCATGTCGAGCATCGCCAGCAGCATCGCAGGGTGGTCTTCACCACGTTCCTGCTCGAGCTGGTCGATGATCGGCTGGAGCTGCCACTCTCGGAGCCTCTCGGCTCTTCCCAGAAGCAGCATCGTCTCGAGCCACCGCTGGAAGAAGCGGCTCCAGATGTATTGATCAACGATCCAGCCGCGAAGCTGTTCCTCGGTGATCGCCATTCCGTCTCCTAGTCCTCGC
>CAYFME010000002.1:65366-91206 GCA_964344145.1 uncultured Gammaproteobacteria bacterium
GATCCAGCCGCGAAGCTGTTCCTCGGTGATCGCCATTCCGTCTCCTAGTCCTCGCTGTCGACGTGATGGTCCTCGGGCGTCCAGGCACCCACGCAGATCGCCACGTAGTATACGTCTTCCTCGGCGTCGTCCGGGCAGTTGAGCGCGTGGACCTCACCGGGCTCGACCATGATCACGTCGTTCTTGCTGACGTCGTAGGCCTCGCCGTCGATGACCATCTGGGCGCGACCGCTGACGATCCAGTAGACCTCGGTGGTGTGGTCATGGTGATGGGGCTCGCCCTTGTCGCCCGGGTGGCTGTGCGTGAGCAGCATGCTCACCTGGTCGGTGCCTCCGACCGCGGGATGTCTTCCGAGGATCTCGAGAGCCTCTCCGACACGGTTGCCGTCGTTCTTTCGCGTGATGTGCATCTGATCTCCAGTCCTCGCGAGAAGGTGCGAAGGGGATAATCTATCACCTTGAGCCAGCCTCGTCAACCGTGGTACCGTTTGCAGGTATGGACTACAACAAAGAGTCACTCAAACGTCACGAGGAGCTCAAAGGCAAGATTGAGCTTGGGTTAAAGGCACCGGTTAACGATCGCGATGACCTCTCGGTCTTTTACACGCCCGGCGTGGCCGAGCCGTGTCGCGAGATCGCTAAGGACGTGGAGAATATGTGGAAGTATACGCCGCGAGGGAACTGGGTTGCGGTTGTGAGCGATGGATCGTCGGTGCTTGGGCTCGGGAACATTGGTCCTGAAGCAGCCTATCCGGTGATGGAAGGGAAGGCGGTACTGTTTAAGGCATTTGCCGACGTCGACGCCTTTCCGATTTGCCTGGATACACAGGACCCTGACGAGATCGTCGAGACGGTCGTGCGGCTGGCACCGAGTTTCGGTGGTATCAACCTGGAAGATATTGCCGCACCACAATGTTTTGAGATTGAACGACGTTTGAAAGAGCGGCTGGACATTCCCGTCTTTCATGATGACCAGCATGGAACCGCGATCGTGGTGATGGCAGGACTGATCAACGCCATGAAGATCACCAACCGAACCTTCGATAATCTGCGTGTTGTGATGAGCGGTGCGGGAGCAGCTGGCACGGCGATTGCGAAGTTGCTTGTCTCACAAGGGGTGCGTGACATTGTGATGTGTGATTCCAAGGGGATCATCTCTCCAGATCGCGACAACTTGAACGATGCAAAGAAAGATCTGCTGACCTTTACAAATCCGGCTGGCAAGAGTGGATCGCTTGCGGACGCTCTTGAGGGTGTTGATGTGTTCATTGGTGTGAGCGTTGGTGGCTTGGTAAACAAAGAAATGGTTCAGTCCATGGCTGATGATGCCATTATTTTCGCCATGGCTAACCCTGATCCTGAGATTATGCCCGAGGAGGCGCATGCTGGTGGGGCAAAGGTTGTCGCCACTGGTCGGTCGGATTTTCCTAATCAAGTGAATAACGCACTGGCCTTTCCCGGGGTTTTTCGCGGTGCGCTCGATGCTCGTGCTCAGGATATTACCGAGAAGATGAAGCTTGCTGCCGCCCATGCGTTGGCGGGCGTTGTTGCTGATCCAAATCCTACGAACATTATTCCGGATGCGTTTGATCCAAACGTGGTGAAGCATGTGGCCAAAGCGGTCGCGGAGGCTTCTGGGAAGTGATATACTGCCCACATGGCGCACATTGTGTCGATTGTTAATCAGAAAGGTGGCGTCGGAAAATCCACGACAGCCATCAATCTTGCTTCGTATTTGGCGCATTTTGGCAAGTACGTGCTTTTGGTTGATCTTGATCCACAAGGCAATGCGACGAGCGGCCTCGCTGTTGCCGGGCACGAGGTACCGGGGACGTATCACGCGCTTTCCGGATCGCACAAAGCCAAGGAGATCATTCAGCCAACAGCCCACGAGGGACTCTTCTTGCTTCCGGGTGGACAGGACCTGGCTGGAGCATCCGTGGAGCTGGTGAGTGAGATTGGACGCGAACGCAAGCTACACGATGCGTTGCTTGAGATCCGAAACGACTACGACTACATCATCATCGACAACCCACCAACGCTCGGGCTGCTGACGGTCAACGGATTGGTTGCGGCAGATAGCGTGCTGATCCCTGTGCAGGCTGAGTACTACTCGCTCGAAGGCCTCGGACAGCTCATGCAAACGATCAACATGGTTCGACAGTCGATCAAGCCCGAGCTGGGCATTATGGGAGCGGTGATTACGATGTTCGACTCACGCACAAACCTTTCTCGGCAAGTGCTTGAAGAGTTGTACAAGCATTTTCCTGAGAAGATTTTCCGCAGCGTAATCCCGCGCAGTGTGCGTTTGGCTGAGGCACCAAGCTTTGGTCAGTCCATTCTGCACTATGATCCATCTTCCAAGGCGGCACGCGCGTACGAGCGATTGGCAAAGGAGTTTTTGATGCGCGAGGAACAACCGATCGCTGTTAATCAGGTAAATACTGTTGTCTAATATGGCAAAAGCAAAAGGAGGACTCGGCAGAGGACTGGGAGCGTTGATCCCGCCAAAGATTGCCCCGGTCGTTGGTACGCAAGAAGCGGAGGTAGCGGCCGTTCCTGAGACCGAAATCGCAACAGACAAGATCGTTGAAAATCCGCATCAGCCGCGGACCTACTTTGCGCCGTCTGACTTAGAAGATCTTGTCGGATCGATCAAAGAGCACGGCATTTTGCAGCCGTTGTTGGTCACGCAAAAGGACGACGGGACGTATGAGCTCATCGCCGGTGAGCGACGCCTGCGCAGTGCACGATTGCTCGGACTAAAAACCGTACCAGCGGTTGTCCGAAGTGATATTTCTGATCAGCAAAAGCTCGAGCTCGCATTGATTGAGAACATCCAGCGTGCTGACCTGAATGCGGTTGAAGAGGCTCAAGCGTATCAGTCGTTGATCGAGCTATTCTCGCTCACGCAGGATCAGGTCGCTAAGCGGATTGGAAAGAGTCGATCGTACGTGGCGAACACCGTGCGCTTGCTTGATTTGGAGCCCGAGATTCAGCAGGCGTTGATGGAGGGCAAGATCTCGCGTTCAGCGGGCCGTACATTGCTATCGGAAATTGATCAGCAGAAGCGATTGGAGATGTTTCGCGAGATGCTCAAGGGCAAGATGACGGTGCGACAGGCCGAGGTGAAGGCATCCGGAGCTCGACCAGGGGCAAAGAAGCGCTCAGCTGACGCGAATGTCCGTGCGATCGAAGATGAGCTACGTCAGGCGCTTGAAACAAAGGTAGAACTAAAAATGAATGGGACATCTGGCAAGATGATCATTCATTTCTATTCCAAAGAGGATTTGAAAAACTTGGTGAAAAAGTTGATTGATTAGCATCCGGTCCCCCTCCTTTTTAAGGAGGGGTTAGGGGTGGTTATGTGTCGAAGAGACCATTATAGGTCTCTTTTTGGCTAACATTGGCTATTTACTATTGACAGGAAGTTATACCTATGCTAATATCGGTTGTCATTCCGATGACTGCCGACGTTTCGTCAGTATTCTCACTTCAGAGGTTCCCATGGCGACCGACGGTCCCACCCCTCCTCCGTGCAGCAAGAAGATGCTTCGCGAAGGCGTCCTCGTGTTCATCACCCACACCATCCCTTCCAACTCCATGGAGGCGTGGGTCAAGAGCGTGGCTGCCGACAGTGGCCAGGACGTGGACTGGCACTTCGTCGGAGGTCGTGCGTGCGTCAAGACGCTCGGTGATGTCGGGCTGGTGCAGGCGAGCATCCGCAAGCTCATGCCCCACCACGACGAACGCTTCTCGAGAGCGTCGAAGGCGATCATGGGCGAAGATCACGAGCCGCAGCCGCCCCGACCCGACTGGTGGTGACCCTCTCACCGCTACCTGACAACTTCGCCGCCCACCGCGAGTCGCCCCCGACTCACCTTGGTGGGCGGTCTCGTGTTTGTGGGCTGTGACCAAAAAATGACCGATCGGTCATTTTTTGATTACGACCGTGTGCGGCGGATTTCGCACGATCGTTTAAAATCCGCCGCAAAACTCATATTGCGAAGGGAAATGATTTGAGGGAATCTTCCGAGTACGTCCAGGCTCATGGCCCTGACCGAGCGACGGTGAACGCATCACGACGTTTGTCGTATCCACTTAAAAACGACAGACATCCGTGATGCCCGATGCGAGGTAGGGCCTATGCCTGGACGAACGCAGGCTGATTCTCAACAAATCATTTCCTGAAGCTACCGCTTCGTGAAGGCAGGGAAAAACGAGCGCTTGTTTTTCTTTACGCCATCTTTGATCTTTGAGCGGGCGTGATGTGTTTTTACAAATTTCAGCCAGTCAGGGTTTGGGCCTTTACGATTCTTATCCACAATGATTTCGCACATGTCTCCTGAGCGTAGCGGCGTGGAGAGGTTGACCACTTGATGATTGATTTTCGCCGTCGACGCTTTGTTGCCGATGTCTGTGTGAATAGCGTAGGCAAAGTCAATCGGCGTAGAGTTCTCAGGAAGATCAAACACGTCGCCATTTGGTGAGAAGACGAAAATGCGGTCGTGGAACATGTCGAGCTTGAGCTCATCCAAGCGATCCATGAAGTCGTTTTCATTGAGCTCCTTTTGAATACGCACCAGCTCGTTCATCCAGTGGACTTTCTTCTCTGTACTCTGGAATTCCTTGTATCGCCAGTGCGCTGCAATACCAAACTCAGCTTCCTCGTGCATCTCCACGGTACGAATCTGAAACTCTAGAATCGATCCGTCTTCATCAAACACCGTCGTGTGCAGTGACTGATAGCCGTTAGGTTTTGGCTGAGCAATATAGTCCTTAATGCGTCCAGCCAGCGGCGTGTACATGCCATGTAAGATTCCCAGCGCTCCGTAGCACTCGCTCACGTCGTTGACAATGATACGCAACGCCATGATGTCGTAGATTTTGTTGATGTCCTTGTCGTACTTTCGGAGCTTCTTGTACAGACTGTGACAGAACTTGATACGGCCATGGACGTTTGCGATATGTAAACCGTTGTCGTTAAGAGCATCTTCAACATCACGCATGGCGCGCTCCATCGCTGGCCCAGCCTTTTTCACACGCTGCTCAAGCAGATGCTTGGTCCAGTTGTATTCCTTTGGATTGAGATACCGAAACGCATAATCTTCAAACAATCCACGGTATTCACCCATCCCCAAGCGGTTGGCGATCGGTGCGTAGATCTCCATCACCTCGCGTGCAATGCGCAGCCGTTTGCTCTCGGGAATCACATACAGCGTTTCCATGTTGTGCATGCGATCGGCGAACTTCACAAAGATCACGCGCACGTCCTGCGCCATGGCCAAGAACATCTTTCGTAGGTTTTCCACGTAGCGCTCGAGTCCGCGGTAGCGGACATGTCCCAACTTCGTGACACCATTGACGATTCCTGCCACTTCTTCGCCAAAGGCGTGTTGAATTTCTTCGATCGTCACGTCTGTGTCCTCGGGGACGTCGTGCAAGAGTCCTGCAGCGATCACCTCCACTGGCAACTGCATGTCGGTAAGCTTCATGGCAACCGCAAACGGGTGGACGACGTAGGGCTCACCTGTTTTACGCATTTGCGTGCTGTGAGCGCTCTGAGCCATCTCAAAGGCACGTTTGGTAAACGTAATATCTTCGTCGGTATATGGTCCGGCGTTTTTGAGCTTCTGCTCAAGTGGCAAAAAGTCAATGACCTCGTTCATATATGTAGAGTATCGTCGATTGTCGGAGGGCGCAAGATTAGATAGAATAGGTGCGTATGGCAGGTGATGAAGAATTTAATTTGGATGGCTCAAAAGAAGTGCTTGAGGGCGCTGGTATTGAGCGTCAGGAGATAAGTGCTGAAGAGCTGGCAGCTGAGGAAGAGCGTGTGGCCCAGCAACTAGAAGTTGTCGCGGATGAATTTGAGCAGGATCACGAGGTGTCTGTTGCCAAGGCGCAGAATATTGAGGTTGTTGTTCGTAAGCGATGGGATAATATTCCGACTGTGGAGGAGATCATGATCGAAGTTGGTGAGATGTCCTACACGATGCCGGACCGTGAGGATGCTCCTGCAGAGGCAGGGGAGACGTTGGTTCCTGAGGACGAAGGATTTACGCATGAGGATGACCGTGCGCAATTGGAGGACCTGTCAGAAGTGATGGCTGCGGAAACGGGTCGCGGCGTGGATGTTACAGAGACGCAGCAGGCCGAAGTGGTCGCTGATTTGCATACTGATGAGGGCGATGCGGCGGTTGCGCAGCGAGAATTGGACCGAGCGCCTGCAGGTTCCGAGGCCCCTGAGTCGGCGCAAGCAGAGGATCAAGAAGCTGCCGACGCGTTTACCGGATTGTTGGAGGAGTATCACACCATGCTTAAAGATGGCGGATTCTCACAGGAGAACATCGATACATTCATGCAAGACCAGCGTGCGGCCTTTTTGGAGGATCCGGCGGAGGCGTCGCGAGATTTGGAGCGCATTGTGACCGAGGGTAAGCAGCTCGAAGATGATCGTTTGCAGCAAGAGGCTTCAGAGGCGGCTGAAGCGGCGTCAGAGGTTGAGGAGGCCGAGCCGGAAGTTGAAGATGCGGAACCAACCGTTGTCATCGAAAACGTGGAAGATACGGCGAACGTTGTGACGGATCAGATTTTGGGCGACGGAGCCGGCGGGGCAGATGCGGCGGCGCGTGTTGAGGGCGGTGATCCTGAACCACAGTTGCCAGCGGTTCGTGAACCTCAAGTTGAATTATATGAGAGAGCTCCGGGTCAAGAGGAGTCTGACGGCGAGTTTGGATACGAATCCGATCTTCTGAAGGACCCAGAGTTTATGTTTTTCATGCCGGAAGCTGTTGATCCGGAGCAATTTGAGAAGATCCGAAATATGCCTCCAGGTCCCGAGAAAGACAGCTTGCAGGAGGTTCATATGGAAATGATTTTAGGAGCGGCGAGTGAGTATGCGCAAGAACATCCAGAAAAGGCCGCTGCATATGCAGAACGTTGGCAGGAGATGGTGGAGCAAGCTCCGCAGCTTGATGGAGATTTGTCTGCATCAGAATTGCACGAAGTGCTTCAGGACATGGCTGGAGATGACGGGAACATTGATCTTGATTGGTTCCGAGATGTTTTGACGTATCGAGAAATGGGTCGATCATTGGAAGGGGGGGCAACGCCAGAAGTTGACGCCTCAGCTGAGGCGGAGGAGGAGTTGCCAGCCGCCGAGGTGGAATCGGAGAGTACAAATCAGAGAGAGTCAAAAGAGTCTAAGGAATCCGTCGAGTCGGATGCGTATGAGTCAGAGCTAGCTCAGGACGAGGGCTTCATGGATGCGATGCGTCGGTTTGAGCCAATTGATCGAAAGACGTTTGATGAGATCGATGCGATGTCACCGGAAGAGGCCGAGGCGAAGCGAAAGGAGCTTTATCGGCAGGTTGATCAGGCCATTAAATACTTCGCCGATTTTCAGCCATCCGCTGCGCGAAAGTACGCTGACAAGTGGGAAGCAATGGTTGATCAGTATCCCCAGTTGGATGGTGATCTGTCCGGTGAAGAGCTGCGCGAAGTACTGATGGACATGCTCCAGCCAGAATTTGAGGCAATGGATCTTGACGAAGATGTTGCATTTGACGTTGATCCTGATTTCTTCCGCGATGTACTTGCGTATCGCACCATTCATCGCGTTCTTGAGTCGAAGAAGGCGCGGACAGCTTGGGAAAAGGCGCCAACATCAGAGTCTGTTCCGGAAGAGCCAGATGCGGAGGAGCGTTTTGTAAACTCCGAGACATTGGTTCCAGAAGAGGAATCATTTGTAAATTCTGAAACGTTGGTTCCGGAAGCAGAATCCTTTGTTAACTCCGAGACGCTTGTTCCGGAAGCTGAAGGAATACTTGCGGCTGCTGCAGCGGCGGAGATGTTGGATGATGATACTGAAGAGGAAGCCGGTGAGGCGCCAAGACGTGAGCTACCTGAGCTTGAGCCGGTAGTTGTAGAGAAGAAAAAGAAAAAGAAGAAGAGCAAGGCCCCTGATCAGCTGGCTGCAGCAGGTGTTTTGGGTGTAGGTGGATTATTTGGAGGTCTCAAGAAGCTTTGGGACAATCGTTCGTGGTTCACGAAAGGCTTTAAGCAATGGATCGGTCAGGAAGAGCACAAGTTGGGCGAGATCCCTGGAGAAAAAGAAAACAAAGAGCGCGAGGAAGAGCGCAAGAGGGAGGCCAAAAAGCGTTTGAACGCAAAAGGCTTTGGAAAGAAAGATAAAAAGAAGGGCAAGAAAAAGAAGAGGGCCGCCTAGGCCTTCTTCTTTTTCTTTGCCTGTCGTTCGCGCTTTTTAATCAGCATCTCGACGGCCATTTCATGGGTGACGGTTGTTGGATCGATTTTCTTTGAAATCGAGGCGTTGGTGGTTCCATCGGTGACGTATGGTCCAAAGCGTCCGTTTTTTACCAGAATCGGTTTGCCACTTTCCGGATCCTCTCCCAACTCTGCGATTGGTTTTTTCATCTCTTCCTTTTTCTTTGCTGTCTCGGTGATGATCTGACGAGCTTCTTTTTCCTCAAGCGTGAACATCTGGCCTTCTTCGATCGAAGCGTTCGTCTTTCCTGCCTTCAGGTACGGACCGTATGGACCACTTTGTGCGGTGATCGGTGTCCCGTCAGGCATTTCACCAACGGTGCGTGGTAGCTCGAAGAGCTTCAATACATCTTCCAGCTTCACCGTCTCCATGTCCATGTCTTTGAGCAGTGACGCCATCTTTGGCTTGTTGATCTTTGCTTTGCGGTCTTCCTCTGACCATTCACCGAGCTGCACGTACGGTCCAAAGCGTCCTGTCTTTACAACGATCATCTTGCCTGTCTTCGGATCGTTGCCAAGCTCACGCTCCTTCACAACGTCCGCGTACGTGATTTCCTCGGTCTTCTTTTCAAGATTGCTATGGAATGGTCCGTAAAACGCCTCGAGCGTTGGAACGCGGTGGACGGTTCCTTCAGCGATTTCGTCGAGCGTCTTCTCCATCGTCGCCGTAAACTCAAAGTCAACGATTTGTGGAAAGTGCTCAACCAGCAGGTCGTTCACAATGTAGGCGGTATCAGTAGGGAAGAGCTTTTTGTTGTCATCTCGATCAACGTAGCCGCGATCAATCACGGTCGAGATCGTTGGTGCGTATGTCGATGGACGCCCAATTCCATGTTCTTCCAGAACTTTCACAAGCGTTGCGTCTGAAAAGCGCGCTGGTGGTTGCGTAAAGTGTTGATGTGGCAAAATCGATGTTGCATTGACGTCGTCGCCCTTCTTAAGCTCTGGCAAAATGGTCTCCTTCGCGCTCTTGTAGACCTTCATGAAGCCATCGAACACGATCACACTTCCATTCGCGCGGAAGGTATAGTTCTTGGCAAGCAGATCAATGGCTGTGCTCTCAAGCTTCGCTGCAGGAAGCTGTGTTGCCATCGTTCGTCGCCAAATGAGGTTGTACAGTTTCCATTGACCAGACTCGAGTGTGCTTTGGAGCTGCTCTGGATGCTTGCTTGGATCGGTCGGACGAATCGCTTCGTGTGCTTCCTGCGCACCTTTCTTTTTTGTTTTGTACGTCTTCACGCCCGTCGCGTACGCATCGCCAAACGTGGCTTTGATGTAGCTCTGCGCCTCACCAAGGAACTTACCTGCGAGATTCATGGAGTCGGTACGCATATACGTGATGCGACCGGTCTCGTAGAGCTTCTGCGCGAGTGTCATCGTCTGCTTCGCGCTGAATCCGAGCTTGTTGTTTGCCTCTTGTTGAAGGGAAGAGGTCGTCAGCGGCGTTGGTGGTTTGCGCGATGCCTGCTTCTTTGTGACGGCGTCAACGGTGAACGCTACACCATCCAAGTCCTTTACGATCTTAGTCGCTTCCTTCTCATTTCCAATCGCAAGTTTGTCGAGCTTCTTGCCGTCGATGGCATTGAGCTTTCCTTCCATCACGGCCTTGTCTTTCTCGAATTGACCTTCGATGGTCCAGTACTCATCTTGCTTGAATGCATGGCGTTCGCGTTCGCGCTCAACAATAAGCCGCACGCACACCGATTGCACGCGCCCGGCCGAAAGGCCGCGCCGAACCTTCTTCCAAAGAAATGGCGAGAGCTCGTAGCCAACGAGACGGTCGAGGATGCGGCGTGTTTGCTGCGCTTCAACGAGCGGCATGGACATCTCGTGCGCTTGCCCGAGCGCTTCTTCGATCGCATGCTTAGTGATCTCATGGAACGTAATGCGCTTGATCTGATCAGGCTTCAACTTCAAGATCTGCGCGATGTGCCACGCGATCGCTTCTCCTTCGCGGTCTTCATCAGTGGCGAGGTAGATTTCGTCAACACCCTTTGCCGCTTTCTTCAGATCAGTGACACGCTTCTTTTTTGCTGTTGGCACTTCGTATGTCGGCTCAAACGTCTTCATATCAATGCCCATTTCCTTGCGCGGAAGATCGCGAATATGCCCAAAAGAAGAAATAACCTCGTAGTCTTTACCGAGGAATTTCTTGATCGTTTTTGCCTTTGTAGGGGACTCTACTATAAGGAGGCGCTTCATACGCTGCGCATAATGCAGCAGAGTCCGTCAGCTTGTCAAACGCCAAACCCGCCGAAGCGGTCGCGACGGCGGGCCGGCTGGTCCTGAGACATGGTGGTGGACTCGACGGGACTCGAACCCGCATCCACCGGTGTCGACGCGGTTGAGGTTACCATTACCTCCACGAGCCCTTGCGTCTCAGGATAAAGACAAAGACTCCCAACTCGTTAGAGTAGGGAGGTTCTTTGTGACACCAGTAGCGGAGATAAATCTCAACCGCGTTAACACCAGTTTATCAGAACAGATTGTGTTTGTCAAATGATTGCTTGTGTTGAGGTTTGGCAACAAGAAAGGCGACTGGAAGCACGATGAACAGAGAGATTAGTCCAAGGACTGAATAGATAACTTGTGTTCCATAGATATCTTGAATAGGGCCGCTCACAAGGATGATGAGAATGAAAAATGCGCTCATGAGCATGTTGAGTGCCGATATGGCGGTCGCACGGTATCTGGACTCGTATAACTCATTGACATAGTTCATGAGGAAAACGAAGCGTCCACTCCCGGCTGTTAAGATGAGTAGTAGTAGAATGACGGCTATTTGTTGTGTAGCAATAACACCGGGAAGTAGTGCGCTGGCCATGATGATAGGAAAACCAATAAGAATTGTTTTTCTTTTGAAAACTTGAAATCTTGCCAGCAGCCAGAGGCCCGAAGCACTGAGGAGGTAAACGACAGCGAAGATGATTGTCAGTTGCGATTCAGAGAATCCTACATCTGTCGCAAAGGGCACGTTTAAATATGTTAGGCAGCTCCAAGTTATACCTCCGACAAGTGTATAAAAAAGCGCGAGTCGCGTTGCGTACGCGGTTTTGAACACTTCTTTAAAGCCAATTTTTGTTTGCCGAACGTACGTCTGTAATGAAAACGTATCTGAGTCGATACGTGGCTCTATGAACCACAGCGCGACTATTGCGGCTGCAAGGTGTGATCCGGCCATGGCCAAATACGGGAAGTTGATTCCTTGGCTGTAAAGGTATCCGCCGATAAGGATGCCAACAACCAGCGCTGCTTGATAATAACCACTTGATGCCGCCATGTAACGCGAGAAGTGTTCCTCTTTCTTCAGTTGTTTGCAGGTGTCAAACAGGAGAGCTGAATCGGCACCAGATACGAATGCTGTTCCGAGGCTTAATACAGCATACCCGGCCGCAAACCAGAAAAAAGCAGGGGCATGGGCTATAATGAGATATGCGATGGCGATTGTGAGCCATCCGAGAATGATTGTACGCTTACGTCCAATTAAATCAGCAAGAGCTCCTGTTGGGACCTCAAGGATAATTGTTGCTAAGTGCAAGATTCCGTGCAAGAGGGCGATTTGCGTGAATGTCAGGATGCGGGTTTCAAATGCAACCCAAATAGCGGCCACAAATACAAGTCCAGTAAGGAATGAGGTTACGTAACTAATTGGGATGTTTCGTGAGAGGTTTGCGGCCATAGCTATCGACTCGATCGTTTCTTTGCAATCTCCGACTCAGCAATCCAATACTCGCGCAGTTCACCGCAGAGATACAGCGATCCGGTGATGATCAACGTTTCGTTCTTTTTTGTGTGATCGAGGGCCACACTAAGGGCCTCAAACGGATTCAGATGAACGTCGCCACGCTTCTTTTTGCCGACGAGCTTGATGAGCTCAAAGGGGTTGGCCGCCTTGCGAAACGTGGTGGTAAAGCGTGTCGCGCTGATGCGATCGGCGTGCTTGGCGAGCTGTTCGATCATTGGTTTGCTGTCCTTTGTTGCTGTTGCGCCAAAGAGAATGTGGACCGGTCCGCCAATGCTCTCAAGCTGCTTGCAGAGCGCTTTGATTTTTACTGGCGAGTGCGCGCCGTCGATGATCACGCGAGGATTGTCCTGCATGGTCTCAAACCGACATGGCGGGAGTTGAATGTTGGAAAACGCTTTCTGAATGGTTGTTTGATCGATGCTGAGCTCTTCTGCCACGGCCGCAGCGAGAGCGGCGTTGTGCTGTTGGTGTGCGCCAAGTTCGGGGGCGAGAAGGTCTTGATAGGGTGGATGCACAAAGAAGAGAGCCGCTGAATGTTTGATCGCCTCTTTCATAAAGACCTTGCGAATCGCCGGCCGCATCTCACCACAGAAGACGATGCCGTTCTTTTTGATGATGCCTGCCTTGGCCCGCGCGATGTCGGTGAGTGACGATCCCAAGATGTGTGTGTGGTCCTTGCCGATGTTGGTAATCACGGCCGCACGTGGCGTCCCAATGACATTCGTTGCATCAAAGCGACCGCCACAGCCAGTTTCCAACACACACCACTTCACCCCTTGGTCTGCAAAGGCGAATAGAGCAGTAGCGGTTGAAAGTTCAAAGAAAGAGAGAGGTGAGGGATCCTTTTTTAAGAAGGTCGTGTAGTGATCCAGGACGGTCTCGACAGCTTTGACCAGATTGTTCGGATCCATGAGCTTATCACCGATCGTGAATCGTTCAAGATACGTTGTTGTGTGTGGAGATGTGTAACTCGCAACCGTTCGGCCGTCTTCCTGCAAGATTGAACGAATGATCGCGGCGACAGAACCCTTGCCGCTTGTGCCGGCGACGTGAATGATTTGCATCTTTTTGTCAGGTGATCCGAGGTGATCCAAAAAGCTGCGCATGCGCTTGAGCGACGCACGCAGCTCCTTTTTGGAAGCGGTGTAGGGTTTGGCAACGAGATTGTTGAGCGATAAGAGTCGCGCAACGGCCTCGTGATAGGGGTCCATAGCCACCTTAATTTACCACAAAATATCTTCCACCGACATCTTTGATGTGGCCGGCGATTTCGAGCGTTGTGATGAGGGCCGAGACGACGTTGCCGGGACTCTCGTGTTGACGGATGACGTCGTCGATGTGTGTTGGCGACGCGGATAGGAGATCGTAGACGGAGCGTTGCGCGTCGGTGAGGTCGGGCGGCGGTTCCGATATTGTCGTCGACGCTTCAATGCCAAGGACGTTAAGAATATCATCCGGCTCTGTGACGGGAATGGCACCGTCTTTGAGAAAGCGGTTTGTGCCAGCGGAGGTTGGAGAGGTAATGGGGCCGGGAACAACAAAAAGGTCGCGATTCTGTTCCATGGTGAGGCGCGCCGTAATGAGTGAGCCACTGCGTTCGCCCGCCTCTACAACAAGTGTTCCGTGGCATAAGCCAGAGATGAGGCGATTCCTTCGAGGAAAGTTATGCTTGTGCCCTGGGAGGTCTGGTGGGAATTCGCTTACAAGTGCGCCGCCGGATGTTAAAATGTCTTTTTGTAGCCGCTGTTCACGATCTGTCCCTATATGATCTATGCCAAATCCAAGAACGGCGACCGTTGTACCGCCAGCGTCGATGGTTGTGCGATGCGCGATTTCATCAATGCCAATGGCTAGACCACTGACGATGACGACTCCAGCGCGCGCGAGGGCTCCAACGAGCTCACGCGTCACATGTTGACCGTACGGACTGAATTTACGCGATCCAACCACAGCCAAAAACGACCGATCAGCATCGGGCGGCACACCGCGAACCATCAGTTCTCCTGGTGGATCGTGAATTTCCTTTAATAAGGAAGGGTAGCCCGGATCAGAAATCCGAGAAACAAAAAAACTCTCTCCCATATGTTTCTATTATAGCACAAACGTGAAGACCGACGTTCCTTCCTTGGAACGCCGGTCTACGACGGTGCCCTTGCGGGCGGATCACTCTCGCTTGTGGTTCAGGCCGATCTTCAGGAACCGGTTGCTGCCGGTGTAGAGCAGGTCGACGTGGCCGTGCTTGCTGCGTCGGCTTCCGAAGCCGAAGTCCCACCACTTGCCGCGGACGGTACGTCCATCGCTGAACTTCATGGTGACCGTGTCGTCCCGAACCTCCAGGGAGGTCAGGGTGACGCCCGACAGGGGGCGAACGAGCCACCGGCGGTCCAGATCCTGGATGCTCACCTCCCCACCGATGAAGTGCTTGGTGTGCTCGCCGAAGGGGTACTTGGCGTGCCAGGGGTCGGTGTGCCGCTTGAGGCGCGGCTCCGGGTCCGCACCCCACACGATCGCCGCGTGCTGGCCGGGGCGCTTGCCCGGGCCGACGCGCAGGACGATCTGCGTGGGGAAGGATGTCGCTTCGACGCGGCCGCCGAGGCTCAGGTCATCACCCTCACCGATCACCTCTCGGCGCCGGCTGATGTGGACGAAGACCTCACGGCCCTTGCGATCCGTGTAGAAGGCGAAGCCACGGTCCATGGTGCGGCAGTGCATGTTCAGGCGGGCGAATGTGATCGGGTCGGGGTTGTTGGACATGACGTCTCCGAGGTGCCCGGTTGGAACCGGGCGTGAGAGGGTTCGGCGCAGCTGGGATCAGCCGCACCTGCTCTCATCTCGAAGCGCCGAGGAAGGAAGATGGAGTTCTTGCGTGGTGCGGCTGAGCTAGGAACTCTTGCCGTACCAGAACTCGTTGACCATCATGTGGCCTCCTCGTTGAGCGTCTTGCTGGATGCGAAGACCGGATAGAATAGCACAAAAACGCTTAAAAGTCAAGACCGACGTTCCTTCCTTGGAACGCCGGTCAACGACGGAGTTTAGAGGAACTTGGCGCGGGCGCGCTCAATGAGCCTCTCGTTCTGCCGAGGGCAGCCCTCTCCTGCGGCCCTGAGCGGTTCGCCATCCAGCAGGCTGGGGTCATCCCAGCGCTTGCTGGACCAGTCCGGATTCTTGCGTCGGCGCTGGATGCAGTCGAACAGCTCGAAGTGGATGTCGCGCCAGACTCCAGGGCCCTCACTTCCGATAGGATGGGGCCCGTATCGGATGATGTACTGGAGGGCATCCCAGACGTGGTCGACGCGCATGTCCGGGGGCAGGTCGTCGACTTCCACGTCGACGCTGTAGCGGTAGAGGCCGTTGAGCAGCCCCTCGAGGCGCAGGAGGGCGACCAGAACCCTGTCCAGGTCTGCGTCCTCGTTTCTGTGTTCCAGCTCTTCCCGAAGGAACAACGCGAAGCGGTAGATCATCTTGATCCGCTTCTCGCGGGTCATCCGCGTGTCGGTCGTGTCCGTTATGGAACCTCCTTGTGGTCTGAATGGGACGTTCGACACAAAATAATAGCACAAAAACACCCTTTTGTCAACCGTTTTGACCGTTTTTAGGCGAAAACGTACAATATCTCTAAATAACCATCGTTTATGAAAAACCTGTTCTTTTTGCTCCTTGCAAGCGCACTCATTCTGCCCGGCTGTGGGATCACCGATTCGATCGATCGCGCCGTTGTCGGCAGTCTCGATATTGAGAGCGCCCTCTATGAATATCCATTTGATGTCGTTGTTGTTGGTGAGCAATGGACGAATGCCGTGAGTGATATCAGTGGTCATGTAACAGGAACGCTGTATATCTATGAAAGCGGATCGATCCAAGGTGAGGGTGTCATTACGTATGATGCGTTGAGTGATTGCGAATGGGAGCCGCCGTATCCCGAGGGTCAGGAGGCACCGTACTGTGAGCTGATGGGAACGCGTGAAGGATCGGTGCGTGTGACCGGTGAGGTGACGAGTTATGCGGGGACCGAGACGGAAGTGGATGACGCGATTCATCTGACAACCCTTGCGCTCGGACTGCACGATCCAGCTCCATGGACACCAGGTACATTGTCGCTTTCATTCCAGATCATTGAGCCATCGTATGAGGAGATTGAGTTCTGGGGTTATGCTGATGGTGAGCGTAAGCCAGCGGACACGGCGGCGTTCTCGTTGATTCTCGATGCGATCGGCATGTTTGAAGACACGGTTGATGTTGTGCCAGTTATGCTTGGCACGGACGATTCGGCAACGCTTTGGGAGCTAGCGACCTATACATTTGAGGGGGAGAATAGCATCGCAAGCGGTGTAGGAACGTTCTACATTAAATAGCGATCAACAAAACCGGGCGATCAGACCCGGTTTTGTAGTTCTTCGATGGCTTGGCTGATGGGGAGTCGCTCTTGCTCATCTTTACTCATTCGTCCCAGAACATAGTCCTCCAAAGGTACATGCTCCGGCGGTTTGCCGATGCCGACGCGAAGGCGAGGGAAATCTTGGGTGCCGAGATGTTTGATGATCGACTTCATGCCGTTGTGACCGCCGGCAGAGCCGTTGTCGCGCCAACGCGTGTCGCCAAGCTCGATATCGACGTCATCATACACAACAACAACGTCGGCGTGTTCGACTTTGTATTTCTTGGCAAGTTTCTGCGTCGCTTCTCCTGATCGGTTCATGTAGGCTTGAGGCTTTGCAAGGATCACTTTCTTGCCATCGACATTTCCTTCTGCAACTAAAGCGTTGATGAAAAGCTTCTTTGACCATTTCCATCCAAGCTCCTCAGCCAACGCATCAACAACCATGAACCCCGCGTTGTGCCGCGTGTTTTCGTATCGTTTTCCTGGATTACCGAGCCCCACGATAAGTGCCATGCCCCTTTGGTTTATTTGATTGAATTGGCGCACCAGTTGTGTGCGACTTCTTCTTTGCAATCACTTTAATACGAATCGGTGTTCCATCAAAGGAATAGAATTTGCGCAGCAGGTTTTCCAAAAAGCGCAGATACGAAACATTTAGCGTGTCGATGCGACGTTGGTTGATGCGCAGCGCAAAGCTTGGCGGGTTCACGCCTTCTTGTACAAACGATTTGATCTGCGGATGGGCAACGCCTTTTCCGCGGCTTGGTTTGTGTCGCGCGATAGCACGGCTGATAAACGTCTTTGCCTCTAAGTTGTCCAACTGCGTGAAGCGGTTTTGGAAGACATGATCGATGACGTCAAACACATGCGGCACACGCTTTCCGGTGTGCGCACTGGTAAACACGATTGGCGCCCAGTCGAGCTGCGGCAAGTGCGCGCGAATGTATTCTTCGTATTCGTTGATGGTGTTAGTTTCTTTGTCTGGAATAAGATCCCATTTATTGGCGATGATAATGACGCTTGCTCCAGAATCTTCAACCATGCCGGCAAGATGCTTATCCTGACCAGTGATGCGTTTGCTGACGTCCAGGACAAACAGAATTACGTGCGCTTTTTGTGCCGCGCGCTTCGATCGCTCCACACCGGTGATCTCGAGCTTTGACTTGCCTTTATAAATGCGACCCATCTTTCGAATACCGGCGGTATCGATCAGGATGTAATCGCGACCGTCGACGGTGATGTGTGTATCGTTAGGCTCGCGTGTGGTGTGCGCACGGTCGGAGGTGATAAAACGGTTTTGTCCGAGTGCGGCGTTTAAGAGCGATGATTTTCCAACGTTCGGTCGACCAACAACCGCAACCATCGTAGCAGCAATGTCCGAGATGGAGACAGGAGGTTGTCCAATGCGATTGAGCTCGTCGTACACTTCATCAAGCAGGTCACCTGTCCCGGTTCCACGCGCTGCAGAAATGGGCATCGGTGCGTCCAGTGGCCAGTTGTGCCATTCTTTTTCGTGCGCGCCAGCCATCATGTCTAAGTTGTCCGCTTTGTTTCCAACAACAATGACCGGTTGTTTTGCCTTCACAAGTTCTTTGGCAAGAAGGCGGTCTTCTTCCTGTAGCCCAGCCTGAAGGTCAACAACAAACAGCAGCACGTCCGCTTGCTCAATGGCAAGACGTGCCTGCGTTGCGATTTGTTCTTCGATTTCGTCGACCGTCTCGCGGTCTAGTCCGCCCGTGTCCACCATGCGCACCACCTGCGCGCGCCAGATGCAATCTGCCTCAAAGCGATCGCGTGTGGTACCAGGGATGTTTGAAACAAGGGATTTGTTTTTTTCAATCAGACGATTGAAGAGCGTGGACTTTCCGACGTTCGTTCGGCCAACGATTACCACTTTTGGAGGATCTACATGCATATTGGACTTGCCTATTTGGGCCATTTTCGGTTTACGGGTCCCGACAGACTTCGTCAACGTACCATCTGGTACGTCTCCTTGTCTGCCACCCGTGCACCGAAACTGACCTCAAATATGCCAGTCCAAGACTTAGCGCAGCACGAGATTCTCGGCATTCTGGCCTAAAATGATCAAAAAGTCAATCTCTTCATCTAGGGCGACCTCTTCGTCCGTGATGGTCAGCTCCCGTGGAACAACTTCGTCGGAAAACGCCCAGCCGGAGGCCGTCATGGAAACATCGGCCTCAAGGAACTCTTTGAGCACCGCCAACGCGTCGTCCTTCTCACCACCCGAGAGATCGTAGATGATGGTTGTTTCGTATTCTTTGGAATCGGCATTACCGATGGAAATCACCTCAAACGATGTTCCCGAGAGCATCTGCGACGCTTGAAAGGCAAGGCCGGTGACAGCGGTACCGTTTTGAATTTCGACACGAGCCGTTTCCTGAGGCTCGACGATTTCGGTGACGGCACTTGAGGTGGAGTCTGTTTCAAAGATGTTGTCGGCGACTTCTTCCAAGCCAGACCAGTCGTCCTGCTTTGGCAAAAGAACGTATGAGCCGTTGATGGTCGTTGAGTAGAGCGGGGAGTCTGGACCTGAGTCGAGCACGCTCAGATGAACGTTATCCAGCTCGATGTCCGGTGCGTAGCGGGCGAGCTTGATCATCTCCCAGAACGACATGTTCGTGGAGACGTTGTCTTGGAAGGTTTCGATCACGCGGTCGAGGCGTCCAGGATTTAAAAGGGTAGAGGTTGAAAGAACCTGATCCTTCACCGCAAGGAGGATTTTTTGTTGACGTGCGGCGCGCGCGAAGTCTGATCCTTCACCGTTGGTTCCGTGACGTGAGCGCGAGAACATCAGTGCCGTCTCGCCATCCATGTGCTGCCACCCTTGTTCAAACGAGATCGTCTGCACAAGGTCATCCTCGGTTGGATAGCTGTAGTCGGTGAAGGCGCGTTCCACGTAGACGTCGATGCCGCCGACGGCGTCGATCAGATCAACAAAGCCGTTGAAATCAACTTTGACGTAGTAATGAACGTCTTGATCAAGAAGGTCACCGATGATTTCCGATGCCCAGACAGGTCCCTGACCTTTTTCTTCCAGCTCACCGTACGCGTTCACATGGTTGATCTTGCGATAGCCGTAGCCGGGGATCGGGACAGCGAGGTCACGAGGGATCGACAGCATTGCCACGTCACTCGTGGATGGTTGGAAGCTTGAGAAGATAATGGTGTCGGTCAACTCTGGTCCGGCGTGTCCAGCGCCACCGACGCCCAAAAGCAGCAAGTTGATGCGATCGTCGTCAGCTCCGGTCAGCTCTTTGTCCTCAGAGCCAACCAAGTTGCGGAACGAAGTGAAGAGGGAAAAGCCTTCCACCTCGCCAGATTGCGTTTCGATGTCTTGAGATAGGTTGTACGAAAACACCACGCCTACAATAGCAACGAGGCCCAGGAGGGTGCCGACGATCTTGAGCGTCGAGCGAACTCTTCGGGCCTTTTTACGCGTAGGGGCGAGGTCGTACTTCTTCTTCAAGAAATCAACGGAATGCTCTTCCATATAGTGGTTGTATCCTAACAAAGAATTGATCATCGAGCAACGAGGCGTTTCGGGTCGCACCGAGGCGTTGCAAAAAGCATTTTTTCGTGTATACTAGGCGCGTAACGCTATGCCAGACGAGCAAAAGCAACCCTTTGTTTATAGGATTTTTGGAGCCACGTTGGGGGCCGTGGTGATGTTTTTTTTGGAGGTGGTCCAGATTGTGATCATCGCGGCAGCTATCATCATTCCGGTCCGCTACTTTCTGGTCCAGCCGTTTATTGTCAAGGGCGCTTCGATGGAGCCAAACTTTTATGAGAATGAATACTTGATTATTGATGAAATCTCGTATCGGTTCTCGGAGGTTGAGCGAGGCGATGTCGTCGTCTTCCGTCCACCAACTGGTATTCATGATCATTACATCAAGCGCATCATCGGTTTGCCGGGTGAGACGGTAGAGATTGACGATGGCACGATCACTATCTTTAACGACGAATATCCAAACGGTGTCGAACTGCGGGAAGACTACATCGAGGAATACACCAGCGGCCATCAACGCGTCACGCTTAGCCTCAATGAGTACTACGTTCTGGGCGACAACCGTGATGAAAGTCTGGACTCACGAAAATTCGGTGCCGTGAATGAGGATTTGATTATCGGAAAGGCCTGGATCCGCGGCCTGCCGCTGGAGCGCCTAGGAACAATCGATTTACCAAGCTATATATACTCTGATTAATATGCCTGCGAAGAAAACGACAAAGAAGGAGGAAGAAGAGGCTCCGAAGAAGAAAGTGAAGACCCCGCAGCTGCTGCGAGGATTTCGCGACATTATGCCAGAAGAGGAGGTGTACTGGCAGCGCGTTGAAGAGGTGATGTCTCGCATTGCGCAAGACTATAGTTTTACGCGCATTCGTTTGCCGATCTTGGAGCAGACGAAGTTGTTTGAGCGTTCGGTTGGAAGGGGAACGGACATTGTGGAGAAGGAAATGTTTACCTTTGTTGATCCAGGTGAGAACAAGGTCACGCTTCGTCCAGAGGCGACCGCCTCGGCCTGTCGCGCCTACATCGAGCACGGCATGGTCGACCGCCCGCAGCCCGTGAAGATGTGGTACGAAGGTCCAATGTTCCGCCACGACCGTCCTCAGGCTGGTCGGTATCGTCAGTTCTGGCAGTTTGGTCTGGAGGCGATTGGGTCAGCTGAGCCGATCATCGACGCACAGATCATCATCATGTGTTATCAGATTTTGAAGGAACTTGGACTTGAGGTTGTGTTCCAGATCAACTCGATCGGATCGCCAGAGATTCGCCGCGAGTACGAGATGGAGCTGGTGGCGTACTTTAAGCAGTTCCGCAAGCAGTTATCTGACACAGACAAGAAACGTCTCACGAAGAATCCTCTGCGACTGCTCGATTCCAAGGATGAGGGCATGGAAGAGTTGAAGATTGATGCACCGCAGATCGTCGACTGGCTTGATGACAATTCAAAGGAGCACTTTATGAAGGTGCTTGAGTACCTCGATGAGATGGAGGTGCCGTATGAGCTCAATCCATTCTTGGTTCGCGGACTCGACTACTACAACAAGACGGTGTTTGAGATCATGCCAACGAAGTTTGAAGGAAAGACGGCGAATGCGATTGGTGGCGGTGGACGCTACGATGGACTGATTGAGCTGCTTGGTGGGCGTGAAGGAACGCCAGCGATGGGAATGGCAATGGGGATTGAGCGCATCGTGCTTGCTATGAAGCACCAAGAGGTTGAGCTGCCGAATGCACGAGAGGTGCAGGTGTTCTTCTGTCAGCTGGGAGATGCGGCACGTCGAACAGGTCTGCGTATCTTTGACGAGTTCCGCAAGGCGGGCGTGGTGACGGCCGAAGCGTTTGGAAAAGGATCACTCAAGGCGCAGCTCGAGCTTGCCGACAAGCAAGGCGCTCGCGTCGCATTGATCCTCGGACAAAAAGAGGTCCTGGACGGCACGATCATCATCCGCGACATGGAATCCGGTGGACAGGAAATCGTCGACTCGGCAAAAGTCGTGCAGCTGGTTCAGAAGATGCTTAAGTAAAAAGAAAAGCACTCGATGGGGTTGACCTATCGGGTGTTTTTTGTTACAAAACGATCTCGCAAAGGCGAGAAGGAGGTGTCCATTGGACAAGTAAGAGCTACGGGAGCGATGATTCCCGGGCACGCTACGAATGTAGCTCCTGATAGCGTGGTGCTGTCAGAAGGGTCTTTCCGATTGGCCATGACAGTTGCCTTCTGGGTTGGTTGTCAAAACGGGTTCGCTGTGGCTGGAGCACGGTCCATCGAACAACGTCGCTTTGCACGCAGGGCGACACACCATCTGTGAACTCTTGTACATCTTGGAATCCCCGACGGACGTGGAGTCCGTCAAGCCCGAACCGTCCGTCACCGTCCCCCCGCTGCCCGAGGGCTTAGAGCCCGACTGGCGGATCTACGTGGAGGGCGACTGCATCATCGACGGCGACGGCGAGCTCGTCGGCGCCACCCGCGTCCACCTGGAGCTCTGGAACTCCAACAAGGACATGTACCGCTCGGTCCAGTACGGCGCCTTCGGCTCCGAGGGCAACGAGTACGACGCCATCGCCTACTACGAGGGCGGCGGCGGCGGTACCGCGGTCCTGGGCTTCGCGCAGATCGCTGGCGACATCGTCGTGGGCGTGGTGCAGCAGCACCGCATGCTCATGGGCGACGAGCCGGTGCTCGTGATCGCCGGGGGCTACCAGCGTCCGGGTGAGGACAGCAAGCGTACGGGCAAGCGCGAGGCCGGCGAGGAGCTGGGCAACGTGCACCTGTACGAGGAGTGGATCGACCTGCCGGGCCGGCCCACCAACCCCAACCGCGCGGTGTGGATCACCGCACGGGAGGGTGAGGGCGTGAAGTTCCAGGCCGTGCGCGTCAATCCGCAGGCCTTGGCGTTCCAGGCCGACGGGACGTACCGCTTCCGCGAGGAGGTCGTGCGCGACGCCGTGGACGGTGAGGAGAGGGTGCTCTCCACCGTCTTCCTGCCGGCCGCCGAGGCGCTCATGCTCGAGGACGCGCTGATCCACTCGGCCGTGGGTCGCCTGCTCGTCCACCTCAAGCGCATCTAGCTCCAACAACGTCTCCGCCGCTCGGTTCCCTCGTGGGTCGGGCGGCGCGTGCGTCCAAGGTTAGACCTTACCAAGGTCTAACCTTGATGTTTAAAAAATGAGAAAACACCGCCAAAAAGGCGGCATTTTCATCTCAAGGTTTAACCTTGACTCTAGAAGTTATCTCCAACGGAGCTTACCGAGTCCAGTGCTTCGTCTACGTCGTAATCTTCTGCATCGTCGATATCGTCGCCGATGGTGTAGTTTCCGAAGAAGGCATCGGAGATATCATCGATCTGTTGGTTCCAGTCCGAGCCATAGAGGTCTTCAGCGATGTCTTCGCTATCAATACCTCGCAGCACGCCGCCTTGCTCAACAGCGTAGACCGTATTGACGGTGAGGAACTTTACCATTTTTGTACCTGGGTGATACGTGACATTTGGCCCCAGTGTGATCGATGACATGAAGTCGTCGGTTACTGTGATGACATCGTCAAAGTCGTCGTACCAGGTGAAGTAGACTTTGTCGTTCGGGAACGCATGTCGGGCGTCGCCAGAGTAGTAGTAGACGGCCTTACATGGATCATCCGCCGCTTCACCACCGTCGCACTGTAGCTTGATGAGTGATCCGGAGTCGGCGGAATCTTCTGCGTCACCCGAGTCTCCCGAATCGGATCCAGAATCACCACTATCACCTGAGTCTCCAGAGTCTCCGCTGTCGCCAGAGTCGCCTGAATCTGTCGAGGCTGTACTTGCTGTCACCGTCCAAGTGCTGCTTGTCGTTTCATTGCCGACCTCATCGTCACACAGCACGTACAAGTCGTAGTCACCGTCGCTACTGAAGGTATAGTCTCGATAATACGTCGATCCGCTCTCGGTCATGCTACCGATGATCGATCCGTCGACGTAGAGCGCACAGCTATTTACATCCGTGTAGCTATCAGTGGCGGTTACAGAGATCGTCGTTGTTTCTCCGGTGTCCGCGGAGCTTGGTGATAACGAGCTGATGGACGGCCCTGAGTAATCAACCACGACTGTCTCGGTATCTAAGCTGCTCTCGTTTCCTGCCCCGTCTTTTGCACTCACACCAAGCGTGTGACTCCCCTCGGAAAGTCCGGTGTAGGAATAGGTACCGCCAAAGAAGCTCACACTCGGCGCTCCATCGTACACTCCGTCCAGGTACATGAGGTATTCGTCGATGCCAGTTTGTGTGTCGGTCGTTGTGATGAACTGAAGCTCAACTTCTGTTTCATCGGTTGGTGATTCTGGATTCATATTGGTGATGGCTGGCGCATCTGGTGTGATGAAGTCCTCGGTCGTGATTGCCGCACTATCGCTGTCGTATCCAACCGCATAGAGTTGGTCAGCATATCCGCCGCCAAAAAATTTGTATCCATCAGATGTTAAGTCAACAGAGTCCCAAGAATCTCCGCCGTCGGTTGTTTCAAGAATGGTCTGGTCTCCAATAACGAAGAGATGATCGTCGTCTTCCCCTGGAACGACTTTGTAGTAGTTGTCAGTATTGATGCCTGGCGAGATATCTGACCAGGTGCCACCCTCCATTTTAATGATGGTTCCGACGTATCCAACCGCCCAGCCTGTCTCACCGTCGTCCAGGATGTAGAGGTCATGCAAATCTCTTCCCGTCGGACTTGTGACAGATAGATATCCTCCGGAGGTATCCGCTGGGTTTGAAAAGATTTCACCGTTCTCACCAACAATCCAGACGTCTCCGTTTCCCATGTATTGTACGCCGAACAGATCAACGCCGTAGATATCTGTTGTGATAAGAATGATGGTGGGCGTCCAGGTTTGTCCGCCGTCACCGGAGTTGTAAATCTTTGCACTTTCTCCAACCGCCCTTCCGTAGTCACCTTCAAAGTCAACATCGTAAAAATCCAGAGTACCAAGTGTATCCGATTGCCATGAGTCGCCATCGTCTTCCGAAGTTAATACTTCTCCTGATCCGCCGACGGCAACAAGACCGTACGAGCTGGTATCGATGGAAAAGATGGTGTCGCTTCCAGGGGTGGTCGTTGACCAGGAATCACCATCGTCGTAGGACGTGGAAATGGCACCCGATAGTCCCACGGCATGCAGACCGGTTCCAGATGAGACCAGGTCGTAATAGTAAGATGTGTCTGTTGTGTCGTAGACGTTATAAAAGGCGTCCGCATCGCCAAGGGCGAGGGCTTGGTAGATGGGGGCAAACAGGAACATCGCCAAAATCGCGATGAGCGTTGAAATACGTAGAGTCATAAAAAGCGATTAGTGTCCTTAGTATACACGTCTTGACAAAATATGCTCCATCGTCTATTATCGCGGCACTGATTTCTATGTCTGATATCCACGCAAAACGTAAGAAAGGCGAGAGTTTTGAGGCGATGTTCCGCCGATGGTCTCGTCGTTATCAACGCAGCGGAAAGCGCTTCACGCTTCAGGGTGGAATGTTCTTCACCAAGGACGATCCCAAGAATAAGCGTAAAGCTTCCAAGTTGCGTTCGCTTGAAAAAGCGGAAAAGCGCGATTGGCTCATTCGTACCGGTAAGCTTGTAGAGGACAAGCGACGCCGTGGCGGACGCCGCCGTCGGTAGAACGTCCACATTTGGGCCACTTCCGGCTTGCGGGGTCCCGCCACTCGCTCGCCGCACCAGTAAGTGCGCCTCGCGAGATGACTGCCCCGCGCACCGAAATTGACCTCAAATTTGAACGTTCTCACATGACTGACCGCAAGGTCGGTTTTGTGTTACCATTTGCTCATATGAATCTCTATGAACAAGTTCAATCAGATCTTAAGGAGGCGATGAAAGCGAAAGATGTGCAGACGCTTAGCGTGTTGCGTTTGCTTA
>CAYFME010000002.1:91306-95266 GCA_964344145.1 uncultured Gammaproteobacteria bacterium
AAGGAGGCGATGAAAGCGAAAGATGTGCAGACGCTTAGCGTGTTGCGTTTGCTTATGGCGTCGCTGAAGAATCAGATGATCGAGTTTAAGCGTGACCTGGAGGACGCGGATGTGGTTGCTGTGGTGCGTTCGGATGTGAAGAAGTTGTCTGATGCGCTGGGCGAGTACGTGAAAGGGGAGCGTGGGGATCTTGCGGAGGCGGCGCGTGGGGAAATCGAAGTGTTGAAAAAGTATCTTCCGCCGGAGATGTCGGATGAAGACTTGGAGGCGGCAGTGCAAAAGGTCATTGATGAGCTCGAAGAGGGCGATGCGGCTGGCATGGGTAAGGCAATGGGTGCGGTGATGAAAGAGTTGAAAGGTCATGTGGACGGTAACCGTGTGCGCGAAGTGGTTGCGCGATTGATTAAAGGTGATGGGTAGTATGAAACATGCCAAGCAGATCGTCTCAGTTTTTATACTCGTGGTCCTTGTCTTTTTCGTTGTCGTAGGCTTTTTGTTTATCCGTCGCCCGCAAGAACCTGTTGTGGTTTTGGATGAGGCAGAAGATGTGCAAGAGGAAACAACGCTGCCTGGTGATCCGCTGCATTTTTCGATCAATGGACAGTTGATGCAAGTGACGGCACCCATGGCGGGCGATGCCGTGAGTTCTCCGATGACGGTGAGCGGTTCGGTCGCTGGTTCGTGGTATTTTGAGGCGACCTTTCCGATTGTGTTGACCGATTGGGATGGCACCATCATCGCCGAAGGATATGCCGAGGCGCTTTCGGATTGGATGACCCAGGAAATGGTGCCGTTTGCCGCGGTGTTGGAGTTTGATCGTCCCTACAGCGGAAGTGATTCATCGTTTATGCCAAGCGGATTTCTTATTTTGCAAAAGTCCAATGCCTCTGGGTTGCCAGAGCATGATGATGCCGTCGAAGTGCCAGTACTGTTTGAATTGACAGCTAAATAGGTTTGAAAGTATAGTTGCTTCATATGCGACATACAGCGGACATGATCAAGAAGAACGCACTCCTATCTTGCAGGAAGGTGTAGTTGGTATTGATCGATAAATCACATAATCAACCCCTTCCTGCCGGAAGGGTTTTTTCGTATGTATATCCATATCCTACGACATGATGGAGGTGCAATAGCAGAGCAGGTCTTTGGGAGTATTGCTCAAGCTCATGGGCACAGGGTCGAGATTGTTGATCCTCGACTGCCGCTGTTTCGTTTTGGTAGGCCGGAGGTCGTATTCGCTCGTTGTGAGCTAGATTCGTTTCTTGATCCATTATTTGGTGATTATCTCAGTGCTTTGAAAGTATATGAGCGTGAGGGTATTCCGCTTGTGAACGGGACATCGTTTTTAATACATGGGCAAGATAAATTTCTCTCCCATCTTGCCGTTGAGCGATCACTTTTGCGATTCCCGCTTGGTGAATGCTTTTCCCCGCTTACCGTTCGAGTACGTGATCGGCGCAGCTTGTGTCATCAAGCTCAAACCTTTCTTGATCGATTTGGTGGGGTTGTCATCAAATTGCCTTGTTCCGGACGCGGATTGGGAGTTTGGTTCGCACGATCAACCGACGAGATTGAGACGATTCTTGACTGTCATCAAGGTTTGGAAGCTGTTTTATTGCAACAACCTATCGAAAAGGAAAGCCATCAGGGCGGATGTTTGCGAGACATGCGACTAGAAGTCGTACGCCATTTTCAAACAAATCGTCCATTTATTTCCCGTGCCTATTATCGTGTCGGTGGGGAAGGTGCGTTTCTTACAAATGTGAGTCGTGGAGGTTCGATAGAGTCTATCGATATCATCTCGCCGCAGGTAGAGATGTTTATTGCGCGTATTCTTGACGCTGTCCACGGCGACGTGGCGGGTGTCGATATTGCGCGAGATAGGCAAGGCAGGTATTGGTTTGAAGAGGTAAATATTGCTTTTGAGACAAAACAAGTGACGTTGGATCTTCTCGGTGATCGGATTTGGCACGATGTGCTGGCGCTATGTCTGCAGCGAGGTGCAGCTTCGCAGTTGCAACATAGCCACAAAACTTGCAAAATGGGTCTACATGAGAAGTAATGTTACCTATGTCCGACGACTGTATCTTTTGTCAGATCGTTTCTGGAGAGTCACCAAGTTTCCCTGTGTGGGAAGACGAGAAGCACGTGGCATTTTTGTCTATCTTTCCAAACACTGAAGGGACGACGGTCGTGATTCCGAAGGCACATCATTCGAGCTATGCGTTTGATTTGGCCGATGAGGCGCTGACGGATTTAGTTTTGGCGGCCAAAACGGTTGGCAAGATGATCGACGCCGCGTTCGATGACGTTGGTCGTACGGGTATGGTGTTTGAGGGATTTGGTGTGAACCATGTGCACGCGAAGTTGTTTCCAATGCATGGCACGAACGATCCTGAGTGGAAGCCGCGCAAGTCGGGTATCAATACCTACTTTGCAACCTACGAGGGCTTCATCAGCACGCACGACGCCGACCGCGCCGATGATGAAGCCTTGAAAAAGACGGCCGAGAAGATTCGCGGCGCTGGCGGCAATTGACGACCGCGCAATGAAGCGATAAAATGAATCCAGATCCCAGCCGAATAGGTTGGGTTTTGGTATTAATCCTATGAACGATAAAGAGCCGGGCAACGAAATAATCATTTACACAGGCGATGGTGGTCAGCCGGTTATTCAGGTACGAATTGAGGGGGAGACGGTTTGGTTAACCATTGATCAAATGGCGGAACTGTTTAACAAGAGTCGCTCAACTATAAATGAGCACATTCTTAACATTTACAAGGAAAGTGAGTTGTCGGAGATTGATTCAATGAGAAAAATCGGAAATCCCGATTTTTCTAAAAAACCCACAAATCACTACAATTTGGACGTCATAATTTCCGTCGGATACCGTGTGAAATCAGTCCAGGGTACACGTTTCCGCCAATGGGCCACTGCACGACTCCGGGAGTACATCGTGAAAGGATTTGCCATCGATGACGAGCGCCTGAAGGGTAATGGTGGCGGACAGTACTGGAAGGAGCTCTTGGATCGTATTCGTGACATTCGTTCGAGCGAAAAGGTTCTTTACCGGCAGGTGCTCGATTTGTATGCGACAAGTATGGATTACAATGCGAAGTCTGTTGAATCGATGCACTTTTTCAAGGTGGTTCAAAATAAGCTTCACTACGCCGCCCATGGCCACACGGCAGCGGAAGTGATTGCTAAGCGCGCTGATGCCGGTAAGCCGTTTATGGGCCTGCTGAGTTTTTCAGAAGGCGGCGTGGCAAAGAAAGACATTTCGATCGCAAAGAATTATCTGAATGAAACCGAGCTGAAAGTGTTGAACAATATTGTTTCTGCCTTTTTTGATCTTGCAGAAGTGAAAGCCATGCAGGAAGAGCCAATGTATATGAAGGACTGGATCGTACAGCTTGATCGTTTGATTGAGACGTTTGATAAAGGTGTACTCGGCGATGCCGGACAAGTCAGCCGCGCACAGGCCGTTGAAAAAGCGACAAGCGAATACCGCAAGTATCAGGCCAAGACGTTTTCGCCGGTGGAGGAGGCGTATTTGGATAGCGTGAAGGCTTTGGAAAAAGAGGTGGAGAAAAGTATCAACCAAGCAGCCGAGTAGGTAGGTTTGGTATTATGAGAGCGTATGAGTGATTTGAATAAAATGCAAAAGGAGGTTGTTGCGTTTCGCAAAGCGCGGGATTGGGAGCAGTTTCACAAGCCTAAAGATTGTGCGATTTCGTTGGCATTGGAAGCTGCCGAGGTGATGGAGCTATTGCAATGGAAGTCATCGGAGGAAATAAAGGCGTATCTGTCTGACGGCCCCAAGCACGAGGATATGTGCGATGAACTTGCAGACGTTTTGTACTGGGTGCTATTGCTCGCCGAAGACTTCGACGTCGATCTTGGTGCGGCCTGGTCGCACAAGATGAAAAAGAATGACGCCAAGTATCCGGTGGAAAAAGC
>CAYFME010000003.1:0-21719 GCA_964344145.1 uncultured Gammaproteobacteria bacterium
TCTGGTGCTTTTAAACACAAAACCACCCGATGAACGGATGGTTTTGTGGCAGGGGCTGGCGGACGACTTTAGAACTTTTGATTGGACAAAGTTGCATCGTGAACTAACGCCATTCCCTGAATTTGTTTCATTGAAGATGGGTTGGTCGACTACTCTTCAATAAGAATAGGGTCAGATAAGAACTTATTCAGAAGTGCCACTATCTCACGGGTACTTTCCTGAAAATCAACATCAATGAGGTTACCGTATAGAGGCGCATATCCAGCAATCGCAACCCCACCATTCTTCTGGTGTACCACCGAATCACGAGTTTTCTTTGTGTTTCGAAATGACCTCCACTCTGTCGACTGCTTCATGTCCTCGACTCCTTTTATTTCAGCCAACAATTCAAGTTTTTCAACAATAGAAAGTCTACGTTCAATATCAGCTTTTGATAAATTCTCCATACGCTTTATACCAATACCTGCAAATGTTTTCTGAATAAAGCCTTTCGGTTTCTGATGCCGTCGCATTTCATAATCACTTGGAATATGTTGAGTACAAAAAACTTCAACGGCAGCAATAACAGCGAAGTGAAATGCCATTGCTATTTGAAGGAACCTGTATACCGTTTCAGTATCAAGAATTACAATTCTTTCTGCATTTGGATTCTGTGCTAATTCTTGTTCGGCTGTCCATTTAGGGTCTTTATTATCCGTCATGATTTGAACTTTTGAAGTGTTCTTTAGCTCGTTTTTCAACCTTGTTGCCTCATCGGCTAATAGGCATGCCTCATTCAACGACAGAAGCGTCGGTGATGGAGCTATGAACACTATCTTTCCAAAGCTATCGGTAACCGCATTTTGATTTATGACCACTTTTGCTCCTTTCTCGTGAAATTTACCCAGTTGTACTGGTTCAACAAGAGTTGTTTCGAAAAGGGGTTTGATTGCTATGTGCATATATCCATACTCTACTCCACAACCACGGACTTTACAATAGTAAAACCCATATGGTACGATTGGAATGTTTGATAATAACCGAGCGAATATATGAAAGACATTCACAAATCTATCAAGGCTATACGTCTTGGAGTCGGTATGACTCAAAGTGAATTAGCTAATCGGGCTGGCGTTTCGATTGGCTACATTTCAAAGTTGGAAGCGGGCGTTTACAACACCCTTTCCGTCGATAAAAGCCAGCAACTTGCAAAGGGCTTTGGAATTACATTCAAAGACTTTTTGGAACGTGTCGGATTGCTTGATGGCAACCCTTCAACACCAAACGCTAATTCAGCACTCTCGCTCGCATTGCGTCAGAGAGACTTTTCTGATGAACAAATTCAGAAGGTTATTTCGTACGTCGATTTCCTTGAAGCGGAATCTAAATAACAGTCTATGGAAGACGCTAATGTCTGTCCGTATGTATTACGCAATTTTGCAGGTCAAAAACCGAAATACGGACAAGCTCCCCCTCTCTACATGGAGATGGTCAAAAAGTGGAAACATCACTTTCGGGACGTGGTACACAAAATCCATACCAACTATGGAAGCCTCAAACCACCTATCGGATTCGAGCCAATGGAAGCATATCTGTCAGGATTCAATATCCGATACATTCCATTCGACCCGAAGAAAATAGGGATTGAGCTGGATGGATTCTATAAGATGAACGGAGGTGATGTCAGAATTTTCTATGCTGTTGATTTGGGGGAGCAGCGTTCAAGGTTCACTATCGCCCATGAACTCATCCATGTTTTGCAGCGATTCGACCTTGAATTTATGGCAGACATGGAGGCGATAGAAGACGAAAATCTACGGCAGGTCATCATTGAAAGAATTGCTGAAATTGCTGCGTCGTACTACTTGGCACCTGAAAAGCTGGTACGATTCGAATATATGTTTGAACCACGGCCACGTCAGTTGGCTGAAACATTCAACGTGTCGAGAGCAATGATGAAAATCTGTGTCAGCGACTATAAATTGGCCACTTATAAATAATTCAACATGAAAACATCCAAATACCACAATCAGCGTACAAAAAGATAAACCACCTGCTGGAACAGGTGGAATATCAAGGGCTTGGTAAAAAGCCGTTACCCAATTGGATTGTAGCATGTCCCATGCTTGCATGGAACAATCCAAATCCACAACAAACTTCTTACCAGCCCAATCCTGAAAATGGATTACCGCAATTGGTAAGGAGTTTTTGTTATGTCCGAAACACTCGAAGAGTTGAAAAGAAAGTTCTTTATAGAGGAGCTTGGAATGGATGAAAAAGATATCCCCGAAGCAGAACGCAATCTACTCGGCTTTTTCGAGACTCTACTTGAAATAGACGGACAACAAGCTAACGCACCCGTATGATTGATAGCATTACAATCGGAACTGAACACTTCATCATTTACGATGATTCAAAATTCACAAAAGCAAAGCATCAGGAATTGAGAGGTAAGTTTGGTATTTTCGGCAGGCATTCTGTTCGTTACACCGAATACGGTAAGAAGTGTAAGAAAGAAGGTCGATACTTCCCGCAAGTGTCTATTGTTGAGCGAGGTTCGATAAGGAAACGTAATGGTCAACGAGCAAAGGCAGAGCGCCGACTGATGATACAAGTGTCGCTCCCAAAGCTCATATTTGGTACTAACCTGTTCGACATAAATGAAAAGTGTCTTGAACTGTGTGCGATTCGACTAGTTGAGCTGATGCGAGAAATTGGCATTGGCATCAGCAAGAAGAACATTCTGTATGCCCGTGTCTTTCGTGCTGACTTCTCAAAGATTCTAAAGATTGCCCCGAAGTATGCCAAGACAAAGCAAATCCTCAAAGAGCTGGAAGCGTACGACAACAAAGCGAGGTCGGCATATAACCGCATTACCTATCACGACGAAGGTGTCGATGGGAAGTATCTGAAATTCTATAACGGCACACGGGGCTTGGTGATTTACGACAAGTTCGACGAGATTGTTATCAATGGGAGTACCAAACTTGAAAATGCGATTGCCGAGCAGTACAAGAAAGGAAAATGGAAATACGGGGCTATTCGGTTTGAGCTGTCCATTCACAAAAAACAATCGTTGGATGCGGTCATGCGCAAACATACAAAAACAAAAAAACGCAACTTCCAATTTGTCGAGGTTGTATCAGGTGAAATTAGTCAGGCGATTCTTTTAGAGGAATATCGGAATCTATATGTGAATGGATTTCAGGGGCTTGTTCGTTTGAAAGGGTTGAAAGAAGCAGAGTTGCTGAACATCTTGGACAATGAAACGAATAGCTACCGAGAGAAAGCATTTTTCTATTATCTGATTGGGAGAATTCAAAATATCGGGTTGTCTGATGCGTTAGTCGAAATGCGAAGCCAATGTTCTGCCTCTACGTTTGGGAGAAACAAGAAAGATGCAGAACGCATGATTGAACAGCTTGAAGCGAAGCAAGATGAGGCTAACTTGGTCAGCTATCTTGAAAGACGATTGATTAATTTCACGCCCGTCATGCCCAAGAAGTTCAAAGATTTACTTTGAAATGTGGGTTATGCACTACTATAAACATGTAAACTATTGTAAAGTATAATATAAGTACACTATGGCTAAACAACCAAAAAAATCACAAGACGTTACCCTTTTTGAACAGAAAGAGGTTCGAAAAAAATGGCACAAGAAAAAATGGTATTTCTCTGTTTCGGATGTTGTACAGATTTTGACTGATTCAAAAGATGTCAAACAGTATGTCAAAAAATTGAGGCAAAGGGACAGCGGACTTTCAGCCAACTGGGGTACAATTTGTACCCCCCTTCAACTAACTTCAAAAGACGGGAAAAAACGTAAAGAGAATACGTCAGATTTAGAAGGTATTTTTCGTATTATTCAATCAATACCATCTCCTAAAGCCGAACCATTCAAACGATGGCTGGCAAAAGTAGGAAAAGAACGAATTGATGAAATCGCTGACCCAGAACTTGCCGTAAACAGAGCGAAAGAAATTTATGAAAAGAAAGGATATGAGAAAAACTGGATTGAAAAGCGGATGCGGGGTATTGCTGTACGCAACACGTTGACAGACGAATGGAAAGAACGAGACATCAAAGGTATTCAATACGCAATCCTGACAAATGAAATCTACAAAGGTGCATTCGGCCATGACCATAAATCGTTGATGGAGATAAAGGACTTGGACAAAAAGAAAGGTGACAATTTGCGAGACCATATGGAAGACGTTGAATTGATTCTGACGATGTTGGCAGAAGCGACTTCAACAGAAATCACCAAAAGTAAAAACTCGATGGGCATGGATGAAATTCAAGAAGATGTAAAAAGGGGCGGTCAAATCGCAGGTGGCACACGTAAGAGAATTGAACATGAAACAGGCAAGGGAGTGATTACAAAATCAAATCGTAAGGAATTAGAGTGATATGGCGCAACAAAACGAAAAGGAGTTTTATCGAGCCGAAGAATTGGCTGATAAGCTAGATGTCAACATCATGACAATCTACCGCTACATAAAATCTGGGAGACTACAGGCGCACAAAATTGGAAAGGAATTTCGGATTGCTAAAAGCGAATTCAAACGGTTTTTAGAACAGACATCGACCAAATAATTATATGAACCCCGAAAAATCACAAGACTCAATGAGAGCCGCAGGAATGTGCCAACACGGCAATGAGCCATCTACCTGTCCCATTTGTGCAAAGGAAGCCGAGTCAACAAATACTGATGTTGAACGATTCGTCACGGAGCGTGTCAGTCGTGAACCATCACCCGAACGCAAATCAGAGTTAGACCGAGAACTGGTCATCGTAGCGGACTTTTTTCGAGATGCGGAGATAAAGCCCTACATTGCTGGCGGTACAGGAATTGACTTACTTGATGGTGAATGGAATCGTGACCACCAAGACCTTGACATGGCTATTATGGGAAGTGAACGTGGCAAGTTTTTTGAAGCTGCTACGGAGGCAGGCTTTCTTATCACCGACCCCGATAGAAATACATTAGATAGAGTAGATATTGAAGACCGAAAAACGCACAATGCGTTTCTGTTCCGTTCCAACGAAGAAGGTTCTACGGAGTTTGAGGTCATCTTCCTGAACGAGAATGAAGATGGAAGCGTAGAACTAACGCACAATAGCTCGGCTGGTCGTGAGAGTTACGAGGATGCGCCAGTAGCCAGTATTGATGGTCGTGAGATTGCTATTCAACCCCCAGAAGTAATTCTGTTTCATAAACTTACTGATGGACGCAGAAAGGACTTTCGAGACGCAAAAACCATTTGGTCAAATCTTGATGAGGAGCGGAGGGAACGACTGACGGGATTCCTAAAGGATGCCAATGCACGCTTTGTCATTGGAGGAGAAGAAATAAGAGATGTAGAGCAACTTTTAGAATTAGCAGAACAAGCCGACCAAGAAAAACATGCTTCATTTTTTACTGAACGAGTTGATAAATTTGAAACAGAGTTGAGTGAAGACCTCATGGCTCGATGTGAAGAAATTTATCAGATTCGTGAACGTACGCCTGAACGTCAAGACTTCTTTGAAGAGGTTGCGGAACGGTATCATGGCTCCGTCCCAGAGCGGAGAAGCATTATCGAAGCGATGGCTGACGAATTGTATAGCGAACACAATCCCGACCTCGACCAGTTCAAACGCTGGGCAAAGACCATTGCCAAAATGGACGAACGAGTAAAGGACAAAGCATTACACGAATATGTTTCAGAAAAACTTTGGGACGTAAAGTTAGAGAGGCAAGAATGATATGGAAGATGCCGTTACCTACATCCGAGTATCAAGCAAAGAACAGGAAGAAACGGGATTCTCCCCAGAGGCACAGAAGAAGCTCCTGTGGTCTTTTGGTCGCCAGAACAACTTTGATGTCGTAAAGGACTTTGAGGACGTAGAAACGGCAAAAAAGAGCGGTAGAGAGGCTTTTAGCGCAATGATTGAGTATGTGAAGGCAAATAACATCAAACACATACTTGTCGAGAAAACAGACCGCTTACATCGCAACTTCAAGGACTATTCGCTGATTGAAGACCTGATGGACGAATACGGGGTTATGGTTCACTTGGTCAAAGAGAATCAATCCATGAGCAGCGCATCATCTTCACACGAGAAGTTCATGCACGGAGTCAAAACGCTCATGGCGAAAAACTTCATCGACAATTTGAGCGAGGAGGTCAAGAAAGGTCAGAAGGAAAAGGTTGCACAAGGCATCTATCCCGCCAAAGCCCCGCTCGGTTATTTGAACGCCCCCGACCCGTTCATGCCAAAGCGTAACATCATTATCGTAGACGAAAACAATGCAGACTTGATTCGCAAGATTTTTGAATACTATGGAAATACGGAAGATTCCGTTGACCAAGTTACTGAACGAGTCCGAGAAGAAGGGTTCGCAAATAAACTGCCAGCGGGAAGAAAGCTATCAAGAACTAGTGTGTACGGTCTTTTGAAAAATCCGTTCTACATTGGGAAGTTCGTTTGGAATAAGAGGGTGCATGACAATGGTCAGCACGACGCTCTTATAAGCCTTGAAACATGGCTAAAGGTGCAGGATAAGCTCGGTAAGCGAGCTTGTAAGCACAAAATCAATGACGTAAAGAACATGTTTGTGTTTAGTGGCATGTTCCATTGCGGGGAGTGCGGACGTGGTATTACAGCGGAATTGAAGAAAGGGCGATATATCTATTACCGTTGCACGAAATACAAAACCAAGTGTCAGCAAAAGGCTATTCGCCAAAAGGACATTGAGGAGAGTGTTCACAATCTTCTGTCGTCGCTAAAGATTTCTGAAACAGGCTTCAAGTATTTGAAACTTGCTTTGAAGCAGTCATTGGGAGACAAACGGGAGTGGCAGGACAAAATTTATGAGAACCTCGCCGCTGAACGCATGACGCTCAAAACACGGTTGGACAAAATGTATGAAGACCGACTGGACGAAAAGATTTCCGAAGAGCGATACAATCAGCTATCGGATAAGTGGAACGCACGTCTTGAAGAGATTGATAAACAGATGTCCAAACAAGACAAAGCTGATGCCAATTATTATGATTTTGGCGTAAAAATTTTAGAACTCGGCAGAAATGCAGAAAACCTTTATAAATCGGCAAAACCGGAACAAAAGCGACATTTGATGCAGTATCTACTTTCGAACTCGGTACTCGTCGACCAAACGCCAAAGTTTTCGCTGAAACAACCCTTTTTCCAAATAGCAAAACACGCCGCTTCAACGACGTGTCCTGCATGGCAGGGGAGACAGGACTTGAACCTGCAACCAACGGTTTTGGAGACCGCTACTCTACCAATTGAGCTACTCCCCTTCGATGCGGGATGATGATAGCTCATTTTGTGCTTTTTGGCAAGATCCCTACGGCATCATCATCACAATCTCAATTGCCGGCTTTGATCCCGCTGGTGGATCGTTTGGCCACGTGACAATCATGCGATACGTGTTGCCGTCTGGCGCCTTGAGCTCACGCCAGGCCTCATTTTTCAAACTACTTCCGTCCCATCCAACTTGCTCAGGATCACGCTCAATACTGTCCTTCGCCGTATTAAAGTCTTCCATCGTCTCTGCCGCTCCCAGGGCATCCTCCGTCTCCCCCAACAAATCCAGCACTTCCTGGGACATCGCCTCAGCCTCAGGAGACATCTCTACGTTTGGCGCATCCGCATCCACTTCCGCCTGACCAGATCGACGTTCAGGTGTGACGGTTGTGCGTTTCGCAGCGATACCAAAATGCGGCGAGCCTTCAGTCCACTGAGGAGAAAAGCTAAAGCGCACCTCAACCGTCCCTCTTGGCGTTTCAACAATACGTGTGTAGTTTTTTCCAAACGAATCATTGCTGATATCCGCGCCACGATTATTTAATTCGTCAATATACCCATCAAGCGCATCATCATCCACCATCTGTGCCAGACGTTCTTCAATCCCTCCCATCATCTCCATGCGCATTGCCTCACGGGCCGCCACTTCCCTCTCACGCTCTATGGCATGAGGATTCTTTCTCTTAAACATATAATTCATTATGAATTGATGCCTCTATGGTAAGATGTCCTCAAAGATCTGTCTATGAAAAAACCACAAAACGAACGAGTTAACTGGATTCGCACTATTCCCTTCACCGCCATCCATCTCTCGCCACTATTGCTGTTTTTCACTGGTGTGACGTGGTTTTCGGTGTTTTTGTGCATCGGATTGTACGTGCTGCGTATGTTCTTTATCACGGCCGGCTATCACCGCTACTTCGCGCACCGCTCTTACCAACTCAATCGATTTTGGCAATTCATCATGGCGCTGGGCGGAACATTGGCAGCGCAGAAAGGACCGCTTTGGTGGGCAGCGAATCACCGGCATCATCATCAATACTCTGATCAACCCGAGGACATCCACTCGCCAGTCAAAGGCTTTTTCTGGAGTCACGTGGGTTGGATGATGAGCGACAAGTACTACGACACAAAGACAGAACGCATCCAGGACTTTGCCAAGTATCCAGAGCTTCGTTGGCTCGACGCACACCCACTTGTCCCACCGTTTGCTCTTGCAGCGGGCATCTTCCTGCTTTGGGGACCAGCGGCCTTGGTCATGGGATTCTTTGTCTCAACCATCCTGCTGTGGCACGTGACGTTTTCGATCAACTCGATTGCACACGTCATCGGATCGCGTCGCTACGTTACGCAAGACACCAGTCGCAACTTCCTTCCGCTGGCGATCCTTACCGGCGGTGAAGGCTGGCACAACAACCATCACTACTTCCCTTCCTCAGCACGACAAGGATTCTTCTGGTGGGAAGTCGACTTTAGCTACTACACGCTCAAGGTGATGAGCTGGTTTAGGCTAGTCAAAAAACTTCGCGTACCGCCGAAGGCTATTTTGAAACTCAATCGCATTAAAGATGGCATTCCTGACATCGGCATGTTCAAAGATCACATGCGTCGTGCGCATCGGGTGATTGAAAAGACGAAAGCAACGACTGGCGCGGTGTACGCCCATCAAAAGGAGCTTGTCGGTCAAGCAATGGAAAACGCTAAACAACAAACGGAGGATTGGGTACGCCTATCAAAAGGTGCGGCTCAAATAAAGAAATAACTCCGTATGGCCACAGCACAGGACACTGCCGCAGCGCTCCTGGCAAAAGCAGACATCCGTATAAATGGTGATCGTCCTTGGGACATCCGTGTGACCGACAACCGTGTCTTTCCTCGTACCTTCGCGCAGGGATCGCTTGGATTTGGCGAGGCGTACATGGACGGTTGGTGGGATTGCGAGGCGATCGATGAGATGCTCACGCGCGTTTTTCGCTCGGACATTGAAAAAGACATCCGCTCGTGGAGAACGCTCGCTCTGATGGCAAAGTCACGTCTCTTTAATCAAGGACGTGTAGCGAAAGCCTATGAAATCGGCGAAAAGCACTACGATGCCGGAAACGATTTGTACGAAGCAATGCTCGATACACGCATGGTCTACACGTGTGGCTACTGGAAAGATGCTCGCAACCTCGATGAAGCCCAAGAACACAAGCTGGACCTCGTCTGTCGAAAGATCGGTCTCAAAGAAGGGATGCGTGTGCTCGACATTGGCTGTGGCTGGGGATCGTTCGCCAAGTTCGCCGCAGAACGCTACGGCGCACAGGTCGTCGGTGTCACTGTCTCCAAAGAACAAGTTGAGCTTGGAAACAAACGCTGTGAAGGATTACCAGTCGAAATTCGCCTGCAGGACTATCGATTTATTGAAGGTGAATTTGATCGCGTGATCTCGCTGGGCATGTTCGAGCACGTTGGCTACAAGAATTACAAAACGTTCATGGATGTCTGTCATCGTGTACTCACAGACGACGGAATGCTCTTGCTGCATACGATTGGTCGGAACTATTCTGTTCATTCAACCGATCCATGGATTGATAAATACATCTTCCCGAACTCGATGCTGCCGTCGATTGAGCAGATTGGACGAGCAGCGGGAAAGCTGTTTGTGATGGAAGACTGGCACAACTTTGGCACCGATTACGACAAAACCCTTCTTGCCTGGTACGACAACATTGAATCCGCATGGTCGAGACTTCCCTCCTACGACGACCACTTCCAGCGCATGTGGCGCTTCTACCTCCTCTCCTCCGCCGCCACGTTCCGTGCACGCAAGAATCAGCTGTGGCAGATCGTGTACTCAAAAGGACTACCCAAAGGCTATAGGTCGCTCAGATAGGTCATAGGACCTATAAGACTTATAGGTCCTATAAACAAAAACTGGCCGAAGCCAGTTTTTGTTGTCCAAGGAACTTATTCCTTTGGACGTGCAACGGAAACGGTAATGTTGCGTCCTTCGACGTCAGCACCGTCCATCGCATCGATGGCAGCCTGTGCGGAAGCGTCATCTGCGAACTCGACAAAGCCGAATCCACGAGAACGTCCCGTGTCACGGTCCGTAACGACACGAGCTGAGACGATCTCTCCGTATGAAGCGAAGAGGTCGTTCAACTGCTGGTCATCAACGGCCCATGGCAAGCTGCCGACAAATAGCTTGTTCTGCATAGAGACAAGAGTGTCGGAACTAATGAATTAACATCTCTCGTATCTATACGAACAAGAGAGCAGTCGAAGTATGCTCTAAACCGCTTATTTCGTCAATAAGGGTTCTGTTTTGCACATTCTCTGCGCATAAAGCACGATGTTTCGTGCGCTATGCGCAGTGGCCCACCCGCGACCTTTGTGGGGTCACGGGTGAACCGAGTGGACGAGTCAGGGACTGGCAGCGAGCACCGTGGTCATGCGCGTCGATCCGTCGCCGTCGTCGTCCTCGTCGAACTCCGGCTCGAAATCCGGGTCGGCGGGGACGGGCGCGACGATGGGCTCGGGCGTCGTCTTGGCCTGCATGGCGTGACCGTTGACCTTGCCGTTGCGGGGCTGCGCCTCGACCGGCTCGACCTCCACCCACTCGACGTCGCCATCGACCTCCTCGAACTCGTGGTCCTCGTCGATCGAGATGTTGTCGGTGGGCCGCGGCTTGCTGTCGTAGTAGTCCATGGCGTCCTGGAGGCTCGCGCGCTTGCCGGACTTGCCGGGCTTGCGGACCTCGTGGACCTCGGGCATGGACAGCTCGCGCCAGTCGTCCCGACCCCGCTTGATCATCTTGCGGGCACGGAAGTTCAGGTCGTCGAGCTTGTTCCAGAACCAGCAATCGAAGTCCACCGTAGTGGGCGGATCCCGACGCTCGATGTTCTGACGACGGGTGACGTCGCACATCACGCCGTGGAACTCCTCCTGCCAGAGGACCTGGTCCAGCCACTGCTCGTAGGCCTCACTGCCCTGAAGCGGACCGTGCTTGCGCAGGCGCCAGGCGGTGGTGCCGGTGTCATCGTCGTCGTACTCCACGCCGCAGCGGTGCTGCATGTCCCACGGCTCCTGCTCACCCAGCTCGATCAGATCGATCAGGGTGTGCATGTCGTCGCGGGGGTCGTCGACGTCGACACCGAGCCACTCGAGGTAGTCGATGGCGGCGTCGTTGAGCGCGACGAAGGCCTCACGGGCACTGCCGTAGTCGTACACGAACAGCTCGTCCAGCTCGTCCATCATGTCGGTGCCGACCGCCGCGTCGAGCGCGTCCCAGCGGCACTCCTCCTCGAGGAAGCTACCGTCCAGGTCGCAGCGCGTACGCGTGGTCGCCATCAGGCCCGTGAAGACCTCCGACTCGCGCGCCCACACGCTCTGGGCGTGCGCGTAGCGCGGACCGCAGTAGGCACGGCCTTCCTCGTCGTCGAAGCGCTCCACACCCAGACGGGCGATGTCACGGTTGGCGACGCGGGACCAGATGTTCTTGGGCCGCAGGCGCAGGTTCTTGACGTGTCCCCGCTTCTTGTCCCGCGCCGCAGCACGGTGGCGAGCGCGGAGGTCGAGGATGTAGCGCTCCTTCTGCTTCTCGGTGGCGTCCTTGTTGCGCTCGACGTAGGCAGCCAGCAGCTTCTTCTCGTCAGCCGTTAGGCTGTTCTGCAATCGGGTACGCATCAGCGTCTCCTCGGGGGATGGAAGGGGGTGATGAGGTGTAGACTCGTCCAGATAGGCCAGTGATGTCGGCCCGGTGATAGAACGTTTGGAGTAGTTCTCTCCAAAGCGCTACAAACGCTTGTTTTGCAACGCTTCAGAGACAAAAACGAACGAAGAAAGATACCATAAAATGGCACTTTTGTCAAGAATAACTTAACAAGTTAAGAAAAACAAACAAAAACATGTGCAAAAGCACAAAACACGCACAAACGTGCGTGTTTTGTGGTGGGCCGGGCTGGACTCGAACCAGCGAAGGCGAATGCCAGCAGATTTACAGTCTGCCCCGTTTGACCACTTCGGTACCGACCCTTGCTCTGGAGCCGTTGCGCGGGTTTGAACCGCGGACCTCATCCTTACCATGGATGCGCTCTACCAACTGAGCTACAACGGCTTAAATGGAGCCGAGAACGGGACTTGAACCCGTGACCTACGGTTTACAAAACCGTTGCTCTACCAACTGAGCTATCCCGGCGGATGCGCGAAAATTGTATACAAAAACCGCTTTTTTGACAAGTCTTAACAAAGTCGGACGCCTCGCCATCCATCAAGGACAGCGAGGCGCGCGGTCAAGCGGCGTCTTGGTCGATCTCCACATCGTCCGGTAGACGCGCAAGAAGTTGAAGCTGGGGGGTGTGGTGGAGGGCCTTGAACCAGTCTGGCGGCTCATAGTCCTCGGGAGGCGACAGTGTCACCAGCACGATCGGGTCCGCTCGTCGAGCCCGGTCGCAGATGAACGTACCGTCGATAATCCTCCCCTGATGCCCGGCGTGGGCTCCACACCTCGCGTACCTGTTGACGGGCCAACAAGGCATAGCGGTCTCCTGGCGGAGTATGGCGGCTCGCGGAATAGCGAGACCAAGCACTATACACAAAAACACGCCGTTTGTCAATCATCGGGCGTGTTTCTGCTGTTATTTGGACTCCTTGTGGGCAACGTGCTTTCCGCAGGAACGACAATGCTTCTTGAGCTCAATGCGCTCCTTATGCACCTTTTTGTTCTTGCGAGAACGATAATTCGTTGTTTTGCACGTCGTACACTCGAGTTTGATCATGTTGTCCTGAGACATAGTGGTAGAAGTAAAATACGTGGGGATAGTATAGAAACGGGGGTTTTTTGTCAACCCCGTCGTTCGCGAACGACGGGGTCAATAGACGCACGACGACCCCGGTCACCATCACTCTCACGAGAGAGAGGGGGTGACGCGGGGTCGTACAGAGGCTCAGGGGCTAGTAGTTCCCCTCGCCCACCACGCAGTGGGTGAAGGTGGCGGGGTCGGAGGTCCAGTTCCCGAAGGTGAGCAGGATGTACTCGGTGGTGGTGGAGTTCGCGGTCCACGAGGCGCAGTAGTGGTTCTCGGAGCCCGCGGTGACGGTCTTGTTGGCCATGTACGTGCCGGTGGAGACGTAGAACTCGGAGGCGGTCCAGATGCGCAGGCCCTGGTTGTCCGCTCCCGGGTTGGCCACGACACAGCACACGCCGTAGTCGGTACCCGAGGTGACCGAGATGCCGGTGCTGCCCAGCGCTTCGTTGTCGATGCCCGAACCCGCGGACAGGCTAGGCATCTCCACGGACGGGAAGTCGCCGGCCTGCGGGTACGTGGTGTAGGTGACGTCCGTCACACCCGGATCGGAGAGACCCGCGTCGGTGTAGTACATGGTCCAGTTGGACGTGCCGCCCTCGAAGGTGGAGTCTCCCTCCTCGTCGCCGAAGAGGTTGACGGCCGCCGAGTCGAAGGTGAAGGTGCCAGCGTCCGTGGAGACCGACTCACCGGCCAGGTCCAGCGTGCCGTCGCAGTCCATGTCCCAGGCGGTGTAGGGGTTGGCCGTCGCGCCGGGGTTGATCAGGTCCAGGTCGTCGTTGCAGTCCTCGTCGTCGGCATCGAAGGAGCCGTCGCCGTCCTGGTCGCAGTCGGCCTCCGAGACGTAGCCCGAGGGCTCGCTGCAGGCGACCGTCGAGGTGTCGGGATCGCAGTAGTCATCGGCGTCACCGTCGGAGTAGTAGGTATCCCCGCCGATGGCGTCGTTGTCCGCCGTCCCGTCACAGTCCTCGTCGACTCCGTCACAGTACTCCGCTGCACCCGGGTAGATGCTCGAATCGCTGTCGTCGCAGTCCTCGGCGTTGGTGGACTCACCGCTGTCGTCGCAGTCGGTGTCGCTGGAGGTCGACGTGGACGTGCTGCCGTAGCTGTCACCGTCGCTGTCGTCGTAGCACTCCTCCTGCCCGTCGCAGTCCTGGTCCACCTCGTCGGCCGTGATCTCGCTGGCTCCGGGGTTGATGGAACTGTCACCGTCGTCGCAGTCACCGCCGACCGACTCGTAGCCCGAGGGCTGCGTGCAGGAAGTGGTGATTGCGGCGTCGTTGCCGTAGCCGTCGGTGTCGGTGTCCTGGTACCAGGTCGAGGCGTCCACGCTGTCGTACTCGTAGGTCGAGCCGTCGCAGTCGTAGTCCGTCCCGTCGCAGTACTCGTCGGCACCCGGGTAGACATTGGCGTCGGTGTCGTCGCAGTCCTGCTCGTCTTCACCGAAGCTGCCGTCGCTGTCCAGGTCGGGGTTGATGTACCCGGACGGGGCGATGCAGTCCGTGGAGGAGACGTCCGGATCGGCGAAGCCATCACCGTCGGAGTCGGCGTGCCACTGGGTGGCATCGATCGCGCCGTCGCAGTCGTCGTCCACGCCGTTGGAACAGTCCTCGGCCACACCGGGGTTGACGGAGCTGTTGCTGTCGTCGCAGTCGTTGTCGTTGGGCGCGTAGCCCGTGGGCTCCTCGCAGGACGTCGTGGTACTCGAGTCCACGCCGTAGCCGTCGTTGTCCATGTCGGCGTACCAGGTGGTCGCCGTGCCCTCATCGAGGCTGTCGTCATCGTCGTCGATGAGCTCATCGCAGTCGTTGTCGACTCCGTCGCAGACCTCGTCGGCGTTGGGATGGATGTCGCCATCGGTGTCGTCGCAGTCGGCGCTGGACGAGACGTAGCCCGAGGGCTGGTTGCAGGCCGTCGTGCTGGTCTCGACCGTGCCGAAGCCATCGACGTCCAGGTCCGCGTACCAGGTGGTCGCGTCGTCGGCATCGGACTCGTCCGTGTCGCCGTCGCAGTCGTTGTCCACGCCGTCGCAGTACTCCGTGGCGCCGGGGTTCACCGTCGCGTCGTCGTCGTCGCAATCCTCTCCGACCACATCGAACGCGAAGGCGCTGATGCCGGAGTTGTCGGCCGAGCAGTCGTCCAGGAAGTCGAGCTCCGAGTGGACCGGGTAGCCGTCGGCGTCGTAGTCGTAGCCGAACTCGCACTCCTCGCCCGAACCCGAGCCCGAGGATCCGGTGTCGCCCTCGATCTCGGTGCCGCCCGCGTCCTCGCAGGCGTCCGAGGTCGTCCAGGTGTCGATCTCGCCATCGCCGTCGGTATCGCAGCCGATGGTGGCCTCGGCGGCCTTGTCGCCACAGGCGACGGCCAGGGCGATAGAGAGAAGAGCGCCCCACTGGGGCAATGTCGTGCTGGTCATCTGTCCCCCTTCCTTGGTTGGAAGGATCATGTTCTGCTCAGCCAGGCCTGAGCAAAACGCTACTGTTGCTGCCTGGCGTTTGCCTCCACAACGCCAAACAAAAACACAGCATCAAAACGCTGTTTTTTAGCAAAAAACACCAATATTGTCAAGCTACCCAACTATCTTCTGACGAACATCCTCAATGCGCCGCTCAAACACCTCAATCTTCTTATTCTCAGGGTTTGATTCTCTAAGTCGATCGAGGGTCGTCATGGCCTCATGAACATCCTGCAGCTGGATAAGAATGTCGATCAAAAAGTCGAGATACTTTGGATTGTTTGGACGGAGCGCCACGGCTTGCTCAAAGTACGAGCGCGCGGTCTGCAAGCGTCCCCGCGTCACCTCAACCTCACCCAAAGCTGCCAACACACTCGGATCCTCAGGAGCCAGCTTGTTAAGAAAGCTCCATGTCTCAAGGGCCAGATCATAATCTTTCTTCTGAAAGTAAAGACGACCCAAGCGCTCGTACGCTTCAATATGCCGTGGATTGGCACTAATAATCTCAATCAGCAACTTCTCTGCTCGGTCCCACTCATGCCGCTCCAACAGCTCCTTTGCTTCTTGCAGCATCGCACGCACGGTCTCCTTATCAACATGTGCTACACCCGTCTGTCGCTGCTTCTTCTGGTACGATCGCTCGGCTGCCGTCAGTTTGCCGGCAACACGACGAATTCCCTCTTGAACTTTCTTTCCGAGTGGGCTGATGACATCCTGTTGAGCGCGCTTCACATACTTATCGCTCGCTCTGCTCACACGTTGACGCAAAATGTCGTACTTCAGCTTACGAGTCTGGGCATCGGGCAAGGACTCGGGATCGAGCAATTGCAATTGTGACCACTTGCGCCAAAAGAGCCAGCCCAAAATGCCAAGGCCGATAAGCAAAACGATAACAAGAAACAACGTTACCCACATACTAAGCGCTTTGCGCGTTGATCACGTCCATAGCTGCCTCCAGAATGTCCTGGAAGGCACGGATTTTCAAACTCGCTCCACCAACCAACACGCCATCAATCTCTCGCTCGCGCAACAATTGATACGCATTCTCTGGATTCACGGATCCACCGTAGAGAATGGTGATCTCATTTACATCCACCTCAACCAACGAACTAAGTACTGATCGAATGTACGTGTGCATCTCGACCGCATCTCCTACAGAAATCACCTTCCCACTGCCAGAGGTTGAAATAGACCACACTGGTTCGTAGGCAACGATCAGTTGCGATGCTTTACGGATCGTCACGTCAGAAAGGGCCGCCTTGAGTTGATCAGCAACGAACAGCTCATGCGAACCATCCTCACGCCGCTCAAGAGGCTCACCCACGCATAGCACTGGCGTGACCTTCGACGCAATGCAAGCCTTCATGCGGCGTGCAATAAGCTCATCATCTTCGCCAAACTTCCAGCGACGTTCTGAGTGACCAATCAATGCATACGTTGTGCCAACGTCTTCGAGCTGCGATGGGGATACTTCTCCCGAAAAGGCTCCCGAACGATCTACGCCCACATTCTGCGCACCAAGCTTCACACGTGACCGCGCCAAGGCCTTATGCACCTCACTCAAAGCCGTAAACGCAGGGAATACCGCTACTTCTGGCGTACGCTCTTTTCCACGCAAAGAACGCGCGACGCCGCGGCCCAAGGCCACAGACTCACGGATCCCAAGGTTCATTTTCCAGTTCCCAAAGACGTACTTCATAGCCCCTTCAGCCTACCCTCATGCCTCTAAAACGGCAAATGCTTCAAAAGCGCTTGGTCGGTTTTGTACGGTCCTACAGCGGCAATTGACAAACGGCCCATGTTGAACGTTTCCTTTGCCACGCGCTTGATGTCGGCACCGCGAACACGACGAATGCGCGCGATCATTTCATCAGGCGTCAAAACATCGTCAAAGAATAACTCCTGACGTCCATAAAACTCCGCTTGAGACGACGAGTCTTCCAACGACAGCTGCGACGCACCAGCAACATGATCTTTCATGTACTGCAATTCCTTTGACGTAACGCCGTTGCGTGCGACCTTCTTGAGCTCATCAACAATCACCTTCAACGCCTCAGTCAACCGATTGGCATCAAGTCCTGCTCGAACGGTAAACATGCCGACATCCTGATACGCACTTGCTGACGCACGAATCGAATAACACAATCCACGACGCTCTCGAACCTGCACAAACAGTCGCGATGACATCGCACCGCCGAGGATTGCTGCCAACAACTTGAGCGCATACTGATCTTTGTGTGTTCGTCCTGGCGTGGGGAATCCAAGTGCCAACTGCATCTGCTGAAGATCTTTGTATTGACGACCAACACGCGGCGTCTTGCGCTCTGGCATCTCCCCAAACGGGAGATAACTTTCAGGCTCAGCAGCTTCTTTTACACGACCAAACGTTCGCTCGAGCTTTGCCATCGCATCCTTTGGGACATTCCCGGCCATCACGATGACCATCTGTGACGGCACATAGTACCGATCGCGATACGCAATAAGATCTTTGCGCTTCATGGTCATCATGGTCTCAGGCGTGCCGGCTATTTCCCGACCAAGGGGATTGCCGTCAAACATTGCCTGCTCCAACAAATCACCGATGTGCATTATCGGATTCTCCTCGTACATCTTGATCTCCTCGATGATCACTTTGCGCTCGCGATTCATCTCCGCAGATTTGTACGTTGAGTTGAAAATCATGTCGTGCAAAAGATCAACGGCCACACCGACCTTCTCCTGCGCAATCTTAATGTAATACCCCGTCATCTCTTTACCAGTGTAGGCGTTGTACTCGGCGCCATATCGGTCGAGGGTTTTGGAAATATCGATCGCCTTTGGACGCTTCTTGGTCCCCTTGAACATCAGATGCTCAATAAAATGCGAGCCGCCCCACACGTCGTCAGACTCATAGCGCGAACCAACCTTGGTCTGCACCAAGACGGTCACCGCCTGCGTGCCGGAAAACGGGACGAGATGCACTCGCATCCCGTTTGAAAGTTTCTTTGGATGTTTCATGTTAGCCCCCTAAAAGATACGAGCTTGTTTCTTGCGCAAGGTCAGTAATCAATGCTGAACGGACATCCGATGATACAGAGTCAATGGAACCGCCGTCTGACTTCACATCAGCAAACACAATGTGATATTCGCCCGCATCTCGAATACCATTTTCCGTTCGCCCCTCAGGCATATAAGAAGCGAATGTCACCGTCTGATCAGCGTTCCACATCACACCGTTGTTGATTCCTGTATCCGATGCATCTCCGGTGACAAATACGCCTTGGAAATGCTCATCTTCAAAAACCGTAATATGTCCTGTATACAATGTTTCATTTGCCTCAGCTGCAATGGCAGGCGCCTGATCACCAACGGTTTCAACCAATCCTTGCAGCATGGCAATACTACGATAGCGAGGATCTTCAGCCAACGGACCGTCTACGGTCAATGCGCTATCCAGGCCGATTCCAGTCTTCTCAGCATAGGCATTGCTGAGTCGATTAAAATGTCCACTTGTATACGCATCGTAGAGCAATTCCTGATTATCAACCGCCGCCACAAAAAACGCTGCTGCGGCCGTTTCGCCGCCTTGATATCCATGGAATGGATCGTCATTCTCCCCACGAATCGCCTCTCGAACATCGTTAGCAACCCATTCGGTCATCCCTTCGTACAAGCCGGCGCGCAAATCGTCCTCCCCATTTTTCCCCTGCTTCAATTCACCCTGCGGGAACGTATGCATAAACTCATGGAAGAGGATGTCGTCAATCAGCTCCGCAAGCTTTTCTAGGTCACCTCCGCTTTGCTCCAGCAAACGCGTCACGTTCAACTCGATCAGACCAACCTTATGCGTTCCACCGGCGTGCTTCTGATTCTCCAGCGACTGACGTCGCTCATCAGACAATTCGTCGCCATGCATTTCAATGAGAGAATCAATACTCGCATCCGAGTATACGGAGATACCCCAGAGTCGACTTGTTCCGGCGATCGAGGTAATTGAGTCCCCTGATCGTTCTGAGAGAACCTTGAAGACTTCTTGCGTTGGAAAATTCTTGATAGTCGAAGAAAACACTTCCGCTTGCTCAGGTGTCATCATCCCTTCAAATTCTGCATCAACCAATAAACGCTCTCCAGCATCTTCAAAGACCTTATCAATCCGCTCAACAGGCTCACTTTCCAATTGCGTGTTTATAATCTCTTGACGTTCCGCCTCCAATCGTTCCATTTGAGCCTTCTCAGAGGAATCTCTAAAACGATCGTAGCCAAGCTTGCCGCCACCAGCAATGGATACCACCGAAGCGACGAGCAATGTTCCAATGCGTGCCCAACGTGGAGCGCAGCTTGGCATAAACAAATTTGGCACCTCATCTTTAGCAGCCTCCAGTTCCTCGGGAGTCGCTTCCGTAATTTCCCCACGCTCAAAAAATCCTGATTCCAGGGCCTCTGGGATATCCTCTCCCTGTTCATGTGATCCGATTTTTACCTCAACCACACCCACTTCCTGATCCGGCACCTCATCAGAAATCTTCCACGCCTCTGGCCCTCCTAGTTCACCAAATCCTTTGCCAAGCTTTCGTTCCATACCAATGCTTAAAATTTGTCTTCAAAGTAGGTCACGAGCTCGTCAATCGGCACGCGATCTTGCTTCATTGTATCACGGTCGCGTACGGTCACGGCGTGGTCCTGCAGCGAGTCAAAATCAACGGTCACACAATACGGCGTACCGATCTCATCCTGCCGACGATAGCGTTTTCCAATGGACTGCGTTTCGTCGTAGTTAACGTTCCAATGTGACTGAAGAGCGTCGAGCACGCGCTTGGACGTATCCTGTAACTCCGGCTTCTTGGATAGCGGGAGGACAGCAACCTTGTATGGAGCGAGCTTGGGATGAAAGCGCATGACAACACGTGTGTCACCATCAACCTCTTCCTCGTGATACGCTTCGAGCAACACCATCAACGTCGTTCGCGTCAAACCGAACGTTGGCTCAACAACATGCGGAATAAACTTCTCACCAGACATCGGATCGGTGTAGCGAAGATCAACACCGCTGTGCTCCATGTGATTCTTCAAATCAAAGTCTGTGCGATACGCGAGACCGAACAACTCCTTCCAACCAAATGGCGTGAGATACTCAATGTCGACCGTGCGATCAGAATAGTGAGATAGCTCTTCCTGTGTGTGCTCACGGACACGCGTATGACTCATATCAAAGCCCATTTCCTTGAGCCACGCTTGCATTTCAGACAACCAGTACTCAAACGTTTCCTTCCATTCAAACTCGCGAATGAAGTACTCGAACTCCATGAGGTCAAACTCGAGCGTACGAAACGTGAAGTTGCCAGGCGTAATCTCATTTCGAAACACTTTTCCAACTGATGCAATACCAAACGGTAAACGCTTACGTGATGTTTGCAAAACGTTTTTAAAGTTTACGAACATTGCTTGCGCAATTTCACCTCGCAAATACACGGTCGACTTGTCCGCTTCCGTTTTACCGATGGACGTCTGGAACAACATGTTAAAGGTGCGAGCATTCGTCATCTCGCCTTTCGTACCGCACTTCGGACAAGGAAGATCATTCTCTTGGATAATCTCTGTGAGTTCCTCAGGAGACTTTCCATCAGCCTGTATGTCTGGCAGGGCCTCTTCCACCAGATGATCTGCTCGATGACGCGCTTGACACTTTCGACAATCGATCATGACGTCATGAAAACTCGCCGTATGCCCAGATGTCTCCCAAACCTTTGGATTCATCATGATAGCCGCGTCCAATCCAACCATATCAAGACGCTTGTGCACAAAACGCTCCCACCACCAGTTTCTGATGTTGTTCTTCAGCTCAACACCTAAGGGACCATAGTCCCATGAGTTTGCCAAACCACCATAAATCTCAGAACCCGGGAATACGAATCCTCGGGTCTTGCACAAGTTCACGATTTGTTCCATCGAGACATCTTTCATACTTCTCTCTTCTTACGTAGTGTCGAATGCATTTCAGTTAAGGGAGCTCTTTCTTATCAATACGACCGTTGATGGTCGTATACCGTGACAGGCCAGCTTGGGTTATCAGACCGCCGGCTTTTCGGTTCCTCCGAAAAACGGAAGCTGATGACCTAAGGTGGCCACACACAGACCGTTACACGGTCGTTACCTCTGCTTCCTTCTTTTTCCCAATCTCCTCGATCTGTCCGTTGAGTTC
>CAYFME010000003.1:21819-51053 GCA_964344145.1 uncultured Gammaproteobacteria bacterium
TCGTTACCTCTGCTTCCTTCTTTTTCCCAATCTCCTCGATCTGTCCGTTGAGTTCTTTCACGTGCTTATCCAAGTCAGCCAGCTGACCGTGCTTTTGATCATCAGAAATTCCCTCCTGCTTTTCGATCTTCTTCTTCACATCCTCACGAACCTGTCGCACCGCAATGCGCGCCGCTTCCATCTTCTCGTGCACTTGCTTCACCATCTTCTGACGCGTCTCATCCGTCATCATCGGAATGTTCAACCGAATGATCTTTCCATCAACCGTTGGTGTCATGCCAAGCTCTGCGGCAACAAGCGCTTTCTCGATATCCTTCACCACACTCGCATCCCATGGCTCAATTTGAATCGTGCGTGCGTCGGGCGTGGCAATGGACGCCAAGGTCTTCAAGCCTTGCTGCGCGCCGTATGCTTCAACACTAATATCTTCCACCATCGCCGGATTGGCGCGGCCGGTGCGAACGCTCTGGAGTTCTTGAGAAAGGTGATCGAGCGCTTTTTGAAACTGGGGTTTTGCGGCTTCTAACATAGGTCTAGGACCTATAGGTCCAATATGACTTATAGGTCTTATAGTTAACACTAATCGCCCAAAGCGGCAAACCCAATTAATACTCTATCTCCGTCTTTCGGATGCACCAACATAACGTACGGTGTGCGTGACGATGGCAATGAGCTCGTCACCCATGAATCACCGTTGTTTGTTGATGCGTAGAACGTCGTCTCGGTTGCGTAGTAAATCGTACTAGCATTTTCCGGATCGTACGCAACACTCTGGATGTCGACCTCGCCCGCCTCGGTAATCAACGGAATCTCTGTCCATGACTCGCCCTGATCCTCTGAAAGCAACAGACCAAACTCGGTACTCATAATGACCGATGTACCATCAGCGACCTGCGTGAAGCCATAGACCTTCTCGGCATCGTCAAAAAGATCCTTCAGCTCGTCTTCGTTGGAAACCCACGTCTCGCCGCCGTCCGTCGTGCGGAACAGACCATCACGCTCCGTACCAACCATCACGATGCGGCTGTCACGGTTACTCACAATCAGCTCAACAATCTCTTCGTCCAAACGCTGCACGGTCTTCCACGTCTCACCAGCGCTCTCCGTCTTCACAACGGTTCCAAGACTGTCACCAATCCACAGCGTGTCCGGTGTGTACCAGTCCAACGCCATGGTGACGATCTCTTCACTTTCATCGTCAATCACATAGACCGTCTCCATGGTGCGCAGACAGTCGGTTGATTTGAGAATGGAATCCGGCTTTGCTGCGTAGATCGTGCAGACGTCTTCCGGATGAACCTCGATAGCGATGATCGATCCGCTGCGCGCTTCGTCCGCCTCGGGACGCTGCCAACTCGATCCGGTGTCGTACGAAAAGAAGATTCCGTTTCCGAGCGTGCCCATGTAGTACGCGGTTGGATCGCTTGGATCGATCTCAATCGTCGCCACGTTCACGCCGGCGATAGACCCAACGCCTGATTCCTGCGGGAGATCTGTCAGCTGTTCCCAGGTGTCGCCGCCATCTTTGGATTGAAACACCGAACCGTCGTTGCTTGCGGTGTCGGAGCTAGAAAAACAACCAGCGCCAAGAACAATAAGTGTACTGAAAGCAAAAAATATACGTCTCATAATATTCATCCTATAAGTCCTATAGGTCTTATAGGACCTATAGTCTTTCCTATTCTACAACGAACGAGCAAAGTGCTGAAGGGCGAGTTGTTTATTACTGTTACGCGCGAGATCGTCGCGCAGCTGCATGAGCGCTGTAAGTGGTCGCTGTGTATCGCCCTGGTGCAACCGTGCGTGTAACAATTCTTCCCATTGCGTCATTGGCAGCTCGCGCTTTTCCTTTACCCAACGCTCAATCATCGCAATACGCTGCCACAGAGCACCACGCAGAAACGCCTCCGCCTCGCGCGTCATCATCTCGTGCTGTTCACGATGTTCATCGTCCTGCATCAGGATCTCAAGCCCTGGGAAAAAGCCTCCCCCTGCCCCTCCATGACTGGAGGGGTGGCGCTGCGGAGTCTCTCCCCCAGCTATGGGGGAGCTGGAGGGGGCTACGGGATGAAAACGAATATGCGCACATCGTGAACGGATGGTCTCAAGGAGACGATCTGAACGATGGGCGACAAGAACGAGAATAGTGTCGCCTCGCGGTTCTTCAAGTGTTTTGAGCAAAGCGTTTTGTGCAGCGGGCGTCATCTGATCAGCTCCATCGATCAAAGCGACCTTTTTACCTGTACCAAGCCCCGAAAGGGATAAACGCTCTCGAAGGACTCGAATATCTTCAACAGGAATCGTACCTTTCCCGGATAGGTACACGGCATCAGGATTCTGTTCAGGGGGAATGTCCGTAATCGCCTGCAAAAAGGCCTTTGCAGTCGTTGCTTTGCCCAAATGCTTTGGCCCAGAAAATAGATATGCATGGGCAAATTGGCCATTTTTGAGCAGTTTTTGAAGGTATTCAAGCTGCTTTTTGTGCCCAATGATGTCAGAAAACGCCATATTGCGCTTATTTTATCACATTCTCAGCACTGTACAGTCATACTTGACAAAATCGTCAATTTATGCTATTATTGTACGTTCCCGTTGTTGGGATCACTGCACACAAAAGGGCGTGAAAACCCCGTGCAGAGGTCCGACTGGGACCTAGTTTACCGACCTGAGAGACGCCAAGCGACGAGACAATCGTTGCGATGGCATGAGCAACTTCTACGCCCAGATGGGCACAACCGCCCTCTGGGCACCTGGAGGCCACATGGCCCGTTCGATTCGCTACGACACCGACATCCTGCACACCCGCGGCGACTCCCTCAGCGAGTCGCAGCGCAAGGCCAAGGACCTCTCCAAGGCCATCGTGCGCCTGGCGCTGCTGGGCAAGGGGATGATCGAGGGCAAGGACGCCAGCTTCAAGAAGCGTCAGGAGGATGGCACGCTGGTGGACGCCGAGCCCAAGGGCTGGAACGAGAAGGTCGCTGCCCTGACCTTCCACCTGCTGGCCATGGACGGGGGCCAGCGTGAGCTGGAGTTCGTCATGAACCGCTGGAGCAAGGTGGACGACCGGGAGGACTTGCAGCTCATCTGGTCCCACGCCGTCATCGACGAGCGCACCAAGATGAACTGCCCGTTCGCGGTCAGCACCTCCAGCGGCAAGGGCAAGAAGCCCTACGGCTGGCCGACCCGCTCGACGCCCAAGACCGCCTGCAAGCGGGTGCTCACCTTCATCGCCGGGCGCAACCACCCGGCCCGTGAGGCGAAGTTCAAGATCGCCGCGGCCGCGTTCAAGCGGGAGGGGTGGGCCACCGACGAGCAGATCGCGAAGTGCTGGGCCAACGGCGAGAAGGAGCTGAAGGAGCACCTGCAGGGCCGCGGCCGCTCGGCTCGCAAGGGCATGAGCTCCTGATCTTCCGCACCTTCCTCACCTTCAACGTCCGAGGCCGGGCGAGTAACGACACCGCAAGGTGCACGTACTCGTCCGGCCCGGTAAGAGACTTATTGAGAAACGACAAGAATACGCCACCCGGTGACGTATTCCTCCGAACCTCAATTCTCAACACAAACCTGGAGGAGGAAATGCTTTCTTCTTGAGGAGAGAGTATCGAGAACTCAAGTGCTCTGACACGGCGTTGCTGTCTCAAAGCACAGGCCCGAGTTCTCACGGGGTATATTACCTTCGGGTGATCACTGCCCCACATGTCACCTTTTGGTGGCGCCATCCCCTCCAGGGTTGTGAGGAGAAACAAAGAAACGGCATCAGCCGTTTTTTTGTTTCAAACCGTTCTTCGCCTTGCGAAGCGAATGCCGGTGATGACCGGCAGCATCATACTTTTCTTTGTTCGGTCAAAGAAAAGTATGCAAAAGAAAACCGTACTCTGGCCAGGGCGTCCCCTCGTGCTTGTGTGCGTTCTGCGGGGACTGCCGGAATCTCTTTCCGCCACGGGGCTCCACGGTTTCGCCCTGCCGACATTCCGGCCTGGCCACCCACCTTTCACACAAGGAGATCAGATAGCATTTACATAAAGAGCTCTGAGGTCAATTGGCTTGGTCCCCGCCGAAGGCGGGGCAATTGGCCGAAGCGCTAGGCGAGACGCCGCTGGAGCGTCTCGCCGTCTTTATAGAAATGCTATTTGATCTCTTGCTTCCTCTCCCATTCCTTTGCCCACCGCCAGGCCATTTCAAGCGTCGCTCTGGCCGTATCGGCGATCGTTTTTGAACAAATCTCGATGGCAATAATTCCTGATGTGTATGAAAAGAGCACCAACCGATCGTCACACACAGTCATCTCTCCCTTCACCTCCAATACGTCCGGTGGTACGCATACATATTCAATATCCCACGTATCCGGATAACACACCGGCTCGCTCGACACCACAATCGTGCGAATACGATTCCCCTTTTCCTTAATCGCTTCCCCGTGATCTGGGGCATCAGATGGCTCATAGAGCTGCTTGAGCGTATCCATGCCAACAATCTGAATAATGTCATCATTTAAGTCCTCATACTCCCGCTGCATCGCACGCAATCCCTGCACACTCTCTACGTATCGAATCGCCGGCTTATGCGCTCCAGAATTGTGAAACACTTGTAGCTTTGTAATCAGCTGATCCGCGAGCTTGCGACGACGCTTCACATCCTCGTATTGCAGATGGAGGAGGCTCTGTAATCGCTCCGGCGCCTCACCCATATACACACAATCCCCTTGCCTCTGAACGCCTGTAGCCAATCCCTTTTGCATTAAGTCGCGCAGGACGTCATACGTTGTGGTCCGTTTTACTTGAGCGGCCTTGGCAACCTCGCCAGCGGTCGCTGATCCAAGCTGTAGCAACGCCAAGTAAACATCTGCCTCATTCTTCGTAAACCCAATGCGCTGCAGATCTCGCTTCACGCTATCCATATGATCGCAATACCTCCCATGTTTTAGTAGCTGTCTTTGACCAGGAGAATGCGTTGACGCGCTCTCGTCCAGCAACGATCAGGTTGTTTCGCAATGCGGCATCAAGTGCCACACGCTCCATCTCACGCGCCCAGCCGTTCACCTGATCAGTCTGCGCAAATAACGCGGCCTCACCAGCAACTTCACGCAGTGCAGGGATGTCAGACGCCAAAAGCGGACACCCACTTGCAAACGCCTCGAGCGCTGGAATACCAAACCCTTCATAGCGCGAAGGAAACACATACGCCAAGGCTCCCTGCAGCAATGCTGTTTTCTGCTCATCTGAGATATAGCCAAGCAGACGCACGTCTTTACCAAATGAACTGCGTGCAATTTGTTTCTCAAAACGCTCCATTCCATCGCCAGGCTTACCTGCTAATACAAGCTGCGTTGGATCTCCGATGCCACGACGCTTCTTGAACTCAAAGAATGCCTCAAGGAGTAAACCGATGTTCTTCTTCTCCTCAATGCGCCCAATCGTGAGGAAATACTTATCTTTATAAAGTCGTAGATCATCAAGTGACCTTTTGTGGCGATCGTCACAAATTGTCACAAAATCCTTTTGATCAATTGCCAAGAGCGTGGTCGTCATTTTCTCAAGCGGAACCTTGTACAAGCGGTGGAGATCCTGCCTTGTCGTTTGCGAAACCGTGATGAGATGATCTGCCTGTTTGATCGCCCGCTTCACAGCCCACTGCTGACGCAAGCGTGCCAAGGTTGAATACGTTTTTGGTTCAATAGCAAAAGCAATGTCGTGAATGGTGTTCACAATTTTTGCTCGGCGGTGCAGTAATGGTACCTCGTGAACCGGTGTAAAGAACACGTCCGGTGGTCGACGGAGTAACTCCCAACTCAACCCACCGTGCGTCCATCCCTTTGGCAGCGGCCAACGGACAGTCTTCCAACTCCATCCCTGCGGCAATGGTTCGATGCTCTCAGCAGGCGCCGATGTGTACAAAACAACGCGCTCGCCGTCTCGCAATGGCTCGCGTTGCATGTTCAAAAGAAGCGCGTGGAGATAGCGCTCGGTGCCGGTGTAGTGTTTGCGCGTCAGCGCGTTTGCGTCGATGCCGATGATCATGTTGTGAAGATAGATCGTTTGTAGGCTTCTAAGTTTTCCAAGGCAAGCCCAGTACCTTTCGCCACACACAGCTGTGACTCCTCCGCCAGATACGTTGGCACGCCGGTTGCCTCGGCAACCAATCGATCGAAGTTGCGCAGCTGACTTGAACCACCTGAGACAACAATTCCTTTGTCCATCACGTCCGCTGAGAGCTCCGGTGGAGTCTTATAAAGCACCTCTTTGATTGCGCCGAGAATACCCTCAAGCAAGGGCTGAATCGCCTCGGTCACATCATCGGAACTGACTTCCATAAGTTTAGGCAGACCAGTGATCATGTCGCGGCCCTTTACCTCCATCGCAAGCTTTTCGTCCGTATACACAGCTGATCCCACCCGAATCTTAATCTCCTCAGCCGTCCGTTCACCGACAGCCAGGTTGTACTTGCGGCGAATGTGATCCATGATCGCTTGATCAAACTTCACGCCACCGATGCGAACCGAATCTGAGGCCACAATACCACCCAGCGAGATCACCGCGATCTCAGACGTCCCTCCGCCAATCTCCACGATCATGTGCCCGGACGGTGAGCCGATCGGAATGTTCGCACCAATGGCAGCAACGATCGGCTGACGAATGATGTACGCCGCCTTCGCTCCCGCGGAGATCGCCGCGTCAATCACCGCACGACGCTCGGTCGACGTGATACCACCCGGAACGGCAACCATCACTTCCGGCCGTAGCAATCGAAATCCTCCCATGGCCTTGTTAATAAAATACCGCAGCATCGCCTCGGTCGTGCGATAGTCTGCGATGACGCCATCTTTGAGCGGTCGCTGAGCGACGATCGTGTCTGGCGTGCGCCCAAGCATGTCCTTTGCCTCCTTCCCAACCGCGAGCACCTTCTTATCAACTTTGGAAACCGCAACAACCGATGGCTCATTGATGATGATCCCTCGCTTGGGGATGTAGACGAGGACATTCGTCGTTCCCAAATCAATACCGATTTTCTTCTCAAACATGCGTCAAAACTCGATGGTAATGACGTCGTCTTGAGTAATTTCTGTGTTCAATTGATAGATCGAATCACCGAATCCTTCCTCCGACTCAGACGGCGTCGCTGACCTGAGTGTTTTACCAAAATCCAAGTCGAGGGTCAACGCATGATCATCGGCTCCCATCTGTTTGATAACAGCGAGCTGATAGACCCCGCTCTCGACCGTCTCTTGCAGGGACTCTGGAAGGTAGTACGTAAACGAAAGTGTGCCCGATTCACCCGGCTCGATTGCTGTGAATGCGCCAAAGCTCACCAAATCTAGCTCCTCTTGCACCGTGACCTCTCCCTCTTCCAATGACGGATTGTTTAACTTGTCATCCAATAACGTTCCTTCTGCCGAGATAAACTCACTGCCAAGTGGCGCCCATACACGCGTATAGGTCCGATAGCGAGACGTGCGATAATCAAATGTTCCGTCATGGTGATAGGTGATGCTCACCGTCGCCTTGTAACGATCATCCTCTGGCTCGATCTCATAGAGAATCTCTCGCTCCATTGCATGGTCGGTCTTGAGCGCTCCCATGTTTGCATCGATCACCATCAACACATCATCTGCGCGCCCTTGATCAACCGCTCCAGACCACCCTGCATCATCAAAAATCCCTTGTGCCACCTCATCGGCGGAGTACAGAGCGATGTGCTTGTTTATAAACGAATCGTGCATCACCGAGAAGAGCGCCGGCCAGTCATCGATCGGAACATCATACAGTTTCTCCAGCATGGCATCCATCAGATGACTCACAATAACCTTCCGATCCTCAAAGGCAATGCCACGATTCGCAAAGTTCACCTCTACCTCGTACTCAAGCGTTTCGGTAAACGTTTCTGACTCAAACACAATGCCGTCAACCGTGATCGGTCCGATCATTGCCAGGACACGTTCCACAACGTCGGGTGTTAAACCAAGAACACCGTCAATCTGTGGCACTGGCTGATCGATCACCGCAAACTCCTGGCGCAGGAGCGTAATCGCGTCTTGCGATGACTGAGCAAAATCAGGCGACCAGTTTGCATCACGGAAATACCATTTGTCGACACCAACGTACTCCTGCAGTGGCTCAGGAGCGGCAACATAATACTCATCACCCTCAACAAGTTGATCAATGGCGTAGGTATCGTCGATGTAAATCTGTTCAATAGAACCTTCGCTGATCTGCATCAATCCATACACGCCCATGAATCCTCCTCCGGGACGGATCTCTGTGTTGTTCAAAAACAGGAGCATCCATTGTTTATCATCGTCCAGACCCGCAAACGCATCGAGAGACTGGGCGACGGGAGCCAGAATATCAAAGGTGTCAGCCAGAGCAGGGATTAACTCGCGGACAGGAGCAATCGCCTCCTCAAACGATGCCGAGAGTGTCAGATCATCAAGTGTTTCCAATTCCTTTTGCGCAAAGTCGAGCTTTAACGCTGCCTCATAAAACGCATCTGATTGCTGATGCAGAACACGCAACAGTTCGATCTTGAACCCTTCTGGCAGGGTATCGAACGTATACGCTCCATCGACTTGCGTATCTTCCAGCAGCAACTGAGAATCCTCCAACACATCCTGGACGGCAATCGCAATGGATAGGGTCTCAGAAAATGCCTCACCGCCGGCAATACTTGCCTCAAGAAGCACACGTACCGCTTTCACATGATCACCGACCCACGGAAGCGCCTGCGTCCAACCAATGAAGCGCAGCCCCGATTGTGCCGCGCGCGCGTCATCAATCGCTAAATCGATCCCTTGCTGCGCCTCGGTAAAAGAAAGCTCTCCAAGAGACTCCATGGCCATATCAACATTTTCCTTTGCCTGTGTGGCAGACGATAGGAAACGACCAATACCCAAGAGTGTCACAATCAGAAAAACCGCTAGCAAGCCGAGTGCGACGTAGAGCGCTCGTCGACTCTTTTTCTTAACAGGCTCCGGGGGCGTGAGCGGTTGAACAAAGTTTGTGTTCATATATGTTTAAGACGCGGATTATCTTTACCGCGATACTTCCAAAAAAACTTCAATGCACTATGAATCTGGATCCAGGCGAAACGTGAAAAGAGCTGCTGCACAAATGAACCATCCGCACTCGCACGGCGATGATAATGCGTCATCATCGACTCTGGGTGGTACACGACACGATACCCATTCTCCCAAAACCTCCTACACAGATCATTGTCCTCATAATACATGAAAAACTGCTCATCAAATAGACCGGTCTCTTCGAGCATCTTTCTGCGCGTGAACAGCGCAGCACCGATGAGCGAGTCGACGTCCATAGTTTGATCATGATCGTCATCAAGCATGAGGTAATGCGACAGCGCTCGCTTGCCCTGCGGCGTCTTTCCTAAGAAGGTTCTGCGGTACGCAGGTGTCATCACTTGTGGGAAGCGATAACACGAATGTTGCAGACTACCATCCGGATTGTGCAATCGAGGCCCGCAAATGCCGACGTCAGGATGCGCGTCCATGAATCCCATCAGCGTCTCGAGCGATCCGGGCTGAACGACGATATCGGGATTAAAAATCAACACGTAACGCCCGGAAGACGCCTCGATACCGCGATTCATTGCTGCCCCAAAGCCGACGTTGCGCTCAAGAGGAATGTGACGGACCTCCGGGAACTCTACAGACAAAATGTCACCAAACCCCTCGGCTGGATTGTTGTCGATTACCAAAATCTCAAAACGCAGCTGCGGCGCAGCTCGATAAATACCTTTGAGGGTCTGACGAAGCAAACGCTTCTCGTAGGTATGGACAATCAAAATCGATACGTCGTGATCGTAGAACATAATCGAATACGCCACCGGGTGGCGTATTATTCGCCATCCGAGGAATACGCCACCCGGTGGCGTATTCCACTATGAAATATATCTTCGTAACTCTGACTCTGGCACAGCCGCTGCCTCTTTGATCGCCTTGCGCCGGCGGAGCATCTCGGGAACGTGCGCCCACATCCCAATCAGACGCTTGCGCGTATGCGACTCAAAGATCATCGCATAGAACACACGTCCACCCTCATGAAACACGAGCCAAGGCAGGGACAATAAGAAACTACCAAAGGTCAGATTCTTCATCAATACAAAAAGCTGATTACGCGTTGAAAGGGCGGCAAAGAACGGCCGCTGACCCTTGCGATTCACAACGCGCTGCCACCACGATTGTTTCTCCGCTCCATACATTCCGCGGTAGTGATACGCGGTTGCCTCTGGAATAAACCGCGCTTGCCAGCCACGCTTGCGAAAGCGCCAGGCTAAATCGCAGTCTTCTCGATATGCGAAGAACTGCTTATCGAAGAACTCGCCGTTCATCAGAAGATTCTTTACAACCGCCACAGGGTACAAAGCAATGGTGCCGGTTGGCGCAAAGATGTCCTGTTGATCGTCGTACTGACCCTTGTCCAACTCGCCTGCGCCTCGATCACTCATACGCCACGAGCGTGCAACGCTTAATCCAGTGGTATCCAGGATGTCCGACTTCATCGTATCTTCCAACACCTCATCGCCTACTTGCTCGGCAAACGCACGATAGAGCTTTGGCTGGAAGCCGCCGACGATATCTTCATGTTCATCTGCTGCTTGCGCGAGTCGCTCGATCAGCGTTGGCGACAGAATCATGTCTGAGTTCATGATGAGAATATGAGCATCCTCATTCTCTGGCGGTAGATGATCCAACGTGTAACGAATCAACTGGTTATGCCCCTCGGCAAAGCCAGCGTTTTTTACATTGCGCGCGACGAGCGTTTTTGGGAAATGCTGCTGAAGATACTCAAGCGTGCCGTCCGTGCTGCCGTTGTCGAGAATGCGGACCGTGAAATTGGGATAGGTTTGATCTTGAAACGACTCAAAAAGATCTGGCAGATAACGCCGATCATTCCAGGTCAGAAGGTGGACGTAGACGTGAGCGGAAGGCATGGCGGCAGTGTAGCGTACAGAAAAATATAGGTCCAATAGGTCCTATAGGACCTATCGGACCTATAACGAGTAAGAGCCCCCTGCCGTGCAGGGGGCTCTACGGACTGCAGGGTTCAGCGGCGCTTCTTCTTGGAGGAGCGTCGCTGGCCGCCGTGCTGCTGGTCGGTGGGTGGGCGCGCCGGGCGCTGGTGCGAGACGCGCGTCGATCCCGTGTTGCCACGGTGGACCGACGTGGGGCGGCTCGAGCTCGTGCGGTGCGTACTCGACACCGTGCGCGTAGTCGTCGGGCGGCTCGTGGTGTGAACCGTGCGGGTCGTCGTGCGGTAGACCGTCGTCGGACGCTGGACGTGCGTCCCACGGCTGGTCGTCGTGCGAACGTACGTCGACGGACGATGCCGCTGGTGGTACGTGTAGCTCCAGCGCGGCGGGTCGTACACGCTCACGTAGCGGTAGTGCGCACGCGGCGGGGTCCCCACGTACAGCGACACGTGGCCGTAGTAGTTGTAGGGCCGCCAGTCGACGTAGAACCACGCGTAGCTGTCCGACCAGTGGCTGCAGTGCCAGTGGTGGACGTGCCCGAGGTGGCTCGGCCGCTGCGTGTAGTGCGCGTGATGGCAGCCATCGGAGTGGATGATGCCGTCGTACCAGTAGATGGCGAAGCCGTGCTTGCACCAACCCAGCAGGTGGACATCGACCTCCTCGTGATCGAGGTGCGGGTAGACGTCCGGCTGGGTCTGGACGATGACCTCCACGTCCGCGTCACCGGCCTGGATCGATACGGTGGTCTCGTAGCCGGGCGGCGGGGCGTCGAGCAGAATGACCTCCTGGGCGGCAGCGGGGCCGACCAGGAACAGCGAGAGAAGGAGCAGGGCGATGAATCGCGCCCAAGCGTTGTCCATGGAACCTCCAGTCAGGCTTGGACGGATGCCTGTATTTCGAATTTGCCTGAAAACAGCCAAAAAGTCAAGAAAAATGCTTGACAAAAGGGCGTTTTTGTGCTATATTTAGACGTTCTTTGGAGCGATTTGGGCTACTCGCCTTGCCCTAAAATAGGCAGAAACAAGGGTCCTTGTTCTCCGCATTGCGGATTTCGAACAAGGGCGTTTTGCGTTCAAAAAGGATTGTCGCGGGATAAACCCCGATCGTCCTCGCGAGCACACAACGCTTGCAACCCCCAAGACCGAGATAGCAATGTACCGCTACATCGTCCCCATGGCCCTCGTCATCACCACCGGCTGCGACCTGAGCGACTGGCTCAGTACGCACGACCCGGCGTGCCTGACCGAGGTGCAGACCTCCGACGGTGAGACGGCCGAGATCTACAACGAGCTCGCCGTGGAGATCAACAGCCAGAGCGGAGGAGGGGCCACCGAGTCCGGCCTCACCGAGCTCCTGCGCGTCGACATCACCGCCGTCGACCCGGGCTGCGCCGACCTCGAGATGACCCGCTGGCACTTCGTGACCAGCTACCAGAAGGAGGCCGGCGAGGACACCTGGTACCTCGAGGACAGCCGCGAGAAGTTCTGGACCGTCGACGTCGAGAGCGACGAGGTGATCGGCTTCGCCGGTATCGGTGAATTCCCCGGTGAGAGCAGCTACGAGGCCCCCGACTACTCCACGGCCGTCTGGTCCGAGCCGTTCTCCGAGACCGTGCTCATCCCGGCGGGCGAGACCGTCACCATCGCGGGTTGGACCGACACCACCGGGATCATCGTCAGGGACCACGACTACGAAGAGAACGGAGTGACCGGCATCTTCGGTCAGTACCTCACCATCGACGACGGTGGAGGCGCACCGGTCGACGTTGAGCTCGACGGGTACGTCCGCAACCGCAACCCCCACATGCTGGTCTACTAGAACCTAGGCGGGTGTGGGTGATCGCTGAATAGCCGCGTCGGGCTAGAAAATACGACGAGCGTCCCGGCATGAAACCCGGGCTCCTGTGAGCAGATCACTCGGTGGTCTTCTCTAAGAGAATGCTAACTTGCCCGTTCGAACTAGTACGCAGGAAACGAATTCTGTGTGCTACGAGAGCGAGCCGCAAGGCTCATACGCTTTCACTTCCCTGTCCCCCTGTGATTCATGAGTACTTTCCTCCGCCTGGCCCTGCTGGCCGTCACTCTGATGAGCGCCAGCACCGCCATGGCAGGACGCGTGAGCGGCTACGTCTACGGCACCAACCGTGCCACGACCTACGGCCCGATGTCCGACATCACCAACCACGAGCGCTACGCCCGTCACGCGGGCCACGTGCTGCTGGGCTGGTGCCCCAAGGACAAGACGGCCGTGTGGCTCTCGGGCACCTACGGTTCCTGCGGCGTGGACGACCAGCTCAAGGTCTCCGCTCCCAAGAACCCGCCGAAGGGCAACGTCACCCGCTTCGTCTTCTTCAACGCCGCGGATGCGCAGGCTGGCGTCACGCCGCCCCGTCGCGCGTGGCGCGAGAAGAGCAACGGCAAGCGCAAGTGGCGCTACACCACCCTCGAGGGCTACGAAGCCTGGATGAAGGGCGGCAACACCGCCGTGACCGTCGACGCCTACATCGGCATCGGCGACACGAACCGCACCGCCCGCGGCTACCGCCGCGTCCAGTAGCGCCCGGCGCTACTCGTCAACAGCACCCGACCTCACGGTTCGGGTGCGCTTCTGTTTCAGGCGGGAATGCACGAAGCCCGGTACCAGAGTCGGTACCGGACCACTTGTACGTCGACGATCAGAACGGCTTACGCGCCTTGTCCAGCTCGTCCTTCACCCGTCGCCACTGGCGCTTCTCGCTCGTCCACTCCAGCGAAGCCCACACGAGGTGCTTGTGCGCACGTGCCAGCGGCGGGTTGCGCAGGGCCTTGTCGACCTCATCGGCGATCGCCGCCTCCAGCACCTCGATCTCCTGACGCAGGTCCGCGTAGAGCCCGTCACGCACACGCGCCGAGCGCATGCCGCGTCGCGCGAGCGCGAGGCTCAAGCGCACGCGCAGGGCCGCGAGCGGCCGCTCGTAGGTGAGGAAGATGTGCAGGGCCACGATAGCGCGCTTGAGGTACTTGCGCGCGCCGTTGATCGGTCCCGTGTGCAGGACCTTCACCAACGGCTCAAGGTCGTCGCTCACCGTACGGCGCGCGACGTTGCGCATGGGACGGTTCACCACCTCATCGAGACGCCGCATGAAGCCCTGAAGATTGTCGACCATGCGTTGACGCTCTTCCAGGTTGCGTATCGCCCGGTCGTAGTAGGTTTCGTCCAGGCTCTTGAGCCCTGCGAGCACCTGCGCCAGCACCGTGAGCTCACGGTCGAGCTCGTGGAACAGAGCCACGCGACGCATGTCGATGAGTGGCGCGATCCCTTCGATCTGGAAGATCCGCGCCTGTCCGGCCTCGGCCGCCTCGCGCAGATCGGCGGCTGCTTCGATCGAGCCCGTGCGAGCACGCAGCGTACCGGCGAGCATCTCACGCTTGTAGGCGTTGACCGGCCGGCCCATCTCCAGCGCCAGCTTCTGGCACTCGTGTGCATAGCGGCGACGGTCGCGCGGCGTCAGCTTGGGCCAGTCGATGCACCAGAAGATGAGGTAGCGCTCACGCGCGATCCACGCCTGGAGCCGCTCGAGCTCCGCGCCGTCGTGGCGTGCACCCCAGCCGTAGCCGGTGTCGATCCGCCAGCTCGCAGCGATCGCCATGTCCAGACCGCCCTCGCTGCGATGGTACACGCCCTGATCGTCGTTCCAGCGCAGCACGCAGCCGCTGTCCAAGTACGTCGTCGGATCGCCTCCCGTGTAGACCATCACCTTGTCGCCCAGCAGGCAACGCAGATCGGCGCTCGGAATATGGCGCGTCCGGTCACGCATCGGAACCATCATCAGCTCACTCAAAGAAGCCTCCTTCTAGCTTTCGCCAGAGGAGGACTCTATCACAACTCTCACTTCTCATCAACGGACCTTCTTCGTCACGTTGAACCCTAGATATTTTCCAAACATCATTCTTGTTTGCGCATCAATCGCTGGAAACGCACCAAACACGATGAACGTAATCGGCAACAACACCCATTGAAAAATCATCACCAGCCAGTTCCCCCACCCTCGCTTTGCCGGACGCTTCGGAAGAAGCCACAAACTCAACCACGCACTCACAAACACACCAATCGTCGCTAAACGCATCATCCACTCAAGCGTAAACGGCGCGTTGGCAATTAAGGCTGATGGTACATCAGAGAGTGTCCAAAACGGCAAGTATCCCAAAACGAAAATCAGAAGCGGCGCCGTCGACCACGTATACATCCCCTCAATATGATTAAAGAAAAACCGAAGCTTTGTACGAAGCGGCATGTTTGGATGCTCGCGGAACTTCTCCCACATGTACGGCACGTGCTCCACACCCCACGCCCATCGACGCTGCTGCTTATAGAGCGCCTTCATACTCTCCCACCACGTCTCGCCATCCACGGCATCCATGTACACTGGCAACAGCATCGGCTCCACACGATAGTCGCCGTCGTAATGAATGAGTCCCTGCATGAAAATACGTGAGTCCTCTGACACAAGGTCTGGTTCGTGATACCCAACGTCCTTGAGCATCTTCCAGGACATCGAATGTGAAGAGAACGTCCACATCCGATCAGCACGAACGAGCTCGGAGAGCAACCAGAACGTTGTACCAAACATCGAGATACGCACCGGCGCCTTCACGGTCCACATGTTGTTGGAGTACAACACCACCGGCTGGTAAGAAGCCTGCGTTGGCTTGTCGACGGTCAAGAAGAGGTAGCTCAGACGAGCGTAGTACTGCGCATGCGCGACGGTATCGACATCAAAGGCGGTGACGACAACCTTATCGTCCTCAATACCCTTCTCCTCTAAAATCTCTGCTGTTCGCTCTTCGATCCACTTCATGTTCGAGCCTTTTCCGACCATCTCGCCCGGCAACCCTTTTGGATGCACCGTTGTTTCAAAATGCGCAAACGTATCACCGAACTCATCTTTCAGCTTCTGTTCAAAACCTCGGAACTGTGTGAGACCAACCTCTTCAACACTAAGGATCACAATAAACCGATCATTGCGATACGCATTCTGATCGATCGAAAGCAAAGCATCACGTAAAATCGTATACCCCTCTTTCACCGTTGGCAGCATGACGACGTGGTAGATATCATCCCAACCATCAATCTGCTGAACCTTCGCATACCAATCTTCATGACTGACCTGTTTGAACTGGCGATAAGCGACAAGAACAAAGATCAAAAAATACAGGACGCGCATGGTCCAGTACAAATCAAACAAGATGATGAAGATGATCGCCCACGCAGGGGCAAAAAACGAAAGGACGACCGCGAGGATAAACGTTGCCCAAACCAATGCCCCGGGAAGAATCTCCCAGAACCGATACTTTCCATATTGGCCGACCGCCGTGTTCATATCGGTCGGAACATAGCAATAAATCGTCTAAAAATCAACCCTACACACGCAAGTACCGACGCATAGCGTACGCTGTCGTCAACAAGCTTAGTAGTGCGAGTGCACCGAACTGAGCGAGGAACAAGGTTGGACCGTTTTCTACAAAGTAGGCAGCGACGTCCACATGACTTTCGCCAAAGTAGCTCACAAGCCAATCCTGCGACAGCTCCAAGAAAAGGAAGAGAATAATCGCCATGATGATCGTCGCTTTGAGACTGTAGAGGATGGCTTCAAGCAAAAACGGCGCGCGAACAAACCAGTCATTCGCTCCGACCAACTTCATGATGCCGATCTCGTCGCGATGGACGTAGATAGCGACACGAATCGTATTGAAGATGATCAACACGGCAATGAAGGCGAATAAAGCGGCGAGCGCAAAGCCGGCAACGCGGATGCGCCAAGAAAGCGCGTCGATACGCTCAATGATCGCCTCATAATCCGTAAAGTCCTTCTCCTTAATATAAGAAGAGTACTCCGGCGTTTCGATCGCTTCGAGAATGAACGCGAAGTCATCCGTAGAATACGTTGAAACAACAAGAGCGTTTCCAAATGGATTCTCGCCGATCTCTTCAAGCGACGCGAGCACGACTTCGTCTCCCGCATGACGTTCCTCAAACGACGCCAAGGCATCCTCTGCTGAAACAAACTGCACGTCGCGTACTTGTCCGAAACCACGTAGATACCCTTGCGCCGACTTGACCAAGTCCTCTGATGCCTCAGGCGTGAAGTAAATCGTCACTTCCACACGCTCTTCCACCGACTCCAGAACTTCTTGCGCAACCACGTTCACAAACAGCACCGTGTTCACCGTCACGAGCGTCAGCACGAAAATCGTCAACGTAATAAAAGACAGCCAGAAGTTCCGCAGGATGTTCTGGAAGGTAAACTTGATGGCGCGCAAAATTGAGAGAGACAAGCTCATACCTCCTTTTGACTACGAGAGTACGTATTTTCCGTGTTGAATATCTGAAACGATTTTTCCGTCCGCGAGCGTGATCACGCGCTTTTTCAGTTTGTTGACGATATCGCGATCGTGCGTGACCAACACCACCGTTGTCCCGTACTCGTTGATCTTCTTGAGCAGCTGAATGATCTCGTGGGCATGGATAGTATCCAGGTTCCCCGTCGGCTCATCGGCAACCAGAATCTTTGGACGATGCACAAGCGACCGGGCGATCGACACACGTTGCTGTTCTCCACCGGAAAGCTGTCGAGGATAGCGATGCGTTTTATCATGCAGTCCGACGATCTTGAGTACTTGTGGGACGATATCGCGAATACGTCCGCGCTTCTCTCCTGCCACTTGCAGAGCAAACGCAACGTTCTCATAAACCGTTTTACGCGGAAGTAGCTTGAAGTCCTGAAACACCACACCGATTTGCCGACGAAGGGTTGGCACTTGCGACTGAGGGATCTTACTGATATCCCAGTCGCCGACAACGATCTTCCCTTTGGTCGCCGCCTCCTCGGCAAAGAGGAGCTTGGCGAGCGTGGTTTTTCCAGATCCACTCTGACCAACGATCGACACAAACTCACCCGGCTTGATATGCAAACTCACGTGCTCAAGCGCACGTGTATCTTGTCCGTAGTGTTTGGAAACATTCGTGAGTCTAATCACGAACTAATTATAGCATAAACGCGCAGACGGGGCCGGCCACAGACACGATTCGATCGTGTGTGGTCGGCCCCGTCAGGGGACGTTGTCCTCGCAGCGGACTAGTTGCCGAGCTGCAGGCCCTCGCAGGAGTTGTTGCCCGGGGGCGAGAGCTCGCCGCCGGTCATCACACCGCAGGCCTGGCCGTCACGCCAGTAGAAGGGGTCGTAGGCCTGGTCGTCCGCCGTCTCGAAGACGAGGCGGGGCTCGTCGCTCGAGTGGGACACGAGGGTGAAGAGCACCTCGCCCGCGGGCAGGCCGCCGACGTACACGTAGTACCAGCCGTCGGTGGGGTTGCAGGCCGCGATGTTCGCACCCGGGTTGCTGCTGCACCAGAACTTGATGTCGTCGTCCGCCTCGACGTAGCCGCGGCCGCCGTCCTCGCTCACGAAGAGCACGCGGGGCTGGTTGTTCGAGGGGTCGGGGACGTCGTAGGACTGGAGGTGGAAGCGGCACCAGTACGCGTTGCCCAGCGGGTCGTCGTACAGGGGGCAGCCGAAGCCGTCGTTCAGGTGCATGCCGTCGGGCATGCCGTCCTGACGACCGTCCAGGTCGTAGTCGACGACGGCCGCGGCCTCGGTGCCGGTGGTGTCCGTGTCGCTCGCGGCGTCGGGGCTCTCGTGGCTGCGGCACGCCGTCAGGACGGCGCCCGCGCTCAGGATCAGGAGGGTGAACCAGGTCATGGGTTCCTCGCTGCTGTGCACCGCGCGGTCTTGCGCAAGTGCGAGGGTTGTGGGGGTCGTCCGAGCCCGAACACGGGATGACGGACTGGGACGCACCGATGAAGTCGGCGCAAATCGCCTGTCTTGTTACACGATTCTTCATGAATCGTGACAAAACCGGCCACTTGCACCGAATTCCCGTTTTCAAGGGACTCAGTAAATTATCACAAATGACATATTTTGTCAAGTATAGAAAAGGTAGTAAATAAAGCTTAAAATGATCGAAATTCCTCTAAATGCACTGAAGGGCCACCTGTAGAGCGCGAACGGATCGCTGACTCACAGGTGGCCCAACACGGGCAGATCTCAGAAGCGCACCAGGACGCCGGCGTTGAGGGTGCTGGCGGCGAAGACGCCGTAGCCCCAGGCGGCCGAGTCGTAGGTGACGGTCGGCATGACCGAGCCGTAGAACATGACGAGCTCCTCGCCGTCCTCGTCGAAGTCCGCGCGGTAGCTCACCAGGACCGGGAAGCCGCCACCGACGGAGCGCAGCGAGTGCGCCGTGCCGTCGAAGGAGCCCAGCTCGGTGTAGCGCACGCCGGCACCGAAGCTCAGGTCCACGGGACGACTCCAGTTGGTGGTGACCGTCGGTCCCGCGAAGCTGCTGAAGCCGCTGCCGGTGACGCCGTTGACGAAGCCGTACACGCCCAGGGTGGCGCGCCCATCCATGCGGTGGTTCTGATACCACCAGGAGAGGCCGCCGCCCCAGCTCGCGCTGGGGACGTCGTTGGCGTCGTTGGTGGCGTCGTAGCCCTTGCGGAAGTCGAAGCCGGTGTTCAGGCCGACCCAGATCTCGTCGCGGGAGTCGTCGACCTGGCCGGAGAGGCTGCGGCGGTAGTAGGTGTTGCCGTCCTCGTCCTCGTCCTCGATGAGGCCGTCGGTGTAGCCGTCGCCGTCGATGTCCTCGCCGAAGACCTCGGTGAGGTCATCGTCGTGGGCGTCGAGCCGCTCGCCCTGCCGCCGCGTCTCCGCGACCAGACCGCCGTCGTTCACGCCGTCGCCGTCCCAGTCCTCGTAGAGGGTCTTCTTGTGAAGCTTGACCTCGGTCTCCAGCGCGACCAGCCGGGCGTCGGCCTTGCGGCGCCAGTCCTCGAGGCTGCCGGCCTTGGGGGCCGTGCTGGTCCCGCCCACGCCGTACAGGTAGACCTGCACGGACTTGAGGCCGGTGTCGAGCTCCCCGACGGTCACCGCCAGCGCCTCGTGCTCCCTGCGGAGCTTGGCCACCGTGGCGTCGCAGGCGTTGCTGCTGGTCTTGCAGTCCTCGGGAACGCGGGCCTCCAGCGCGGCGATCTTGGCCTTGTGAGCCTGGACCTCCTTGTCGATGCGCCGCAGGTCCTCGCCGTCGCCGACGAGCACGCTGCTCGCGCCGCCCGCGGTGGGCTCTGCACGCGCGTCCGAGATTCCGATGATGGCCAGGGTGAGGGGCAGGCCGGCCCCGATGAGCATGGTGCGCGTCATCGCTTCCTCCAAGACGTCTGGCGCCTTATGTGAGAGAGTTTCAGGGGGGTTTTCGTCGCGGGGTGCAGGCCAGAAGCGGCCTCGAACTGTGTAGGCTCGCTAGATCGCTCTGGCACTCCGAAGGCCTAACGTACGCAGCAAAGGAGGGGTCGCTGCGACATCAGGCCATCGGAGGGCCAAAAACAATCTAGGCTCATTTCTGAGATTTTAGGGATTACTACGAAATATCGAGTTTGGTCTACTTCCACACAATGCGGCTACGCCGTTGCGGAAAAGCCTCGCCATAGCTATTGCTATGCCTACGTTTTTTCGCTTAGGCTCGCTCGCATTGTGAGAAACTATCCTCAACCTGCTATTTCGTAGTAATCCCTGCTTGTAAAACAACGTTTTGCCCTCCATTCATGGACGTATTCCATGGATAGTGAACGTCGAAAGGTATCACAAAATTACGAAAATGTCAAGAACTGCTTCAGATATCAAAAAAGCCCACTTTGAGGGCCTAGCGACACCATCGTCACGAGGAGGAGGCGTGGCGAGGAATCAACTAAGCCCTCAAAACAGGCTTTGTGTTCAATAGAACACGCTGACCTTAACAAAACGCGGAAAAACGTCAAGAAAAAGACGTTTTTCAACTAATATTAGCTCTTTTCCGTAGCGATGACGTCAAACGCGTCAACATCATGGCACGGCGCAGGAGGATCACGAGGGACCCTCCTGCACGGAGGTAGAAAGGACGTGGCTAGCGAGCGGACGCGGCGCGCTTCTCGCTCGGAGCTTCGCACAGCGGATCGAGCCGCACTTCGGCGCGCTCCAGGATGGCCTCGAGCCAGCCCGGCAGACTGACGACCCAGTGCGTGAACGGACGCTTGTTCCAGTAGGTCAGCGACTCGATGACGCACAGGTGACGGCGCAGCGCCGCAGTGCGAGCGGCCTCGAGCATGTTCAGGATGGTCTGCTCGATGGCCTTCATGTCGCCCGGCTGGTAGCAGGCGTCGATCGCCTTGGTGGCGCGAGCGGCCTCAGCCTTGCGACGCTCCTTCTCCTCAGCAGAGATCCCCCTGGCGAAGACGTCCTTGAACGCCGCCTTCTTCAGCCGACCGTACTCGGCCTTCTGAGACAGGTAGTAGCCTACCAGACCTCGAGCCGTCTCCGAAAGCAGGTCTCGGCTCTCCAGCATCGCGATCTGCTTGAGCAGCTTGGCCGAAGGCGCGCTGAGCGCCTCGACTTCTCGCTGTGCCTCCTCCACGACGCCCCGCCAGCGGTGCGCGAACTCGTGACCGCTGATCGTCTCCTGACCGAAGGCCTCGGCGAGGTACTCGGGCAGCGTGAAGCGAGCGGTGACGTGCTCCAGCGCGTCGAGCGCATGGAAGTACACACGGTAGATCGGGTGCATCACGACGTCGTGCGGCAGGAGGTGCGCGACGGCGTCGGAGAACTGAATGGCCTGAGGCGCGTAGACCGACCCGCCGTGAGGCAGGACCATCGGACCACGCGTGCGCAGGTCGCCCAGCAGCGGGATCGCCTTGCCCAGGACCGCGAGAACTTCGCCGCCTTGGGACACGCGCGCGAGAACGCGATCGTAGTCGTCGCCCATCTCGTAGGAGAGCTCGCGTCGGACCACACGATCGTCGGAGAGTCGAACCACCGCGTAGAACGGCAGCTCGTTGTCCTCCAGCAGGTCCATCTTCTCGCCACCGGTGGCGTGCGCCGCCTCGTTGTAGAGACGCCGCGCCGTGGGGTAGTCCGTCAGGAAGACGTGCATCATCGGCGTGGGCTTCCCGGGCGCGAAGTCGTCCACCGACGTGGAGAGCTCGATGTCCTCGACGCCGTGAGCCTCCAGGAAAACCCCGAGCTTCTCGATGACCGCTTCGGGCAGCGTGACCGTCCGGCCCGCACTGCTCGTGACGAAGACGTTGAAGTCCATCTGACGGTTGAGCTTCGCGCGAGCCCCCTCGACGACCGATTCCCCATCCAGCCAGGTAGCCAGGTTGTGGAACAGCGGTCGGCGAAGTGCGCCCAGGTGCTCGGACAGGTCATCAATGGTCACACCGTGACCGACGATCGTCGGATCCTTGCACGACAGCCCCACCCAGTCACCCTCGGTGAGGTCGGCGACAGCCTGCTTGAGCGTCACACCGCGGTACGCGGCCAGCCGCGCCAGATCCACACCGGCGTCCTGGAAGTCCTTGGGCGCGACGTGCATCGCGCCGAGGAACGGCACGACCTCGAGGGTCGCGGTCCAGCGGTTCGTCGTGCCAGCGGGTCGGTGGTGTTCGTTGCTGACGATCCAGTCGCCCTCGTTCTCGAGCTCCGCATCGGGGCGCGAGAAGAGGTCGGCGGAGTGGATCAGGTGGCGAACGGTGTATCCGGCCTGCGCGAGCACAAGCAGCTTGAGCGGTCCGTCCCAGAAGGGATTCTGATCTCCACTGATCAAGGTGTTCACTACGACTTCTCCTCCCGGCTGTTGAAGGTCGCCGGCCCCTGAAGGAAGGTGAGATCTCCGTCCATGGCGACGACCAGTTCGTGGTCGTGCATCTGGACAGTGAAGGTGGCTTGTGAAAGGTCTTGCGCTCGACGAACAGCCTGGGCCGCCGAACAGGCACCTGTCCCGCAGGACTGCGTGACGTCGTTGACGCCGCGCTCGTAGGTCAGCGCCCGCAGTGTGCCAGGCGCGACGACCGAGACAACGGTGCAGTTTGCCTCGGGAGTGGTCAGGGAGCCCCAGTCTTCCACCGGAGCCGTTGTTGCATCATCGACGATGACGACGTGGTGCGGCTCACCCGCTGCGCTGAAGGCGAGGAACGTCTGGGCCAAGCTGCCAGACTCCAGAGCGACTTCGCCCAAGAAGGTCACGTCACCCATGCGGACTCGGTACACACCGTCATCGATGCGGTCGACACGGAGGATCTGATCCCCAGCGCGGATCGTTCGTGGCAGGCCCAGTTCATCCAGAATGGCGGCGACGGCTCGAGATCCGTTCCCGCACATGGCGGACTCAGATCCATCACCCTCCAGCACCCTCATCTCAACCGACGCGTCCTGCGCGGGTGTAAGCAGCAACATCGAGTCGAAGCCCCACGCGCCGCGCTCACGCAGCTGCGCCGCGTACGCGCGTCCGTGGCTCACGTCATCGACGAGCACCACACGGAAGGTATTGCCACAGCCTTCAGCATCCCAGATGTTCATCGCGCTCCCCTCACGATTGGAAGGATCATCCTCCCGCCCCAAAACGCTCACTCCGTTCTGAGACGGCGGACGATCAGACGGATTCACGACTTCCATAGATCGCTGCTGATTGACTTGTAAAGATCGCCCAATACTGATCACCAAACGAGTAATGCCACCACTCCGAGGTAAGATTGACAAAGCCCTGGCCCGTCATCACCTCCCAAAGCAATTGACGATTTGCCTTTGCCTCCATCGAGACATCGTCCGTCCAGGTGTTCGATCGATCGTCAACGCAATCAAGTCCTGTGCCCATATCAATCTCTTCACCACTTGCAGCATCCACGATCGTGAGATCGACAGCGCCACCCGTGGAATGCGGTGGACACAAGTCCGGATCAGCAATGAACTGCGTCACACGCTCCCAGAGCGCTTTCCCCTCCAAACCTTCTTTCTCGCGCATCTCTTCCGTAATCTCATCAAAGTACTTACGCTGCAGAGCAAGCGGACGAAAGGCGTCGGAAATCTTCAGACGATAGTTCACCTGACGCTGCTCGAGCTCTTGTGCCGCTTTCATCAGTCGATCGGCCGCTCCTGCACGCATGTGAAGCTCGGGATTATCAGGATTGACCGCGGCAAAGACCATCTCAACCCCACACTTTGCCGCAACATCTTGAAGGGAAACGATCGGTTCACCGTTGTCGTCAATAGCAAAAGCCGTCGTCATCGACTCGGGCAAATACCACTGACGCCGATCAGATTCAGGAAGCTGTTGAAAGATTGATATGTCTGTAACTGTTTTCATAGTGTTAACAAAATTCCCGCCTATGGGCGGGTTTCTACTTGCCTACATTGTGTATGCAATATATTAAACCCGCATGGATGAGAGAAGAAGAATAAAGAAGACTACGGAGACGAGGCTTCGCTTCGTAATCATGCAGGTATACCAGTTGTTGGTCAGCAATGAATGCATAACAGTCTGGATAATAAAGAGGGGTCTTTTTTCTGTCAAGCTTTTGTGAACAATTCCGCGAACGTTCCTAGTCTTCCCCGTGGATAAGTTGATGTCGTCGACGAACGCGCTCGACTTGAATGAGGATGTAGGCCACGCCAACGATCAGGCCGAGGACAAATCCGGAAAAGGCATTCACGAGAATGTTCGGACGCACCGGCCAGCGGGAATTCAACGCTTCATCAACAAGCTGAACTGTGATGTTTGAGCCAGATGTGTACGTCCATCCTTCGTTGATCAGTACCGATGCCACGGCGGAGGCAATTGCCTCAGCTTCCAGAGGGTCTGTGTGATACGCCTTAATGGTCATCAGCCCAGAACCACGCGATACCGATGCCACAACCGCACGCTCCCAGTCTTTGCGCTTCTTTGTTTCATCTTCGTCAAAGTAGTCTTCGTCGATACTATAGCTATCCGTGACCTTTTCAAAGAAGCTGCTCGTGTGAATGACGTCCACAAGATCTTCAGCAATACGCTCCACAGACAAACTCGCCGTGTAGGCATCAACGGTGCCGAGCTCTTGCGTGATCAAGATACGCACCGTGGAACTGTATTCAAGCGGCCGTACGAATGACAAAACCACACCCAAAAGCAGACCGATCGCGGAAAGCAAAAAGATCATCGGCCATCCTGACAAAATAGGTGTGAAGCGATTGTATTGCATACCTCCAAGGTTAAACTCAGTATACCAAATCTTCTCCCAACAGCTCTACGTCCGATTCCTGCGACTCACCATCACGAACAAACATCACCGTTACCGTATCGCCGGCCTCGTAGTTAAGCAGAATCTCTGCAAGCGGCGTCTTGGCGTCAATAACCTCGCCGCCAACCCGAACAATGATGTCATCAATGGCGAAGATACTGTCACGGTCATGCACCTGCTGAACGAGCGCACCGCTTGTACGATCAGATGTATTCACAAACAATGCGTCCAACCACATAACGCTCACGCCCAAACGTGGTGCGACATAGTCTTCACCACGAATCGAGGCCTGAATCCAAGGCAGTGCGTAATGCATCGGTGACACAATCTCGCTGCCAAGAGAATCACTCAACGCAACCAACTCGCCCGCCGCATTCACAATCAACACATGTGGCCAACTCTGCTGCAGCTCCCAAAATGCCACTTGTTCATAGTCTGGCGCCCAAAGGGAATCGGGCGGCGTTGTATCAGACGTTGGCACTTGATGACCGTTTACAAGCGTCGTTACGTAAAAATCATCAACAGCACCGAAGGCAAACACGCGCTCTCCCGTCTCAAGGCTATCGGATGACCCAAAAGCAAACGGGGACAAATCAGGCGCATCTACAATATGCACAAGTTGCATACCGTCGCCATCAACCACGTCGTCGATTTGATAATCGACACCATCAATCCAGGCAACATGCTGACCAGCGATAACACCACTACTTTGCGCAGCCAACATCCAACCGTCGGATGTGATCACCGCACCAAGGGTGTTTACATAATCTTCCCACGTATCACTTGCAACGTTATCGAATGTGATAAACGCAATATCCCCCGCCTGCTCTTTCACATAACTCAGCGCCTCCTCATACGTCCCTGGAACGGGATCCGGACGTTCTTGCGAGATACGAATCAGCTCATCGGTCTCTTGCAGCTGCTGTGCGTAACGCTCAAGCGAATCGTTTACCATCACCGTTGTGACAACCGCAACACAAGCACTGACGATAATCATCAGTATGATCCAGGGTAGAATCGTTTTCAGCTCTTGCTTCATACTAAATCCATTTTGCTGTCCCAAAGACTAAAAGAAAGAGGACGCACCCAATCACAACATACCGCTGCAGCACGGTCTTTGACAACCGCTCAAGCGCATGCGCGCGCGAGAGGCCGATAAACAAGTAGAGCGCTACAGCGAGGCCAGCGGCGTTGGCAAGAAAACTCGTTGGCAGCATGCCAAGGGCCAGGAACAACTCCGTCACCACAATCGCACCAACCACCGACAACCGCGTACTCATTCCCTGTTCAATCTTGCTGGCCCAAAACACACACAGCAGTAAGAACAACGTCAGCCAAAAGACACCGAGTGCCAATACCCATCCGGGAAGTTGCAAAAAGAGTTGCATGCCATACGTGCCACTGTAAAAGAAGAAACCCGTTGCGATCGCCAGCACAAATGACAGATACTCAAGTGAGTACGCCTGATACGTACTCGGCAGATGGTAAAACGAAAACAGATTCTCCGCATAGAGCCAAATGCCCACGAGTACCAAGAGCCCTAACATCCATTTCACCAAATCGCCTTCCAAAAACAGAAAAAGAAAAACCGCTGCAGCCACGAAGGCACTCGGCAGTCCCAAGAACATCCAAAACGCACCACGCTTAACATCCCACTTCAACAGTCGCGCAAACAAAATGGGAATCAACAATAGCAATACAATGCCCAACGCGGCATGTTCCTGCGCATAGATCAAAACCCCAAACCCACCGACAACAAGGCCGGCTAACAAGAAGGATGTAATGCGCTGAAGTAAAATCATGCTCGATTATGGGAGCCAATCGTGGACAGAACGCACTGTTTCCAGCAATTCCGCCCCGCTTTCATCTCCGGCAACGAGCTTACCAAATGCAATGACAAGATCAAGGTGCACCTCTTTAGCATCCGTTGGCACCCAAACATCTAACAACGCCTCGTACGCCGCCTGTTCATCGGCATCATCGAGGTACGACTGAACAATGGCAATCACTTCTGCCTGATATTCAACCGAGGTTGGCGCCTCCACGGCCACGTCTGGTTGCGATGGTGTTGCGTCGTTTGACTGCCAAGCCCACACACCTGCGCCAAGCGCCAACGTTAATCCAACCAAGATAAACGGAAACCATGTTCGATGAGAAACGCGAGACATATTACTTTTCATACACTTCTAACCACTCCGACCACAGTACTCCCAGCACCATCGTGACGGGGATCGCAAGCAATGCACCGATCACGCCGGCGACCTTAAACCCGATTAGTAATGCGACGATGCTTGAGATCGGATTGAGTCCCGCAACCTTCTGCATGATCTTTGGCGTGAGATAGTCACCCTCAAGCTGCTGAATCAAGAAGTAAGAGATTGTCACAAACGCGGCTTGCACCGGCGAGACAGAAAAGGCAATGACGATGGCTGGAATCGCGGCAATCGTTGGTCCCAAAAACGGAATGATCTCCAGGAGTCCAGCGATGATGGCCAAGACCAACGCAAACGGCACGCCCAACAGCGAGAGAATGGCGTACGTGATCAAAAAGATAATGAGCATCAGCAACAGCTGTCCGCGCAACCAGAAGCCAATGCGCGTACGCGCCTTGGCAAGGACCTTGCGTAATCGCGCACGATGTTTGTTTGGCGTGATAGACGCAAGGGTCTTCTTGAGTGCATCCTCCTCGATGACAAAGTAAAACGCGAGAATGAGAATCAAAATGCCCGTCAACAGCCCACCGAAGGCACTAAAGAGGAATGAGACAAAGTCCGGCCATGCGTCAGCCAGTCCAGACTCACGAGCGGTTTCGATGATCTCGGCAAAGTCCTTATCAAAGAGCCCCTGCTGCAATGCCAACGACAAGTCTTCAAATCCAGACGCCTGCTCAATGTACGGTGCGTACTCGGCAAACAACTCGGAGGATTCCTCCACCATCGATGGAACAACAAGTAGCGAAGCGCCCGTCACAATCGCCGCGACAACGATGTACACAAGGACAACGGCGAGGCCACGCGGGAGCTTGCGCTTTTGCATCCAGTCGGCAAATGGGTCGATTACGGCAGCGAGCAGAAGGGAGACAAGTAGGAGGAGTACGATGTCGCGCAGGAAAAATAACAACGCCGCGGCCGCTAAAATCAGCAACCCCTTGATAATCGTCCAAGACGAAATATTGATCTTCACCGGTCCTCCTTTTATAGGCATGTGTTAATATTATACACGATATGGCAACTCTTGCGACTAATAAACACGCTCGATCCGACTACGACCTCGTGCAGCAGTTCGAGGGCGGCTTGGTGTTGACGGGTGCGGAGGTGAAAGCGGCGAAGCAAGGGAGCTTGAGTTTGCGCGGGGCGTTCATGCGCGTGCAGGACAATGAGCTATGGTTGAAGAACATGCACATCGGCCACTATGCCCCCGCAGGCAAGGCGGATGAGTACGATCCTACACGCAACCGCAAGGTGCTCGTACACAAGAAAGAACTCAAGCTTCTGACAGGGAAAAGTCATGCGCAAGGATTGACAATTGTGCCAATTCGTGTCTATACTAAGGGCGCTTTGGTGAAAGTTGCCTTTGCGCTCGCTCGCGGAAAACGCAAGCATGAGAAGCGGGAGGACATCAAGAAACGAGACTTGGATCGACAAGCTCGCGAGGAGATGAAAAAGACCAGATTCGCAAACTAGCATGTACCGCTGTCTGCTAACGACAGGAGCGCCCGCTACACGGGCCTGCCCCGTCGTTCGCGAACGACGGGGCCTGCTAGGTATCGATGGCAGAACCGTACTGTAAACAATCAAGGTGCAGCGGCACAGCGCTGCGTTACCAACTCTTGTGCAACGACAATATCCGCAAACACATTGTCTAAGGTCCGCGACATGTTCCGCATGCCTGCGACCGCCTTGGCTGTTGCCTAACATTGGCCGGCCCATCCAGCCCTCGCGTCTGCGAGAGGGATCCTGGGTGTCATCTAGCAGACTGACGTGATTCGCCGACCGAGTCTCACGGAACTTGCAGGTCAAACCGGCCTATCGTTTTCGTCTCCTTTGATCGATAGGACGTAATAAAGGAAGACTATCCTTGTAAGACGTTGTTACAGCACCTCTGACCAGACAGGAGTTCAATTCTCCTCAGGTCCACCA
>CAYFME010000003.1:51153-79553 GCA_964344145.1 uncultured Gammaproteobacteria bacterium
ACGTTGTTACAGCACCTCTGACCAGACAGGAGTTCAATTCTCCTCAGGTCCACCACCGAATCCAGAGACTTGTTCGTTTGCCCTACTGCTGCGTTGCGGCTGTGGTCCTCGACGTCGTACCGGAAGTACGACTTACTCCGGTCCTCGCCGCGCCTTGCATTAGAACAAACGAGCAGCGTCTCTGAATCCGGACTACTTACTCACTTCATTCGAAGCAATCTCCATCCAATGCGCATTCACCGACACCGACAACGAAAGCCCAAGTTCCAAATCCCTAACTTCAAGGTCAACGAACGTATTCCGGCCGATGAAGTTCGTTTGATTCATGAAGACTTTAACGACGTTCTTCCGCTTACCAAGGCGATCGAGAAGGCGCGTGAACTTGGAATGGATCTTATCGAGGTGTCGCCAAAGGCCAACCCTCCCGTTTGTAAAATCATGGACTTCGGAACCTTCAAATATCAGAAAGTTAAAGAAGCAAAGAAGCAGCGCGCGCAGTCGAAAGAAGTTGAGGTGAAAGGAATCCGTTTGAAGTACCGCATTGGAAAGAGCGATTTGGAGGTCCGACGAAATCAGGCGGCGAAGTTTCTTGAGAAGGGTCACAAGGTGAAAATCGAGATGCAGTTGCGTGGTCGTGAGCGTGAGCACAAGGATCGTGCCAAGGAAATCATCAACAACTTTATCGATCTGTTGCGAGCGGACTTTGAGATCCGTGTGGACTCAGAGCCTACGTTCCAGGGCGGTCGTTTCAACGCGATTATCGGCCGGTCGTCATAATCCCCAGGATTCTTGACAGAATTGGCCAAGAATCCTACAATAGCGCCGCATACAGATCCGCGAGCTTCCGCCCGAGATCTGCTGAAATCTATCACTATGAAGCTCAAAACGCATAAAGCGACGTCAAAGCGCTTTAAACTCACGAAGAACAAAAAGATGATCAAGCGAAAAGCTGGTCAGGATCATTTTAATTCCCGCGAGAGCGGAAAGACGCGCCGAAACAAGCGATCTGACGTAAAGGTCACATCCGGAATCAACAAGAAGGCCGTCGATGCTCTGATGCCATACAAGAAATAATATGCCGCGCGTTAAACGAGGAACAATCCATGCCAAGCGTCGCCGCAACCTGCTCAAGAAGGTAAAAGGCTACAAATGGGGCCGAAAGAGCAAGGTTCGACAGGCCCGCCCCGCCATGCTCAAAGCCGGCGTATACGCCTACCGCGACCGCCGTGTGAAAAAGCGTACCTTCCGCCGATTGTGGAATATCAAGATCAATGCGGGAGCCCGCGCCAATGGCACAACCTACTCCAAGCTCATCAATGCTCTGAAAGCAGCGAATATCAGCTTGGATCGTAAGGTTCTTGCCCAAATCGCCGAGCATAAACCAGCCGTTTTCAGCAAAATCGTGGAAGCGACCAAAAAGTAAAGAAACAAAGCAAAACAGCGCAAATAGCGCTGTTTTGTGTTTATCAAATGAACACTTGACTTTTTAGGAATTTTATGGTACTTTGCCGAGTCGATTTGAGCTGAAATATGCTTACTGAGACGCCTTCTCAATGGGTACGGCGCGTGTCGCCAGACCCTACATCCCTGGCAGGCGACTGCCGCAACCCCCATGGGAGCGGCAACCGCCTTCCCTACCCACCCACTCTGTGAGGTACCAAGATGCAGGTTCGCATCATCCGCAACGACGAGACCATCGCCACGTCCGAGGACAGCGACATCGCCCTGGGCGAGGGTGTGACGCTCACGATCGTTCCGCCCGTGGTCACCCTGATCCTGGACGGGCACGTCGACGGTCTGACCGTCAACGACGAGCCCGCGGTCAACGACATGGAGATCCCGCCCGACGCCATCATCAAGGTCGGCGACGAGGAGCTCCGTGTCGAGATCGAGACCGACGAGCCCAACCCGACGCTCCTGCCCGACGAGGACGAGGCCCCGCCCCCCGTGGCTGCGACCCCGGTCGAGGCCGAGTTCGTGGAGGACGACGAGCCCGTGGACGGTGACGCCGGCGAGCAGCCGGAAGAGCCGCCCGTGGAGCCCGCGGTCGACCCCAACCCCAACCCCGACGAGATCGCGGCCGCCCCGGCCGACGGAGAGGAGCCCCCGCAGATGAACGACACCGACGACACCGCCACCGGCGAGGAGATCGAGGACGAGTTCGAGGAGGTCGACGGCGACGTGGAGCCCGGTGACGCCGGTGCGCCCGTCGAGGTCGAGCCCGAGGGCGAGCGCGATGTCATCCCCGAGGGCGCCTTCGACGACACGGGCGCGGCCCAGGCCGCCAACGACGACGAGGACGAGTTCGAGGAGGTCGACGGCGACGTGGAGCCCGGTGACGCCGGTGCGCCCGTCGAGGTCGAGCCCGAGATCGAGCCCGAGGCCCAGCGGCCCCCGCCCTTCGGCGGTCGTGAGGAGCAGCCCATCGAGGTCGAGCCCGAGGTCCAGCGCCCCGACGCCGAGGCCCAGGCCGCGGCGGCAGCCGAGGCCGAAGCCCGCGCCGAGCGCGACGCCGCGGCGGCAGCCGAGGCCCAGCGCATCCGCGCCGAGGAGGCCCGCGAGCAGGCGGACGCTGCTGCCGAGGCCGAGCGCCTGCGTCAGCAGGAGGCTGCGGCCCAGCGCGAGCGTGAGGCCGCGGCGGCAGCCGAGGTCGAGGTCGAGCCCATCGTGATCGACCCCGACGACGGCGGTGACGCCCAGGCCCCCGGTGGCCAGCCCGCCGTGCTCCCGCCCGTGGTGGAGGACCCGCAGATCGACCGCCCCGACGTCGACCAGGCCCCGCCCCAGCGCGGTGGCCAGGGCGGCGGAGGTGGTGGCGGTCAGGGCCCCGCGGCCCGTCCGCAGCCGGCCCCCGCGGCCGCGCCCACGCGCAGCGGCAACGGCAAGCTCTGGGCGGCCCTCATCGCCGCGGTGGTGCTCTTCGCCCTCCTGGGCGGCGCTGCCCTCCTGACGGTGCTCAACGCCATCGACAACATCGACGTCGCGGGCGGCCTGCCGGAGACGGCGGCTGTCCCGACGGTGGCCGACGCCATCTACGTGGGCACCGACGGCAACGCCGACGGCGCCAAGGTCGAGGACCAGGACGGCGACGGCGACATGGAGGGCATCGTCACGGTGTTCTACGACACCGGCGACCAGTACACCTACCGCGTCGCGGACGCCGACATCGACCCGAGCAGCGGCCTGCTGCTGGACAAGAGCGGCAACGTCGTGAGCGTGCGGGCCTGCAAGGTCTCCTCCAGCCAGCGCTGGGTGGACCCCAACGGTTCCTGCGGCATCACCCGCCGGAACTACGGGAAGCTCAACTAGAGCGACCTGCCAGGGACCCCGAGCTCGCCCCGGCGACCAGAATCTCTTCGGAGAGGACGGTCGCTGGGGTATCGTGCATTCTGGGGTCAGGGCCTTGCGCCTTTTTTTTGTTTTTGGTACGATATCGCCGCTGTTCAATACGGACCGGTAGTTCAGCTGGTTAGAATGCCGCCCTGTCACGGCGGAGGTCGCGGGTTCGAATCCCGTCCGGTCCGCCACAAAACCCCTTCTTCGGATGGGGTTTTGTGATAGGATGCTTTCGTATGAAGCTGATCTCTTTAAACACTTATGGTGCGCGAATTTATGAACCGTTCATGCAGTTCATCCAGCAACATAGAGCAGATACAGATATCTTTTGCTTTCAGGAGATGTACAGCAATCCAAAAGAGAATCTAACAATCGGAGCGTACCAACCACGCATCAACCTCTTTGAAGAGCTTCAGCGACAGCTCAATGGCTTTAACGGTCATATGGCAATCACGCAGGACGACTATGAAATCGAACCAGAGCTCGCTGGAGACAGTCACTTCGGGCTCAGTACGTTCATTCGAAAGACGCACAACGTTGATACAGTGCACGAATTCTATCTATGCAATGGAAGGAATACATTTGTGGGAGGAAAGGCGTGGGACACCCTCGGTTACAACGCCCTGTCGATGACACTCGCAGGCGACAGGCCGGTGACCGTCATCAATCTTCACGGCAACGCCCTACCCGACCATAAACTCGACGATCCCGTCCGCACCGAGCAAACACGTCGTATCCTCGAGTTTTGCAAAACGCTCAACGGCGAAATCATCATTTGTGGAGACTTCAACTCGCTCCCAGGTATTGATAGCATCGTGGCGTTCGAAAAAAACGGCTTTCGAGATTTGATAAAAGACCACAATATCCAAACCACTCGCGGATCACTCATGCGCGAGCTTCATCCCGAATTCGAGCATGGCAAATACGGTTGGCAGGAGTACGCTGACTATGTATTTGTAACACCTGGTATTAACGTCACATCATTTGAAGTGCCTGACGAACCTATCTCGGACCACTTACCATTGATCCTTTCGTTTGACGTATGACCCTAGAGCAAACCGTCCTCAAGCGTCTCAAGCCGCATGCTAACCCTAAACGCGCTGCGCACGATGTCGGATATCTCAAATCATCCTTCCCGACACTTGGTTGTTCACTTCCTACATTACGAACATTGACCAAATCTCTTTTTTGCAAGTCACTTGCAAATGCAAGTCATTTGCATTTGCAAACGCGCAAGGAGCTTGATCGTCTCTGGAAGCAGACAAACACACATGAAGTCATGACCATTTGTCTGTTGTACTTTCAGTCACGCAAATCACAAAACGATCTCACGGACTGGCGCGTGCTCAAAACTTGGGCATCGAAGATCGACAACTGGGCACACTCAGATATGCTCAGTGACGTCTACGCGGATCTATTTGACCGCCATCGCGATCTCCATAAAACATTCACAGCATGGAACAGACATCGTGAACCTTGGAAACGTCGTCTCTCGCTCACTTCCCTGCTCTACTACAGCTCGATGCGATCGCATCCGCTTCCAGCAAACAAAATTCTGCCGCTCATTAGACCACGCATCAATGATGATCACTTCTACGTTCAGCGAGCGGTCGGTTGGACATTGCGTGAATGTGGAAACCTCTATCCAAAACCAACCGAGACATTTATCAAAAAACATCTCACGGATCTTTCCAGCATCGCATTTACCACGGCAACGGAGAAATGGAGCAAAACAAAAAAAGAACCACTCAAACGTGCACGCAGAAAAGCACGCAAATCGTGATACAATATTTCCATGCCAAGGGGGAAAACAAAAAAAGCCGATTCCGACGAGCTTAAACAGCTCAAAGCGATTCGGTCCGAGCTCAAAGCGATTCGCAAGGAGCTCGATAAGAGTCTTCACAAATCGTTTTGGAAACGAGCGGCGGTTTCGTTTGGAACAGGAATTACCAAAGGCGTTGGTCTGATCATCGGAACAACAATCATCGCCGCTATTGTCATCTTCTTGCTACAAACGCTGATTTCAAAAACAGGCTTCGGCGATTCGCTCGAAGGCTGGATCCAAGGTCAACTTCAAACCGTTGAGGTTGTTGATTAACGTACCGTCAACTGGATTTCCCCCGACGGTGTGGCAAGGATGTACGCCACGCGGTCGGTTTTTGAGATGAGCTTACGTTTTCGCAGAACGTTTTGTGCGCGATTGATAAACGTCGCCGGATCGTCTTTGAGCACCATGCCATACACACCAGCACGCAGCATCATCTGCCGTGCGACCGCCTTGTTCGGACACGCCATGACAATTGGCACATTCGGTCGGAAAATGTTCAACGACGATGAGAGTGGGAACGTTGCTGAGGATACAATCATGTCAATCTGACCATTTTCAGCCATCACGTGCAGATTCTGCGCAATCGATGTCGAAACATCAGGAATGTTATGCCACTGATAGAAGTTGATATCGTCCAAGCGCGATGCTTCGGTCTCATCAATCACGTCGGCCATGGTGCGCACCGCGAGATCTGGATACTCACCCGTCGCACTTTCGGCTGAAAGCATCACACCGTCGGCGTGGTCAATCACGGCATTGGCAACGTCAGAAATCTCCGCGCGCGTGGCACGTGGACTGTCGGTCATGGAATCGAGCATGTGCGTTGCCACAACAGCCGGCTTCCCTGCCTGACGACAGATCTCCACAAACTCTTTTTGGATGATCGGCACCTCTTCAGGAGGAATCTCAATACCAAGATCACCGCGCGCAAGCATGATGCCGTCGGCCGCGTTAAGGATCTCCAAAAAGCCATCAACCGCTTCCCTACGCTCAATCTTCACAATAATTTTCGGCATCACGGATCCAAGCGATCGACACTTTGCGCGAATAATCTTGCGCACCTTCAAAACCACTTCTTCTGATGTGACGAACGAAAGCGCCACCCAATCAACACCCTGCTCCAATCCAAACAATAAGTCTTCGTGGTCCTTCTTGGTAAACGAAGGCGTAGAAACGTTTGAGTCCGGAATGTTGATCCCTTTGTGCGACGTCAATGTCCCGCCCGTCTTCACCTTCGCGTGTACGCGCCGACCACGTACACTCTGCACAATCGCCTCAAGCCGACCATCATTTAGATAAATGCGATGATCCTTTTTTACGTCTTTGTGAAACTGATCGTAGGTCACAGGGATCTCATCGTGCTCATAGCCATCAACACCGGTTCGAAACACGACCTTCTCGCCACGCTTGAGCTCAATCCCTCCTTCTGGCAGCTCACCGACGCGGATCTTTGGTCCTTGCAGGTCCTGCAAGATGGCGACTTCTTTCCCTGTCTTGTGTGATGCGCTTCGAATGTGACGAATCAGAGATTTGTGCTGTGGATGCGTTCCGTGGGAAAAATTCAAACGCGCCACCCCCATGCCGGCGTTGATCATGCGTGTGAGCACACGAACCGACGATGAAGCTGGCCCAATGGTGGCGACGATTTTTGTTCTGCGGCCCCCTGTCATACCTCCCGATTATAACACGGCTAGGACTTCTTCTTGCTCGGTCGGCGCTTGCGCACAAGCTTGCCAAGTTCTTCTTCAAACTTAGACAAATCTTCAAACGAATAGTAAACAGACGCGAAGCGAATGTAGGCGACCTTATCAAAGCGCTTGAGATGCTTCATGAGTGTTTCTCCAAGCTCCAGTGCTGTCAGCTCACCGCTGCGACGCTTTTGAATATCGCGCTCGATCTTTTGCACCAAGCTATGAAACTGCGCATCGGTGTACGGCCGCTTCTCCAGCGCCTTCTTCAGACCCTGAACCAACTTATCGCGAAGATACGCCTCACGACGACCGTCACGCTTCACAATCGAAATATCAAGGAGTTCTACCTCCTCGGCTGTAGAAAAACGATACCCGCAGCGATCGCGCTCACACTCGCGACGACGGCGCACACTCATGCCGTCGGGCGCGAGGCGAGAGTCAACCACGCGGGTGGATTTACTTGAACAAATCGGGCAATGCATGGGCCCATTCTATCACATCATCTTACGACGGATGAAGGCGGGAATTCCTAGATCGTCCTCTTCTGCTTCTTTCTCCGGCGTCCCCTGTGCGCCAACGCGCACCGTCTTGCGCTCTGACTTTGTCCGGTCATTCGACCGGACAATCGGGTCGGATGACCCGATTGCCTCTGATGCAACTCCAGTGGTCGGAACACGTCGCTGTTCAAACGGTGATTCCTTTTTTACCGGCGCCGATGCGGCGGTCGTTGCACCGCTTGGCGTCCATGAGCCCTGTGGCGCAACGCTAACATCTCCAGCCAATGCTCCACTACTGCGGCGCTCTCGATTATCAAATCCGGTTGCCACAACGGTAATGCGCACTTCATCTTCCATGTTCTCATCTACGTTTGCACCGAAAATCACCTTCGCGTCGTCGTCTGCTGATCCGGTGATAACCTTTGCCGCCTCAGCAACTTCATACATTGAAAGATCCGCACTTCCCGTGACCGTGAACAGGATGCCCTTTGCTCCATCGATCGAAAGCTCAAGAAGTGGGCTTGCGATGGCCATCTTTGCCGCCTCGACCGCTCGGTTCTCACCTGATGCGGATCCAATGCCCATCAGAGCAGATCCAGCGCTTTGCATGATTGCTTTGACGTCGGCAAAGTCAACGTTGATGAGTCCTGGCAACGTGATGATCTCTGAAATACCTTGCACACCTTGGCGCAGAACATCGTCGATGATTTGGAATGATTCAAGAAGCGAGGTCTTTTTGTCGATGATCTGCAGCACGCGGTCGTTTGGAATGGTAATAACTGTATCAACGTGCTCAGCAAGATCGGTGTGTGCGTCGTCGGCAATACGTTTGCGCTGCGCACCTTCAAAGGAAAACGGCTTTGTCACAACGGCGACAGTCAATGCACCAGATTCGCGAGCGATCTTTGCGACCTCAGCGATCGCACCAGAGCCCGTTCCTCCGCCAAGTCCTGCTGTGAGAAACACCATGTCTGTGTTGGAAACAGAGTTGCGAATATCGTTAGCGCTTTCCTCTGCAGCGCGACGACCAAGTTCCGGATTCATGCCTGCTCCAAGGCCCCGGGTGACCGTCTTGCCAAGAGCAAGCTTTGTCTTGGCCATGTTCTGATGTAGCGCCTGAACATCGGTATTCACAGCGACAAAATCCACACCTTTTAGCTTCTCCTGAATCATGCGGTTGAGCGCCGAACCTCCGCCTCCGCCAATGCCGAAGACTTTGATCTTTGCAAACGTTTCGATCTCTGGTTTTACCTGTGCCATAGTGTTGAGCAAAAAATGTTTCTTACGCCTCCCTTCTTGAACACTTATTGTGTTCAATTTAGCGAACTGTAGGACAATTTTTGTACTCACAACTTACCATATCTTGCGAGCAATGAAAATGAGATGTGGGTAACTAAAACAGCGGACACATTATCGCGTCCGCCGCTCTTCAATTTTCGCTAAGGCACCAGCGACTTCAACCACGTTCGCAGCTGATCACCCACTTGGCCAAATCCATCCCATTTCAGGAAGCTTAATCCGCGTCGTTGAGATGATGTGATGCTGTAGCCCCAAATCGCCAATCCAACGGCCGTTGCGTAGCTTGGGTCCTTTACCTCATCGATCACGCTGGAGACCCCAACCGTCTGCCCAATCGTCGCTGGAAGACGCAACACGCGTTTTGCCACGTATGCGACGCCCGGAAGATTCATCGTCGCACCCGTAAGAACAACACCGACAGGTAACATACCTGAACGATCAATCTTACGCAGCTCATCATCTACGGCCTCAAACAGCTCTTCCACACGCGCCTCAATGACCTCAGACACAAATCGCGCCTTCACCGGATCTTCTTCTGCTGAGCCAAAGTCCTGCAGCGTAAATACGTCCTTGCGGTTCACATCGTCTGGCATGGCGTTTCCAATGCGGATCTTGATGTCTTCAGCCACCTCAAGCGACGTCTTGAGTCCAATCGCAACATCATTGGTGATGTGGTCACCCCCAACCGGCAACACAGCTGTGTGCAGGATATCCCCTTCTTCAAATACAGCAATCGTCGTTGTAGAGGCTCCAATATCAATCACACACACGCCAAGCTCCTTCTGCCGATTCGTCAGCACAGCCTCGGCGGTTGCAAGCGGCGTGAAGACAAGGTCATCAATATTCAAACCAGTACGATAGACGCTCTTTGTGAGATTCTTGATGTGCGATGAAAGTGTCTGAATGATCACGGCATCAACTTCCAAACGAATGCCGTTCATGCCAACAGGATCCTTGATGCCTTGCTGACCATCAACGGTGAAACTCTTTGGAATCACGTGCAGAATCTCGTAGTTCGACGGTGTAGCGACGGTTCGCGCTGCCTCAATGGCTCGCTCCACGTCCTCTTCGCGAATCTCCCCATCTCCACGTCCAACGCCAACCACGCCGCGGCTCTCTTGCACAAAAATATGATGCCCAGCGATGGATACCCATGCGCTGTTCACGGCGACACCTGTCATGCGCTCGGCACGCTCTAAAGCTTTTGAAATCGAAGAAACGGCATCCTCCATGCTAGAAATACTGCCTTTGTGGATGCCCTCCGACGGCACGCTGACCGCCCCAATGATATGCAATTGTGGTTTTCCCTCGTCTGAGGGGACAGCCTGGCCCACGACGACGCGAATATGCGACGATCCAAGGTCCAAACCAGCGATAAGCTCATCTGCCATAGGAATAGTATAGCAAGATTACCTGATCAAAGCAGCTCTGCCAAGGCGGGGATCAAAATCATCAAACCGATGATCGTGGCCGCTATTGCCGTGAGCAAAACTGCCCCGGCCATCATATCTTTTACCTCTTTGACCATCGGATTGAGTCTTGGCTTCAGTCCATCTGTAATACGCTCAACAATGCTATTGAGCACTTCCATGATCAACACCGCTGCAGACAAAAGAATCAACATGATCTGCTCCCACGCGGCCAAATCAAGAATGATGATGAAAATAACAATAACGATCAACCCAAAAAGTTGCAATCGAAAACTATGTTCGTGTCGTGCAACGTTGCGCAAACCGCGCAACGCATATCGTAAACTTTTTAGAAACGTTTTTGGTGAAATCATACCGCGAGTACATCATCGACAATCTTGTCTTGCAACGGGAACATAATTTTCGCATCTGCTGGATCTTCATGATCATGACCAAACACATGCAAGATGCCATGAACCGTCAGCATCGCAAGCTCATCCTTCACACTTCCCGCCGCCTGCCGTGCCGCCTGCTCGTATGAAAGCGCAACGTCTCCGAGGAGATCTCCCGGCTCATGCATGTACGAGAACGACAACACATCCGTCACCGCGTCTTTGCCGCGGTACATACGATTGAAGCGCTGCATCTCATCTTCTGCCAAAAACGTCACAGCTACGGTCCCTTTTTCCTGAATATGATCGTTGATCTGTATGGCAATCTTCTCAAATAGATCTGCTGGCAACCTGCGGTCCTCAGGCAAGATATCCTGATTGACGTCCAGCTCGATCACACCCCTGTTACCACAAAGCTGTTAATCAACATCTGGAATGTTTGCAGGAAGTCGACAGTAAGCTCATCCCTCAAATCGTAGATGAATGTGTACACGACTTCGTCCACGACCACAAACGTCGTGAGCTCATCGTTGCTCATGTACTCCAGGTATCCTTCTTTGGTGAGGGTTTCTTGAAGCTGGCTGAAACGGATATCCTCCAGACCGTTGTTGTCGTACCAGTCCTCAAAGGTCTCGCCCTCTTCTAGCGTAGCGAGCGTGAGTGTAATCGTTGCCGAGGAGTCAGTATCGAGCGTGATCTCTTGCACGCCGTCAGCTTGGTCCAAAGCCTCACTCACGTCCCAGTCGGTTGGATACGTGAACTGGAATGTTCCATCGCTAGCGATGAACTCTGCGACCGCGCCTGTGTCGAGCAATGTCTGCGGTGCCTCGCCAAGCGGACTATAGCGGTGGAAGACCTCGTTTCCATCCAGGAAGGAGTCTCCGTCGGTGTCCGGATCACGATCATCGGTACCGTAAAGGTCCTCTTCAACGTCAGTTAGACCATCACTGTCTGTGTCGACGCCCGGACCTGGCTCTTCTTCTTCCACGGGTCGATCGTCGGTTGGATCGCAGACGTCGCCGATGCCATCATCGTCCACATCTGCCTGACTTGCATTGGCGTCCTCTGGACAGTTATCGTCATCATCCAAAACACCGTCACCGTCGATGTCGTCTGTGACCTCATCCTCCGTTTGCAATGACTGCACCATGAAATAGCCTCCGATGGCTAGAACAGCGATCAGAATCACTCCAACACCAAGAATCACCCACGGAGCCTTGCTCTTCTTTTTTGGAGCTGGCTTGGGTTTCGGTTTTGGTGCAGGCTTAGGAACGGGCTTTGGTTTCGGTTTTGGCTTAGGGGCCGGCTTTGGCGGCTCCTTTACCGTCGCTTTCTTCTGAGCAAAGGATTCGGGCATGACGTGAATCTCAACACCAGCAAGCAACGTCTTACGCTCCTTTTCCAGCTTCGCCTTCTCTTCCGGGCTGATGTCTTTGCCACGCTTTTTCATAGGCTACTTCTGCTCAGGAATCTCAAACAGCTTACCTTCCCCGTTTGGATTGTATCCGCCCGACACCTCTTGGCCATCAAGATAGCCGTCACCGTCAGTGTCAGCCTCCAGAGCATCGGTACCGTAGACTTGGACCTCTTCTCGATCACCAAGACCATCTTTGTCCGTATCTGGTTCATCAGGATCCGTGCCCGCTTCCACTTCTTCGTCGTCGGTAAGACCGTCGCCGTCGGAATCAACGGGCTCAGCTTCCTCTTCTTCCTCCTCTTCTTCAGCAACTTCTTCCTCTTCTTCCTCCTCAACCTCCTCCTCTTCTTGCGTCTCTTCTTCGGTCTCTTCGCCTGTGGTTGTATTCTCTTCAGTCGTTGAAGAACCAATAATGAGCGCATATGCCAACCACGCAGCAACGCCGATAATAACGATGGCGATCACGACAATCAACAAAATCTTCCCAATGCCCGACTTCTTCTTTGGCATCATGGGTGGCGGAGCAGCCGCTGTGCCGCCTCCAGCCGAAGGTGGAGGGGGCGTTGGCGCTCCGGTTTGTGGCTGCGACCTCTGCGCAGCCTCCCCCTGCCCCTCCATAGCTGGAGGGGTGACACGTGGAGTCTCTCCCCCAGTCATGGGGGAGCCGGAGGGGGCCTTCGAGCCGCCGGCAACAGGAAGATTTGTCGGAGCGTCGAACATATCCTCGACTTGAGGTTGTGCGGGCGTTCCTTGATTTGGGGTTTGTTCGTCAAACATAGTCTGTTTTTATTCACCTAAGGGATCGAAACCATTTTCAACCTCCTCACCATCGGCATAACCATCACCGTCGGAGTCTGCATTTGTTGGATCGGTTCCGTATTCGTTAACCTCCTCACCATCGCTCAATCCGTCACCGTCGGTGTCAGCAGAATCGTCGCTTGTGCCAGCGTAATATTCTTCATAGAGAGACAATCCATCGTCATCTAGGTCAGTAGCATGAAACTCCTCCATACAGTCCGTCTCACTCCCATAAGTGGTCAAACCTGTACAGCCGTTTGGATCACCTCCCCTGACAATGTCGTTTTTTGTTTCTTCCTCTAAACATAGAGCCTCTCTCACACCGTATTCCTCGCACAAACCCGCATCAATGATAATCGCTTCTAGACGGCTCTCGCAACGCTCTACCAATAGAGGATCGCGCAACAGTTTACAATTTCCGTAATAGAGATTCTCCACGTAGATGTCGAACAAAATCGTATCAACACAAGTAATCTGACGCTCCTCATCTTCAATCAGCTCGCACTGATCTCGATCCAAGCGATCATAGGCAATGTCAAAGACACAATTGTACGCCAGATCTAGATCATCAGCTTCTAAACAGAGTGAAGGCTCATTCATCTCCTGCGCCGCATTGATCCAGACTCGATCCTTACACAGCGCAGGCTCTTCATCTTCTTCACACTCCTCAAGATCATGTTGCACCAACTCATACGCTTCATTCATCTCTTCGTCTGTCACCTCATCAATATCCGGCGACAGTAATGCCCTCACGCCCCAAATAGCCAGTAAACCTACAACGATCAGAATAAGAACAACGATAATGTATCGCAACCACGGCTTTCCTCCCGAAGCCTTCTGCCCTGTTGTCTGAACAGATGCCTGTTGTGCAACAGGCTGTCCAGCGTCATCGAGCTCGTAGAATTGTTGCTCGCTATTCTCCATACTATGGTTCACAGTAGCGTAGTCGGACGTCGCTCAACGTCACCGTTCCATCTTCGTCGTCATTTGCTTGCTGGAACGACAGGCGGATTGGAATCTCTTGAGCATTTTCGCCATCACACTCAAATCCTTCCGGCCATGGCAACTCAACACCCTCGCCTTCTTCAACCGTACTTGTCACAGCCTCACCGTCGACAATGTAGCTGATGCTGATCGAGATAATCGAGTCGATAATCTGCTCATACGCCGTTGCAATCTCCTCTTCAGAATCTCCACTGTGAGCGTAGTCAACAAGCGTCTCCTCACTTGGGTTACCACTAGACCAACACGCAAGCTGATCAAGCAAATCCATATCCTCCGGATCGTAATCATCCTCACATGTCGCTGCACGAGCGAATGGAATAGATACCAGCTCTGTTAGATGATCGCTGATACTGTCTGTCACAGCGGACAGTTTCCAGTCCTTTAGCTGGGCAATGCGAACGGGTGAAATCCATGGACTATACGGGGTCATGGTCGTCCCTCCGCAATCACTTGGACAGGATGTGGCATCTTCTCCAACATCACAGTTAAGGTCGTTATTGCACGATCCTGAGCTCGTACCTCCACTTCCACTTGTAGCTGTGCAGGTTGACGTACAACTCGCCGCACAATCCACTGCCGAGGAACTGATCACACAACTTGCACCCGAGGTTGAGCCATTAATAACATCACAGCACTCTGTACTAATCTGACAGCTACTACATGACTCTCCGGTAAGAAGCTCGCTAGAATCATCGCAGCTCTCGCCATCAGCCGAGTTCGTATAATCATCACCACATGTTGAGTATTGGCAGGCAACATCACCTGCATCTGGACCGTTACAATCTGCGGTCTCCCCACCATCGTCGCATTCCTCACCATTACTTGACTGAACCGTTCCATCTCCACATGTTGCGGAAATACACTCGTTTGAGCACTCATCATCGTCTGTGTCGTTGCCATCGTCGCATTCCTCACCCCATTCATCATCAACTTCACCGTTTCCACAGAAGGAATCTTTCCAATCATCTTCATCCATCCAAGAACCGTCGTCATTCTTATAATCGTCACAGAATGACTCCTCTGGACTAATCGTCGATTCGCTGGCCGATTTCAGGCCGACGGTATAGAGCTCAGCGTCATATTCGTACTTAATGCGACACGCCGCCAGCGCTGGATCGATCTCGAGGGATTCATCAATACCGGAATTGTACCAATTACCATCAGTCATCAGCACGACGATGCGACGATAGTCGTCCGACCCATAGGTTGAGTCTGCCCAATCCAGCATGTTTATTGCCGCATTGAGTCCGTAATAAGTGTAGGTTCCGCTTTCACCATAGTACGAACCAACCTCAGACTTGGCGTCCGTACTGTAGTCTTCCGTAAAGAAGTAGTTTGAACCATTCATGGAAACGTACGCGTAATCAGACTCTGTCACGTCCGTCGCGTCACCGTCATCCGATGCCTGCGGACTTCCAAAACCAATCAATCCAACACGGACCTTCGATCCAAGCGCGTCGTACATGTCTTCCAGACCCTGTTGCATCGCTTCAACGGTCACATCCATGCGCGTGGTCGTTCCGTTACAAACGTTGCTGTCGCAATTGCTGTTTTTGTAGCACGTCGATTCGTCATCAGAACAGGTACCATCAAAGTAGTATTCCATTGATCCAGAAAGATCTGTCACGAAAATGACATCCGCGGTTGTCTCGTCAAAATTATACTCGACGTCCGCCGTGAGCTTTGTTGCCACGGTACAGGCCGGGAAGTAGACCGTCGCTGAGTTTCCTGTCGGCAAAACGCTTCCTGACGTATCGGCATCGTAGGACAACAGCTCAACCTCTGTATCACGTTTTGCGCCAAGCTCATTCGTCTTCATCAAGAGCTGATCATTCTCGTAGGTGAACGGACACTGCGACTCACAATCATCGGCACAAGATGGGAAGACACACTCTCCATCGCCATCATCATGTTCGCAATCGTCATCATCCAAACACACAAAGCCGTTATTTCCTCCACTATTACACGATCCAGCATTTTCGCAGATATAATACGCCGTCGCATCATCATTCGTCGTAACCCCACCTTCGTCATCACGATCACAGGTTCCGCTCACGCTCCAATTCTCTTGCTTGAGCGATCCATCACCTAGATCATACTCAACATACCAATACGGCAAGTCATCTCCATCACAAATCTCATCATCTTCGATCTCATTGTTTCCACAGAAGGCGCCTGAGTACGTCACCTTCACACAACTCTCGTTACAGTACGAGCACGTTGAACCATACGAAGCCTCGCAGACCTCACCATTGTCAGCGCCTTCGTCACATTGCTCTTCGCCATCGAGAATATAGCCGTCTCCACAGACGTTTTCCTGACACTCCGTCGTACAGCTATCGGTCGAGTCGTCGTTTCCGTCGTCGCATTCCTCGCCATCATCGACAACACCGTCACCACAATCGCTTGAGGCCTTACATGACACGCCTTTCCAGAATGACGTTGTTGACCATGGACTGTTCCAGCCACAGGTTTCGCCATTTTCGCCGTCGTCGGCGCAGGTGATCGTTCGCGTGGTTGGGAACGTTGAGGTCGAACATTCTCCGTCACCAGCGCTCGTTGAGCTGTCGCAGTAGGCGTTGGAGGTACATGGATAACCGATCAAACTCGTGTCACCGGCGAGACAGACATTTGTGGTCTCACACTCGGCGGCCCAATCATTGGATCCATCATCGCCACAGGTTCCGCTACCGTCGCAGTCATCGTCATCGTCACATTCGGAACCCTCTTCAGACCCTCCAACACACAGCTCACCGTCGTAGGAATCGGTGTTGCTATCACACGTCTCGCCGTTTCCTTCGTCCACAGTGCCGTCACCGCAGTACGACGCTGGTCCGGCACAGTCCCAGGCACAACTGCTGTTTGGATTTGCGTCGTACGTTCCGTTGAGCTGTGTGCAACTCGATCCACCGTAGGTCAATCCAGAAACAGATGTGGATCCACAATCACACAGCTCACCGCCGGCAAGCGATCCGTCACCACAGCTAAACGTGGAGTCATACGTACAGTCATCATCGCAGAAACCGTAGGAACCGTTGTAGGAACCATCATCACAGGTCTCGCCTGAATCAATGACACCGTTTCCACACTCAAACGCTTCACACGTAGCGCTATCATCATCCTCTGTGCTCAAACAGTCATCGGCACAGACCTGCGCGATGGATCCGTCTTCATCATTTGTCTTATCCCCGTCACCGTCGGAATCGACATCTGTGTCTGAATCACACAATTCAGCGTCGATCGCTTGACCAACCTCACAAACCTCACTTCCACCAATCACACCGTCGCCACATGTCGTCTCGTCGCCCCACTTCGTGTTGTCACAGAAATAGGATGGACTTGTGAAACCGTCGCCACCTCCAGACTTGGAAAAAATCTTAATGTTATAATCGTCGGATGTATCGTCGTCAATATCCGCTGTCCAGGCAGTACCGAAATACTCGAGCTCAGCACCAATGTAGTATCCACCCTTGCCATACGCACGGTAATGATAAACATTCGTCTCGCGGTTTGGACATAGGTACTCTCCCGTCGTGTGATTCACACAGGTATCTGCCTCGTAATTCGTGTGTGTTCCATCTTCTCCGCAGTTAACGTACGCGTTGAGCGGATCGGAAGGAGGTGTTGCAGCAAGCTCGGTGGCAAATTCCTGATTCCATGAGCTCCACGCGGATGAAGTGAGAGATGACACAAAGGTTCCGGAGCTTAGCTGTGGTGTACCTGGCAAACACTCTTCATCCTCTGGACACTGACTGTCCGAAGAACATGTCTGACTCGTTGTATCTTCACAGTAACCGTTTGTCTCACCATAATCCTCAATCATCGCTGCCAAATCGGTGATATCGGTCAAACGATGCATGTCGCGTCGCACCTTCGCCGCCTGATCATTACAACGTTCGCCGAGTGCCCAATCACAATCGTGATCTGATTCACAGACGTCATCGGTGTAAGAACCTCCGCTGTCGATACACAGCGCGGTATCTTCAAAGTTGGTGTTAAATGAAAGGTTTGCAACAAGTTGATTGTAAATGTTGATCGTCTCTTGCGATGCGCCGGAGTTGTAGGAGATCACGAACATGTTCGGATACATCGCTGCGGAAGCACGGTTCGGGAATGCGATATAGGTCGTACGACCATCTTCGATCGCCGGATAAGCGGAGTCTTCCAGCTGAGTTGGCGCTCCGCCAAATCCTTGCGCGGTGTACCACGCCGCAGGACTCAAGTAATCCGAGTTGCGCGCAATACGAATACCGATCGCGTCACCCGTTGCTTCGCCATCCTCGGTGAGGCGGAAGAAGTATTCCTTAATCACATCTTCTGTCTCAATGTCCTCCGTCAGAACAACATCCACGTCTGGATAATCATCATCCTCGGTCTCGGCTCCATCATCACGACAGTAGTAGGTTGAGAAATTCATCCATCCAATACCAAGTTCCGCACCGGCCGCCGTTCCGGTGGCATCATCAATGAATGGGAAGTCGTCGAGCTCCGGCCATGGATTCTCACACACGATCGCAATCGCGTCGGTCGTACCGCTGTGAGACTCGCCTGAGGTTTCGCCCTGCACATCTGTGGAGATCGTGGCTGTCGCCGTGATGCTGACTTCACCATTTTCTCCAGCGGCCTCATAGTTGGCGTCTGCCGTTCCATCCGTACCCGTCCCTTCGCTTTGCTGTGCGAGAATCTCCTCGGAGCTATCGTCGGTCTTCCACGTTGTCCAGGACCAATCGTAAACGGAGGTGATTGGCTCGATTTGTTGCTTCGTACCTGTGGTATAGGAGTAGGCGGTGGCCAGGTAGTCGTGATCTTCTTCCACCTTTGTGTAGACACCCGGACTGTCTTCGTCTACGTCGTCTACCTCAACCAGATCCAGCTCACAGAGCTCCTCGTACGTCGTAAAGTCCTGTGAAGAGTCGCCGTCCATCTCAACACCGTAGAACGACAATGCACCACCGCGCTCAACATCGGAGTCGGAAACGTCATCACCAAGAATGTGAATCGTGTAGTCTGCGGTCGCCTCAAGGAGGGTGTCGTAATGGAAGACCACCTGATACTCACCGCTATCTGTTGCGCTTTGACTGACACTCGTGATCTCGACAATACAGTCACCACTCGTCTGCGCCTGCACAACGCCCGTTCCAAACAACGCACTCATTCGGTAGAACATACGCGCCAGCGCACTCGTTCCAACCGTAGCTGTCTCTGCATGGGCGATCGTGTCGTGTGAGTCAGGACACGAAACGGAACTCGTATCAAGAACCAAATACATGTTACTGACCTCTTCGTCCGTGTCTTCGTCTGTATAGAAGAAACTCGCGGTATCCATCTTCTCGCTAAAGAGTCCGTAAATCGCTGCGTTACGACAGGCGTTGCCACTGTTTGGATACAGATCAACCTCAGGGCGCGCCATGCAGCAGGAGTTTGTCGCTGGACCGTAGCCAGAATCGCAGTCGTCGTCGGTTTCGGCGACACACGAAAGGTACAACGAAGTACTCGTTGAGACATCGTCGTACGTAACCTCAATGGTCGTCTGCGCCACGCGGCTATCTACATCAACCTGCTCAGCAGCCGAATCTAAAATCTCAACCATTTGCAATGGGTCGATATTACCATCGCCTCCTGACGTATAGGTTGAATCTTCACACAAATCGTACTCTCCCGATCCTGCTTCTCCATCACCACAAACAGAGGGGGATGAGTAGGAAACAGACGAGCCTTCCCAAAGACAATCATCTCCGCAGCCCTCTTCCCCATCACAGTCTTCACCCTCACCGTCAGATCCTTGATCAGTAATTCCATCCCCACAAGTACCGTAAGATCCGGCCGATCCTTCACGCAAACAGCTGGAAGAACAGCCATTGCCATCGGTGGTACCGCCATCATCACAGGTCTCGTACGGATCCGTCACGACTCCATCGCCACACTCAGCCTCGATCGAAGTAACAGCCGTGGAGCCTTCATTCAAACAAACCGAGGAACAACCATCGCCAGAAGAACGATTTCCGTCGTCGCAATCTTCCCCTCCCGTTCCATCGGTGTGTCCAATACTGCCGTTACCGCAGGTTGCGCCAGCAGCACTGGAGCCTTCATTCAAACACGAAGACGAACACCCATCACCATCGGTAATGTTGCCGTCATCACACTCTTCTCCGGCACCTGTGGAGGAATCGTAATCACGTGTACCGTCTCCACAACAACCCGAACTGGTTGCCTCACAGGTGTCAGCGTAGGTACAGTCGGCAGCCTCACTACACGTGTCCCCACTAATTGAACACGTTCCCGTACCATCCTCGGATTCTTCCGTGCCATCACACGTCTCGGCACAATCGTCGTCGTCGCTACAGGAATCTCCACCTGCGGCACACGCATACGAGCAACTATCTGTTCCCTCGGCAAGACACTCGGAGGAACAGCCGTCGCCGTCTGCGACGTTTCCGTCATCGCAGTCCTCGCCGTCATCAAGATTACTTCCGTCATCGTCGCCGTCATCTCCACACACCGCGGTGTAGCTTTCTGATCCCGTTGCCAAACACGACTCCGTACATCCGGCGTGGATACCTTCTTTGTTTACGTCAAAGAGACTCGTGTTGATCTGGGTCCACTCGGCGACATCCGTGTCGTCGATGATTGGATCAGTCCAGTCGTAGTCGTAGCTGTACGCCGAGAGCTTCTGACCAGAGACCGAACACTCATCCTGCTCGCCGTACGGCTGCACGAAGTACTCGACGGTTTCGCCAATGGCCTCAGCCGTGTGACCATCTGGCGTCAGCTCAAGACGATCGACGGTACACAGCGACTCATCCTCGCGCGTTGAGAAAATCCAAGAGTAATCATCACCGTAGTTGGTCTTTGTAAGTTCTACGCCGCTTTGCGAGCTCGCGTCACCTGAGATGACCACGCGGAAGAACGTATCGGGAGTCAGCTGCGCGTCCCATCCCGACTCGGTGATCGTTAACGCGATTTCGTCACACTTGTCGCTGTCGGTACATGCCGTTGTACTATCAACCTCCGTGAGTCCAATACACAACTCATTGGAACATTCATAGAGCGTGACCATGCCTGGATCTTCAAGGCTGTCGTCCATCTTGATATTAAACGACGCGCCGATAGCACCGTTCACACAGGCCGTTGTACAGCTTGGCCAGTAGTCGGTGACGTATGGATCGCTGTAATCGATAATCAAATCTGCATCATCGTCGATGCCACTACTATCCTCTTGTGCCGACACCGTGTCCTCACCTTCCGCTAGCGCTTGGGCGACCGCACAGGAATCACCTAATGATGTATCTTCGCAAGAACCCTCCGTCAACGTTGCATAGGAGCTTGACCCCAAACTCCATGTCCACGTGTAGCTCGTGGCATCAAGCACCTGACAGTCGACGACCGGCAGCGCCTCATATTCGGTTGTTCCGTCTTCCTCTTCAATCGTTGCGGAACTTGGACTAATCATCACCTCTTCAACATCACAATCGTCTGTTGAGGATCCTGTGACGAACTCCCACTGAACGGCACTATCCATTTGAGCACCGTCCTCGGACTCCACGTCCCTATCGATATAAACCAAGTAGCGCGTGTCAGCCTCAAAACCACTGTGCGTCATCGTAAAGGATGTTGCTGATGTACTAGATGACGTTGATGGCTCGTTGGTTGTAAATGTTGATGTACTGTCACAGTCCTCATCCGCACAGGTATACACCTGAATGTAATCGGTCGTGAGGAAATCGGTATCCATCAACGTGGTAAACGTACCGCGAATCGTGGCATTCACACACACCTCATCGGTAAAGTCTTCGTTTGGTACACCAGAAATCGTGTCATCAGAACATTCCACAACAAGATCTGGCGTTTCAGGAATGTCCCCGGTTCCAAAGTACCAGCTGTAGGCTGCGTCGGAGATATCTTCCTCCTCTTCCTCATCCTCAGAAGAAATCGCAAAGTTGGTCGCGTTACTTTCCTCGCCATCGCTGTTAAACACACTCATCGGACCGGTAACAGCATCGGTTGGAACGGTCACCGTGATCTCATCGCTAGACCAACCATCCGTTGCCAATGTCGCACTCGCACCATCGTAAAACTCGACGGTTCCGTCATCTGATCCAAAGTTGTCACCATAAATCACGACTGTGTCACCAGCCTCACCTCGTGAAGGGTCGATAGAACACACACCCGGCGTTGGATCGTCCTCTGTAATCGTAAAATCAACACTTTCCGATTCATCACCGGACTGTGTCTCGACATACAAAGAGTAGTCGCCAGCTTCGACATCATCCGTGTTGGTAAACGTATCTGGCACGATAATAATGATCTGTTCACCGCCCCAGTAATCCTCAGAACAAGCGTCTGGGAAATCGACACTTCCTTGCGCCGTTCCAAGAGACGAGTGTTCAAACCAAACGTTTCCGACCGATCCACCAAAATTCGTTCCCGTGATCGTCACGTACTGACCAATACCACCTTCTTCGGGATCAATGGACGAAATGGTTGGCACTTCATCAGTGTCGTCAATCACACCAAAGCTGACAGTGTTCGACTCATTGCCGTCGACAACAATGGAAACGTCGTAGTATTCGTTCACGGTCACAGACGGAACCGTAATCGCTGCTTCGGTTGACGACCAGCTCGTATAGCTTCCCGCTTCCGACTCGTTGTCCTCTTCGTCGGTGAAGATGATGGTCGAATCGCTCTGCTCGTCGCCAAAATTGGTACCTTCAAGTGTCAAAGCGCTAGTAATTAAGCCTGTGTCTTCTGAAAGATCACACAAGTTTGGACGCTCAGTCTCATTAACGTCAAAATCGTCGATGATCGCACCGTTGTCGTCATCGGTTGTTTCCTCGTAGTCGTTACTGGTGATCAATGTAATCGGACCGTCGCCCGCACCCTCAGGAACCTCAACGATGATCTCCTCATCGTCCCAGCCGTCGCCACAGTTCGGAATCTCCGCTTCCACGGTTCCGCCGCTGCCGTCGTCAAAGTAGATCGTTCCTTCCGCACCACCGAATCCCTCACCAGAAATCGTCACATACGTTCCCTCGGCACCATCTTCAGGCGAGATGCTCTCGATCTCAGGATAGGAAACACACACGCCTTCCAAGCACGTTCCGCTTGAACAATCACTATCTTCTTCACAACTCGATCCGTCACACGCACCACAATCTTCTCCGCCACAGTCCTCACCTTCCTCATCTTCATCCTTCTCTTCGTTGAAGCAGTGCGCAGCCGTTGCGAGGATGTTAATGGAATCTGTGTCGGTGTTTCCGGCGATATCTTCAACCGTCACTTCGATGGTGTACTTTGTGCCAGACTCAAGATCTGTCGTGTAGTAGGTGGTTTCAATCGTGACGTCCGAAAGATCCTCGCCTTCGGCACCGACGCTATCAAACTGATCACCATTGTCATCGAAGAAATCGGCCGTCGCCACTTCGCTATCGTCCGTTGCAACTACTTGTACGAGTGTCGACGCATCAACGGAAATGCGTTCGTTATTGTCTGGATACGTCAGCTCAGCTTCAGGATCATCAACGTCGACGATTTCACCACTCGTGAAACTCGTAGTACATGAGTCCGAGCTACACACAAGCGATCGGCCGGACGTGCTTTCAATATCTTCTGTGACCTCGACGGTAAACTCAGTGTTCTCGTCAAAACAGTATCGATCATCGTTTGGCTCTGGACATGCCGCAGATGGGACAAACGAAATCTTGCTTCCACTCACGCTCAACGTTCCGTCAACCTCCTCACCTGTCGACGTATTCGTGATTGTCACATTGCCAGAGACCGTATCCTCATCCACGTTCCGCGAGAACGTAATTTGCACTTTGATGTTACGGATGGATACCTCGCCCTCAGGAGAAAAGTCCTTCACAGAGAATGAGCTGACACTTGAGCCTCCACCCAAACTATTATCATCGTCACTACTTGAAGAGCTGGAGTCGGAACCGCTCGATGCACCCAAAATGGCATTTAATACAAACGTTGCAATGGCATAGGACATCAGCACGATGGCCAAGCCAATCACACCGTTGATCAATATCTTTTTTGCTTTGGCGACTTTATCTGCGTCCCCACCGGCTGTCATCCAAACAAATCCACCCCAAAGCACGATAATGACGGCAATGATGCCAAGAAATCCAAGGATCGTACGGATAATCTTTGCAATAACAACGCTCAGGCTTTCATCGCCCAATCCTGAATCCTCGGCTACCTCCTCCAACTCATCCGTCTGCGCATCAACAACTTGTGGGAATGCCAAAAGCCCTCCCGTGAGCGTGAACAGGATGGCGAAGATGGCAAATAGGTTGCGTAGTCGAATAAGCATGGCTAACTACTAAAGAACCCACAATCGCTGGCTTTCGCGGTTCCGTTGCAACAATATGGTTGCGATTCGCTGGTACCACATGAACCACCGCCCGCATCTGGACCCTCACCTGGAACAAAGCAGTTCTGATACTGGTTGCGTACGCCACTGGTTACCTCTGGATTGTACAAATAGGTCTGACCAGGTTCGACACACTGCCCATCGGAGTTGCATTCCTCGCCTGACTCACAGTCCACCTCGCTTGCACAGCTCTCCCCCGTCAGCTCATCCTCCGTGGTCTCCAAGAATACGCCGTGGCTGATAAAGACCTCCGTACCAATGACATCCTCGCCGGAACTGCTCACTCGCTCTCTGCTTGTGTTGACCGGTGAGTTGTCAACGATGTACCACATCTCATGTGTTGGGTGTGGCGTCATGGTAATTGTGTCGCTATCAAGCGAGTTGCTCATCATGATGGAGTCAAAGAGAATGCTCACCTCCTGATCCAACTCAACGTCCTCCTCCAAAATGTCCGGCGAAATCGTGTCGACCTCAGGTGCGTCCAAGTTGATGTCGTCAGTGGTTGTGAATGACCACGAATAATCATCACCAGCATCACCATCGCCATCACCGTCCATGGCGTTGGCAGCGGTGTCGACAATACCGTCGTATGGCACGCCTGTTGACTGCGGTGGGTTCTCTTCGTCAACCGTTGCGGCGATCACATCAACCGTGATGCTCTCATTGCCTGGCAAACAATAAATTGTCTCGCCACATGAGTTCGTGCCACACGCTTCGTCTGTGGTAAACGTCACGGTCTTGTAGCTGTTGGAGATGGAATACACACCTGTCAGCGGAACTGAATCACCAATATGCGTTTGAATGTTGCTAAACCCGCTATCGCTTTCGCGCGTTCCCGTGGCACTTGTTGGATCAACGGCTTCGCTAAACGTGATCTGCACAACGATGTTGCGATCGTACTCGCCACTCGCCTTTGGTGACACACTCAGCACGTATGGCGGATCGAGATCGACCTCTGTACTGACCTCAAAGGACCATTCGTATCCCCCGCTGTTAATCATCTCATCGCCGTCTGTGTCCGTGACATTATCGATAAACACCGTGTAGGACGTATTCTCTGTTGATGAACCAAGATACTCTTCTGGCGAGAAGCTGAACGTCTTCAAGTCTTCGGTGAAGGTCACGGACACTTCTTCACTCGTAAGCGCCGCTTCTTCGCCCTCTTCTGACTTGTAGATCAAGATGTTGTCGGTGTTGAGTCCGGTTGCGGTGGTGTCGTCACTCGTATCTTCCGGCGTGCCATTGGTATCGTAACCGTCAATAAATCCTTCAATGTCCATCGCGCTCTTAAACGTGATGAAAATCTTTGTGTTACGTGCGATGTCGGTGTCGTTACGTCCAGGATAGTGATAGTTGATACCGCCCTGACCCAATGATCCGGAACGACGTTCAATGGACGACGAACTGTCGTCACTACTACTTGAGCCGTCGCCGCCCGTGAGCGTCCCACCCAGCGCGTTGATGATAAATGCCGTGATCGCGTAGGAGGCCAAGACAATGATCAGTCCAACAACGGCGTTGATCATCCACTTCTTTGCTTTGTCAACTTGTTCCGCATTTCCACCAGCCGTCATCCAAAGGAAACCAGCGTAGATGATGATGACCAGCAAGACAATACCGAGCACTCCAAGGAATGCGCTGATTAGTCGTCCGATCATTGTCGGAAGATCAGTCGTCGTAAGTCCGGATGCATCACCGACGTCTGAGAGCTCGCTCGTTTGCGCGAGCACAACCTCCGGCACAAACGCGAAAAGACCGGCCATCATCACGATGCCGAATACGATAAGCAGCGCCTTACTCAAACGCGATGTTTCTAGAGACACACCTGAAAAGATCTTTTAGTCATTTTGTTTGGCACATGAGCCGAAATCAGTGATGCATGAGGAAAAAGATAGGACATCTTTTGACGAGTGCAGAGCTGATTGCAGGCCATGTGACGACAAAAGGGCGAAGGTCTATTCAGGTTTGTCTCTACCGATCACATGCATGTTGCTATCTGTACATATTATAAAGGAAGAAACGTGGATTCGCGAGGAGGTTGTGGAAACGCAAACGACCGCGGAAACCATTTCGAGCCGCAGGCGAGAAATCTATTCGCATAATATAGATCTCTCACTGCGTTCGAGATGGAAACGCGGCCGTTCTTTTCCTGTTTATCGCTTGCGCTTGCCGCCGCTTTTGCGTACCGCACCGTGGACAATTGCGACCAAAATAAGGTCGATGACCACGAACCAAAGCCATGTGTCACCACTGATCCCCCATGCCGTGATCTCGGCGATCCAGGAGTACACAACAATAAAGGCATCAACGACGATGAGCGAGAGTAACAACCAAAGCCAGTCTGCCCTGGTGTGCTTTTTCACTTGTCGCCAGTTAAGCCAGGCGAGCAATGCGGCACCCGCAACAGCAATGGCGGAGAGCCAAAGTTCGACTTCAAATGAGCCGACGGTTGCTGGCGCTTTGTACGCCAGACGAAGCGCGTGAAGCGCGGCCACGGACGTAAAGACGGCCGTGTTTACAATGTAAAGATTTTTCATATGTCATTAGTATATCGTCAATCCGGCATCAACCGAATCTCTCCTGTTGATGTATCGACGCTCACCGAAAACGCAAAGTCATCGTCAACGCATTCGTTCGTGCAGTACGAATGATTTCCTTCATACGTCACGGTGTACACATCACCGACGGTTTCTTCCGCAACCAAACACGCACTGCCGTACAAATGCGCATACAGCTCGATGACCTGTGTGCGCAGAAGCGCCTCGACGATCTCGCGTGGCTCAACAGACGCAAGCAACGCTTGCGTCGCCGAACCGATCACGACCTCGTCTTCTGGTTCACCGAGACCTGTCGCATGGTGCTTCTCCAAATCACCAAACAGTTCTTCATCAACGTAAATCGTTCCCGTTGAATCCCACCACAATACCTCCTCGCCGTTCACGCTCCAGTCGTCGAGAATATTCACCGGCGCTAAGTCCGTACCACTGATCTCCCGAGCTTCGATCACGGTCTGGGAGTAATGATCAAACTCGTCTTGCAGAATCGAGTCTGCCAAACAAACATGATCATTGCCTAAACCAAGATCGTCTTGAATATCGTCAGAACGCAACACAACCCATCCCACGATCAGAATGAGAACGATAATAAGGGATACAACGTATTTACTCATACACCTGTTTGAAAACGAATAGAAAGATCTACTTTGTCATCTTGACCAATATCTTCCTTCTTTCGGACCTCTGCTTTAATCGGAAGAATATACGTGTCTCGTTTTTTGTCTGGAAAAATCGATGTCTTCCATGTCGTCTTGCCAATCGTCACCACAACTGGAATCGATCCCCACCCACGTTTTGGCTTCGCATAGTCTGCGCGAACTTGCGCACCAGTTTCTTTTGGCAACGTCACAAAATGCCACGAGGCTTTTTCACTCGGCCAGAGCCAGATGAGTGCTTGAAACGTGTACGTTTTATTCTTCATCTTGTTTAAGATATGGCATCCACTTATCACGCACCGCTTGTGCGATATCTACGTCGTAATCCTGTGCTAAGAGTAGCGTGAAACAAAGAACATCCGCAAGTTCGTCTGCGAATGCTTTTCGAGCTTCGTCATCGGGAAGTGACTTACGATTCTGACCGTGCAAGACTAAAAAATCAGAAACCAACTCTCCGAGTTCTTCTTGCAACTTCATCACTAACCACTCCGGCGTCACATCAACATCAAACACCCGACCGTAACTGTCGACGACATTGCGAGCGATGACGGTAAGATCCTTAATGGTCTTCCCGTGATTCATAAACACGAAAGCTTCTCCTGTATTAGGCTGGCGAGCGCTTCAGGATCCAGCTCGGTTGTATTGATCCGCTCCAACCCATCATCCTGTACAGGATTTTCATGGTACCAACGGATATTACGCTTGATGCGTTTCAATGTACTCGGATGCTCGCTTGTTTTTTGACGTTCCATAAGCCGATCTAGGACTACATCATCGTCGGCAAATAGTTCGACATGCAGATATTCGTAGCCAAACTCCTCGGCAATAGAACGAAACTGCGCTGGCTCTTCTGGCCGCATTGTTTGCGGAATGATCACATTAATACCGTGCTTGCAATAATTGTGCGCGAGCTCACGCACACCGTCGCGAACAATCGCATTATCTTCATCACCTCGAACGAAATCAGAAATCTGCCATTTTATGTCATCCATATCAAAAACGGCTGTACGGGCCAGCCGCCGCTTCAAAAGCTCCCCGACCGTCGATTTCCCTGCTCCAACCATGCCAGAGAGCAAAAGCAGGAAATGTTTGTTCGTTTCTTTCATATTCGCATCTTAGCAAAAACCGCCCCAGCGGGCGAT
>CAYFME010000004.1:0-25083 GCA_964344145.1 uncultured Gammaproteobacteria bacterium
CAAAACTACCTTAGACAAAGATGGCGAGGTCCGCTTTTCAAGGTTCGACCTTGAAAGGGGGACCTTGGTTTGTTCAACTTTGGATTGGGGATTTTGACCGTTCGGATCCTGTTCATTACAATGAGTTACCCTATGATGAAGCGAAAGATTATCAACATCGGTCACGTTATTTGCGCTGCTGTTCGCAAGCTTTCGGGATCACAAAAGAGTTCGTTACGAGAAGGGGTTGATCCGAAGACGATGGAGATCGTTGAAGAGATTTTAAAAGAAGATCACGAGCTGTTGAAAAAATTGGCTGACTCGTAGCATGGTAAGTAAAGAGCATGGCTTGGAAGACATCGCTTCGTGGCTGAAGGGGTATTGTTCATAAAAGCACGAGACCCCGCGCACGCGAGGGCGAGGCAGAGTCACGGGGACGAGTTATACTCAGTCGGTCAGGTGGGAAGTCTGAGGTGCATCTCCACCACGAGCTGGTTGTCTCGCTTGGTGAAGCGGCGGCGGGGGCGGTCGATGTCTAGGATGTCGCAGGCTAGCACGATGAGCCTGAGCGCGACGTACTCGGCAGGCAGCCGCAGCCACTGCTCGAACTCCTCGGGATCGGGCATGTGCAGCCGGTGGATCTCGACCTCTCCTTCGGCGAACCGCTTCGAGAATTTGCATCCACGATCCGCTACCCACGAGATGACGAGCGCGTCGTCGGTGTGACCGATTGTCACGGCCGTCCCCCGGCACGAGCTGAAGAGCGCGTGTTCGATCGCGAAGCGCAGCATGATGCGCAGCGGCGTGGAGATCATCACCATCCAGCGATCGAGCTGGGTGTAGTTGACCTCCGTGTGAAGCTCCATGACCTCCATGCGCTGGTTCAGGTAGTACCAGTCCGCGAGGATGTTGCCCACCACCAGGCCGATGCAGTCCGTCTCCCGCAAAGAGCCTGTCTCCCGCCCGTAGGCTTGTTGAAGCCGTTTCACTCCCCCCAGAAGATGTAGGGCGGCCTCCACATCGGGCGTGTCTCTTTGAAGTAGGCGCCAGGCGAGAACCGGATCGCCTTCCTTCCCCTGCTGGCGATGGCTCCAGTTGCTGAAGTAGCATGACAGGAAATCGTCCATGAGCTCGGCCATAGAACGCGCGCTGTTTCCCATGATAACCTCTCGGATGAGCATCTTTTTTACCATTTATAGGAAGGTACGTCAATTATTGACGTCCTTTCTGATCTCCGCTAAGCTCTCCTTGGTATGAAATCCGTGCAAATTATCGCTGGAAGCATTATTATTCGCTCATAACGAGCGGGTTTTTCGGCGATGGAGCATCAAGAAACCCGCTTAAAGGCGGGTATTTATCATCTAAATGAATATGGCAGACCGACAAACACATTCTGATCTTGAAAAGCGCGTCCAGGATTACTGGGACGAGCATTCTTGCTTTCAAAAGTCGATCGAGCAACGCAGTGAGGGAAATCCATACGTGTTTTATGACGGCCCGCCGTTTGCGACCGGGCTACCTCACTATGGTCACATGGTACCAACGCTCATGAAGGACGTGGTGCCACGCTTTTGGACCATGAAGGGATTTCGTGTGGAGCGTAAATGGGGTTGGGACTGTCACGGATTGCCGATTGAGAATTTGGTTGAGAAGGAGCATGACATGTCATCTAAAAAGGATATTGAAGAGATGGGGGTCGCAGCCTTTAATGATGCCTGCCGATCAAAGGTATTGATGTATGTAGATGATTGGAAGGTCTTTATCCGTCGTATCGGTCGATGGGTGGACATGGAGAACGACTACAAGACCATGGACCTCAACTTTATGGAGTCCGTGTGGTGGGTCTTCAAGCAGATCTGGGAGAAGGACATGATCTATGAAGCGTTCAAGTCCATGCATGTGTGTCCGCGTTGCGAGACGGTGCTTTCGCAGTCCGAGGTTTCGCAGGGGTATGAGGACGTTGAAGATGCTTCTGTCATCTGGCGTTTCCCACTAGTCGGAGAAGAAAGGACGTCGTTGTTGGCCTGGACAACGACGCCGTGGAGTTCCGTCTCCACGATGGGTCTGTCGATTGGCCCTGAGTTCACCTATGTAAAGGTGAGGGTGGGTGATGAGATTGTGATTTTCGCAAAGGACCGTCTAGAGTTTGTGATGGAAGGTGTCGATGATTACGAAGTGCTTGAGGAGATCCCGGGATCGGATCTTGTTGGGTTGGAGTACTTGCCAATTGTCGACGATCTTCGTGATCATCCAGATGTAAAACGTAACGATAACGTCTATCGAACGTTTGCCGGTGACTATGTTGAGGTTACGGAAGGAACCGGCATCGTCACGATCAACGGTTCTTATGGTGAGATCGACATGGAATCGGCAAAGAAGAACGGATTGCCGATTGTGATGGATGTGGACATGGACGGAACGTACAATGAGCTGTTGCCTGCGTATCAAGGGATGAATGTTTGGGAGGCTCAAGAAAAGCTTATTAAGGACATGGAGGCGCAGGGTCGTGTCTGGCGAACAGAGAAATACACGCACAGCTATCCGCATTGCTGGCGCTGTGACTCAAAGTTGCTCAACTACGCAACGACGTCTTGGTTTGTTCGTGTGTCTGAGATGCGTGATCGTCTAACGGCATCGAATCAAGGCATTCATTGGGTTCCAGAGAACATGAAGGAAGGGCGATTCGGAAAAGGTCTTGCCGATTCTCCGGACTGGGCGATTTCACGATCACGTTACTGGGGGACGCCTTTGCCAGTTTGGAGAAGCGAAGAAGGAGAGGTCCTGTGTGTTGGATCGTTAGATGAATTGGAGGAGCTCTCCGGCGTGCGCCCGGACGATCTTCACAAGCAATTTGTTGACGACATTGTTATCGAGAAGGATGGAAAGACGTATCGTCGCATTCCTGAGGTGCTTGATTGTTGGATGGAGGCTGGATCAATGCCGTACGCACAGTTGCATTATCCGTTTGAGAATCGAGAGACGTTCGATCGGGCATTTCCGGCTGATTTTATCGCTGAAGGTCAGGATCAAACACGCTGTTGGTTCCATAAGTTGCATGTCATCTCCAATATTCTTTTTGACATGCCGGCGTTTAAAAACGTCATCGTCAACGGGATCGTTTTGGCAGAGGATGGCAAGAAGATGTCCAAAAAGTTGCAGAACTATCCTGATCCAATGGAGGTGATGGAGAAATACGGAGCCGACGCTGTGCGATACTATCTGATGTCGACGCCTGTCGTACGTGCGGAGAATTTACGCTTTGCCGAAGAGGGTGTTGCCGAGGTGTCGCGCAAGTTTATCAACATTCTGCGAAACGTCCTGTCGTTCTATCAGCTCTACAGCGAGCATGATGATGGACGAGCACCGTCGGGCGAGCATGTGCTCGACCAGTGGATTCTTTCGCGTCTGAACGAGACGTTACGCAATGAAACAGACGCGTTTGAAAAGTACGAGTTGATGCATGCGGCGCGAGGTCTGCAGACGTTTGTGACAGACTTGTCGACGTGGTACGTTCGCCGCTCGCGCGATCGCTTCCGCACGTTAGCCTCCCCCAGCCCCTCCATGACTGGAGGGGGGCCGAACGAAACCCCCCCAGCTATGGGGGGGCAAGGGGGGGCGCGTGAAGATGCGCTGCAAGCGTTGGCAACATTGCGTCACGTACTCGAAGTCTTCTCGCAGATGATTGCTCCATTCATGCCAATGCTCGCCGAGCAGGTGTATCAGTCCATTGACGGTGGATTTGAAGGAAGGGATGGTCGCGTAAGTGTGCATCTCACAGATTGGCCAGAAGTTGGAGAGATCGATCAGGCCGTTATCGACGAGATGGGGCAGGTTCGTGCGATTGTAAGTCGAGCGCTCGACGCGCGAGAAGAAGCAGGGCGTGCCATCAAGCAGCCATTGGCCTCTATGACAGCCACGGTTCCATCTGGAGCGATCGATCAAGGATATCTCGATGTCATCGCGGACGAAGTAAACGTGAAAGAGGTAGTCGTTGAAAAAGGAGAGTTGAAGGTTGAGCTTGATACAGAATTGACGCCCGAGCTCGTGCGCGAAGGTATGCTGCGTGACGTCAGTCGCAAGGTCAACCAGCTGCGAAAGGATGCAGGACTCACAATCAGCGATCAAATTGAGCTGTACGTCTACTCTGACGATGAAGAAGTGAAGAAGATGTTTGAGGAGCACGCCGATGCGCTGAAGGAGTCGGCTCTCGCCACGTCGGTGAGCTTTGAAAAGAAGGACGTAGAGCACGAGAAGTCGTTGCGCAGTTCCGAACACGACATCTGGATCGGGTTCTAACAGAAACCCCGCCCGAACAAAAATACGACTCCGCTGCATTATGCAGGGAGTCATATTTTTGAAAACCGATCTATTGTAGCTCGTGATGGCACGAACCTCAATCACCTACTTCCATTAAAGCATCTTTGTGGTATGTTGTCAACCAAAGAAACCTTATGGATTGGATTTTAGTGTGCCCCAAAAACGATGAAGAGTCCTTGCAAATTATCAAGATCGCAGCGGCGCTTGGGATTCCGACGCTCGTCTCTGATCAACCGCATGGCGCTCGGCTGTCGCGGGAGAAGAAGCTGCTTGAGCGATTGCGCGAGACGAATGCGAACGCTAAGAAGATCGCGATCGTGGAGATCCCCGGACCAGACGTTGAGCAGCAACTGCGAGATGCGGGATACGAAGTACAGATCATCGATCATCACCGCTACGACGATCTTGATCGCACAAACGACATCAGTTCGCTTGAGCAGTTCATGCAGACGTTTAACATCGATGACGCGCAGCTCAAGGTGCTTGGCTTTGATCCAGCGATGGTCCGTGGCGTGGCGGCGATGGACCGGGGGTTTTTATGGGAGCTCCGTCGGGTTGAGTCAGATAAGGCCGTGCGTGATCAGGTCATTGACTATTATCGTGCGTTGACCTTAGAGCTCGGGCCAGAGCGGCGCGCGCGTGAAGAAGAGGTTGCTGCAGAAGCATGGGAGGGTCGTCGAGAGCAAGATGGATTGATTATTGTTGAAAGTGAAGTATCGGACGTGAGTTTTCGAGACGCACTGTCGTATCTTGTAGCAAAGACCTTTGATGGGCCGCGTGCCGTCGTCATCCGACAAGGGAAACGACGCATCTATGTTCAAGATACTGATGATGCACGACGCTTGCATGAACGTTTTGGAGGCTTCCTCTTTGGCGGCGAACGATGTTGGGGGATTCTGGCCGACGACGAGCATGTGCTGCCAAGTATCGACGAAGTAGTAAAAGTAGTGTTAGAATAATCTGCGTATGAAGGACTTACGAGAAGTGCTGACAAAATTGGGCCTCACCGATACCGAGACACGCATGTACCTCGCTATGCTTCAGCTTGGCCCCGAGAGCGTGCAGAATATCGCGCGCAAGGCCGGTGTGTCGCGAACGGCGGCGTACGACCTGATCGACACCTTGCAGTCCAAGGGGTTGGCGAGCACGTTCCAGAAAGGAAAGAAGAAGTTTTTCAGTGCAGAGGACCCGGACAAGCTTGATGACTATTTCAAAGGTCGCATGAGTGAGATGAAAGGGCAGTTGGATGTTCTCAAGCGCTTGATGCCCGAGCTGCGCGTGATGAGCGTGGGCGGTGGACGACCACGTGTGCGATTCTATACAGGGGAGCAAGGATTGCGGGCGCTCTTTCGTGACGTGTCATCTGTCAAAAGCGATGAACTGCTGGAAGTGGTGAACGTTGACACAGTGTATGAGCAATTGGACGAGACGCTTCTTATGGACCTGCGAAAGACCGAGCACTTCAAGCATGTGCCACTGCGGGTGCTGATTCACGGAATGCCGCGTAATGTTGCCTCGGGTGCCAAGGTGCGCGTTTTGGAGAAGGCATTTGGTAGTTTCCAGGGATCGATCTGGGTGTATGCGGATCGCGTCGCCATGATCAACCTCCTGGGTGATATTGAAACGGTAATCATTGAGCAGCAGATTTTTGCAGATACCATGCGTGTGATGTTCAATGCGGCATGGGCATCAGCTACGTCACACAAATCAAAATAAGAAGGAGGCAGCCCACCCAAGACAGTGCCTGGGTGGGCCGAGAAGAGCTGCTGCGAGTTGTCAGCTGGAGGAAGGTGGGGCATCGAAGTACAGGGCGGGCTAGCAGCCAGCCATGGGACCTCCAAACACCCCGGCGTCGACTCGTAAAGAGCGTAGCAGCGTCGACTCAATTTGTCAAGATAGAATGGACATATGTGGGATGCATTTGAAACAAAACAACAGCAGCCGGAAACGGCTTTTTTTGACGCTTGGATTGAGGATGCGGCGCACACGCCCGACATCGTCCGTGATGTTCGCGACGCCGTTTTTGCCGCTGAGGCTGTCGCTCCTGAGGTGACCATGCTACGTACCACACCGCAGTCCCCGCCCTACCACGCGGAAGGACCGATGGTGATTGATCATCTTGAGCGCATGCTGACCGGTCTCTTTGCGATTGTGCAGGGACGATCCCTTTTGCACATCGAAGAGTTTGCTCGCGAACAGTCTTGGCATCCAATGCTGCATGAGCTTGAGCAGACCATCCGTGAGCAGGCGGCGACGCTCGAGGCCTTTGTGTTTGTCCATGATCTTGCCAAGGCCAGCACGATCTCGTTTGAATCTCCAGCGGGTTCCGTTGGAGCGGGTGAGGGGTTTGTAAAAGACGCTCGTCTTGATGCTGACGTGCTTTCAACTCGCTACGGCAAGCTTGTGCGTGCGTTTGAGGCGAGTCATGAGCCGGAGGATGCGGCGATCCTCGTGCAGGGGTTCTATGATCAGCAGCACATTCGGGTGCACTACTATGGACATGCCTCGGAGGTGATGAATGATCGGTATGATACTGCTCGCGAGGCACTATCTGATCATTTTCGTCTCACCGACAGGGATCGCGAGATGTTGGCGTTGATGGTACGTTCGCATATTGATGTTATTAAGTTCTTCAACCATGGACCCGACCCGGCCAAGATGTCCTTGTTGGTAAAGCGGGCGAACAAGGTGGGCTTGGATGGTGACGATGTACTCGATCTCCAGCTCGCAGCCTTGCTTTTGGATACGACGATTGGCAGTCTGCGGTACGAGGAGGGTCGGAGTTGGGTCGACGTAGATCCTGTCGAGGGCTTTTTGCAAAGTGAATTGCACGGAGCGCCAGGTCGGCACCAGCGTCGCGTTGATAGACTTCAGGAGCAGGAGCGTCGTGCACTCAAGGGAGCGATGGAGCGTGCTGGGATCGATGCGATGCAGATTATTGAGATGCTGGATCTACCGGTGGGACCAGGACGCGCGCAGGTGTTGCAGGACATTGCGCGACTGGTTGAGCACGCGAGCACGCCAATTCCTTTGCAGACCTATCCAACGCAAATCGTGCAGGGTATTGCGCGTGCCCGAGCGCTTTACCAATCATCAAGAAGTTAGTAGGTTGTAGGTATGATTGCCTTTCTTGAAGGAACCATTCAGTCCGTCGGACTCGACACGCTCGTCCTGCGCGTAGGCGGTATTGGATATGAGGTCTACTACACAGACGTCACCCCAATGGTCGATCAACCGCTGTCGGTGTTTATTTATGATTACATTCGTGAGGATCGTCGCGAGCTTTTCGGTTTTGCTGAGGAGGGGATGCGCGATCTGTTTGAGCGGATGATTGAGATTTCTGGCATTGGTCCGCGCATGGCGCAGAAGATTCTGCGAGCGGCTCCACGCGAGGCGCTGTACTCCCACATCGAGCAGGGAGACGTTACATTCCTCACGCAAGTCCCGGGCGTTGGAAAAAAGACGGCGCAGAAGATTATCCTGGAGCTTCAGGGTGTCCTTGTGCGTGTGGAGCAGATCCCGGCAGGGGATAGCGAGACAGTTGATGCCTTGATGAGTTTGGGGTATGGTCGGTCCGACGCACAGGCCGTCGCGGCGAAGTTGTCTGCAGAGTCTGTTGAGGATCGAATTAAAGAAGCACTTCAAATGTTGGGTGCATGAACAAAAAAGAGTGGAACAATGCGGTCAAACGATACGCGCCGCGCTTCGGGGCGTTTTTGCACTCCTGGGAATGGGGCGAGTTTCAGCGTGCCATCGGTCGAACGGTGGAGCGTGTCTATGTGTCTGATGTGCAAGGGGTCGTGATCGCACAGGCGATCAAGATTCCTATGCCAGCTGGGCAGTTTTATTGGTATGTGCCAAAGGGGCCATTTGGGACCGCATCGATCGAGCGACAGGTTGAGGTGCTGCGTGAGGAGTTGCCAGAGGCCATGTTTTTGCGTATTGAACCGCAAGAAGGTGAGCGCATGCTGCAAGTGCCGCACATGCAACCGTCCACGACCGTGATGTTGGATTTGAAAAAGGAGGCGGATGTGCTGCTCGACGAATGTAAGAGCAAGACGCGCTACAACATTCGCCTTGGCCAGCGTAAAGGCGTAGAACCAAAGATCGTTCCGCGCAAACGGTTTAAAGACTTTGTACGTTTGCTCGATCAGACGACAAATCGGGACCAGTTTTCATCACACCCAAATGCGTACTACCGAACGATGCTTGATACGATGAATGGCGAGGCGAAGGCGTACTTGGCTATGGCGTTTTATGAGGGGCGACCGCTTGCGGCAAATATCATGATTGACTTCGCTGGTGTACGGACGTACTTGCACGGAGCGTCGAGCAATCTACATCGCAACGTTATGGCGCCGTACGTCCTGCATTGGTATTTGATTGAGGATGCGAAGAAAAAAGAAATGGAGTGGTTTGATTTTTGGGGCGTCGCACCAAAAGGATCATTAAAAAAACACCCATGGGCGGGTATCTCACGCTACAAGTATGGATTTTCCGGCGAGGTTGTCGAGCATCCGGGAACGTTTGATTTGCCCGTGAAACACATGTGGTACGGCGCGTATCGAACGATTCGCGCGATGCGGCGACTACGTTTTCGAAGGTAGATGCACAGACGGACGGCCAGCGAGTAGTGCTAGCCGTCCATCGGACGGTGTGGCGCCGCGAGGGCGCCTTCGTCAGGCCCCGGCGCCGTTCTCCGTGGTGGTCTGCGAGTCGTCGCTGGGAGTGCCGCCGGTCTCGTCGGTGTGGCTGGCGCCGCAGGCGCCGCAGCAGGTGGTCACGGTGGGCGGGATGCCGCCGAGGGTCATCAAGAGCATGTCGGCTCCGAGTGGGGGTCGTTCTCGAGAGACAGGCAGGGTTCGCGGATGCGGCCTTTCCGGTCCTCAATAACGATAGCATGAACACTTTGGGTGTTCAATGTTTATCCCCAAGAAGCACGGCGCCCCGCTCCGGAGAGTCCGGGCGGGGGCTAGGACGGGAGCCTTGTCGGCTCAGAACACGCTGTTGGGGTCGTTCATCGGGACGCTCGCCGTGGTCCAGGCGCTGATCGCCATGGGCTCCGGCGGGGTCCTCGGCGACGCCTTGCGCGCGCTCTTGGACGTGGTCTTGTTGCGGGTGGTCTGGCGGCCACCCTCCTCGATCTTGGCCATAGGCCCTCCTTGCAGACAAAACGTACCATATATGGTCTTTTTTTGCAAGTATTAGCTGATTTATAGAAGCAAGAAGCCCGCACCGGAGGACCCGGGCGGGCAATGCTATCTCAGGGAACCCGTAGCGCCGAGACGCCGTAGTGGGTTCGGGAGATCAGCACTCCTTGACTTCGAGCACGTGACCTCCTTGGTTGGGTTACACCTTAGACAGCCCTCTTACTCTACAACGATTCCTTGTCCGCTGGCAAATTCATCGTCGGGCGCCTCGGTCGTCAGGCTGTCTTGTGATCGGTGGAGCTGTGCACCGGTCACGATGTCGTTGGCAATCAAATCGCTGCTTGAGGTGAGCTTCACAAATGATCCCACGTCGTCGCTGTCAGGCGTGATCGATACAGTGAAGTAGCTTTCCAGGTGGGTGATAGCGGTCGAGAGTTCGGAGATGTTCCAGCTGACGGTTGAGCTCGCGCTGTCGTAGCTGATCGATCCCAGATCGGTGTTTGTTTTGTCAGACCAGGTGACGTGTGGTGGCAATGTGGCACTTACGCGTACGTCCTGAAGTGTGTGTAGATCATTTTCAACGACCCAGTACACGCGGTAGCTTGTTTCCTGATCAACACTCGGAGGGATTGGTCCGCTTCCTAGCGCTTGTCCGTCCTCGTCGTAGTAGCGGACGGATGCGTCAAGGACCGCCTCGGAGTTGATAGAAACCTCGATCGGTGACGATCGGACCGTGTCACCGCCACTTGTCACAATCGCCATAATTTCAAACTGGTCGGTATCTCCAGCGCCAACAGCTTCAATTGGGAAGGTGAGGTTGAGCAAGTTTCCAACGTCCTCTCCGCTCCACACGACGCCGTCACTTGTCAGTGTTCCGCCGTCGAGGTTTGCCTCGCTCCAGTCGATCGGGAAGCTGTCTTCGCTTTCAAAGCTGAGCAAGACGGAGACGTCTTCAGGATCTACGTCATCATTTTGATCAAGCGACAGGCTCACGCGCAGCGTGCCATCCTGATCAATTGCCACCGCGTCTGTTGCCCCGTTTGCTGCCAAGGAAATCGAGACATCGCTTTGCAAGACGTCGGTGTAGCTTTGCAGTTGTGTTTGTGCAAGCTCGCGTCCGTCGACCTCGATGCTCGCAAGGGTGTCAAAGTATTGGAATCCTTGTGCGTCGGCGGCAAAGGAGCCGGAGAAGAGAATGAGTGACTCTCCTTCAGGCTCCAAGCTCTCGACGGTCCATCGTGCCGCAGCACCAGCCTCAAGAGCGGGGTCGCTGCTTTCAAGATAAAAACCGTCTGGCAAGGTGAGGGCAACATCAACTGATTCGTAGGCACTTGCCCCTGTGTTGCGCAGGGTCATCGTGTAGGAACCCTCTTCACCAGGCGAGAGCTCCTCAGGGCCGTCGATCTCGAGCTCCAAAACACTCTCAAGGCTTGTGACGTAGACAACGCCGATCTCTTCAAACTCAGAGTTGAAGTTTCCAGGTCGATACGTCGCGTAGGCTTGCACAGGCGTTTCTGACGGTACGTCTGAGAACCAGGTTCCCTCAATAACGATGTGGTCGTCGCTGAGTCCGGTAAGTTCGCCCAGGTCCCAAATCAGCTGGTCTTCATCTGTTGGCGGCTGACTCGTCTCGCTGATCACAAACGACGATGGAAGATTGACGTCGATCGAAAGAGCGGCGATCGGGACCGTGGTCGGGTTGGTGTAGAGGATTTCAATGGTCGCTTCCTCTCCGCTCACGACGGTTTCCTCCATGACGATTTCCAACGTGAAGGTCTCATCGCGTGGCGGATTGACGTAATTCATGAAGACAAAAAAACCACTCCACGCCACAGCCGCCACCACGCCCAAGCCAATGATCGCGCGAATCAAAAACTTGGTCAGACGCTCCTGATCGTGATCGAGTTTGGAAAAATCGATATCGCCCTCGCCATAGATCGCCTCAAGCCCCTCCTCCATCAAGCGCGTCTGTTCCTGCTCGCGCGTAGGCTCTTCGTGCTTCTTAGGCTTCTTTTTGTGGTGCGGTTTCTTTTCGGTCATATCATCGCTCCATCAGGAAGTGGACAAAGACATCTTGGTCGTTGTTGATCTCCACGCCATCGCTGCGTAACCCCTCGTGTGAGCTCCAAATGAGGTCCATACTCTCAGGAAGATGAAGGAAGATCGATGTTTCGCGCGTCTCCACACCAGACTGCTTTTGTACAAGAAGGCTGTAGCGCTCCAGATCTCGAAGGCCGAGACGTTCCTTCGCAGCAGCGATGAGATCTTGGGGGGCGGAGAGGTCTACGCGCCATGGAAGACGGTACGTGAACGTCACCTCTTCAATCTCACCAGGCGCTGTTTGCATCCAAGAGCCAAACACGGTCTTGCCTGACTCCTGCCAGACGTCAACGTCGTAGGCTGGATCGTGGTAGTAGCCCGTACTCATGATCAACAGGTCCTCGTCTTGATCAAGCAGGACATCGGATTGTTCAAAGAGATTATCGTCCGGCACCTCAAAGCCATTTGCTTCAATGAGTTCGCTGCCATGAGGAACGTAGAGGCGCAGGTAATCAACGTTGTTCGCTCCTTCGAAGATCGCATCACGCAGACCGTGGTGTTCTTTCGTGATGGTGACGGTGTTGATGATCTCACCACCCTCAGTGATCTCCATGTCGACAATGACATCTTGGCTGATGACTGAATCAGTTTTTCCACCTCCAAGGTTTGTGTTGACGACCATGAGATAGTCGCCAGAGGTTTGCTTCATTGATCCGTCCCAACCAAGTGCGGCGATCTCGCGCTGAAGATCATTATCCTCAAAGTAGACCTGGACGTCTTTTTCATTGAGCGCCGTACCCAGAACATCAGCGATAGCTAAAAGCGTTTCCATATCTCCCTCTGCCAAACGATCTAGAAGTTTTGGTGCGAGATCGCCAATGAATTGCTTTGGCGCATCTTCTTCACGCTCTTCGTCGGTTTGATATTGCGCATACTCATACTCGACGATCTTTTGTGTTTCAAACAGGAAGTTCTCTGCATCGATGGTACGACCGTACTCAGGCATTTCGATCGGACCGGTGATGGCTAGGAGCTCAGGCATGAGTGTAGCGTTGAGCGCAACCATACCGTCGACCGTTGGCCCACCCGCTTCTGTGTAAAAATCGATCATCTTGGCCGCCGAGGCAGGGAAGTCTGGGAACCAGTTGGCATCATGAAACTCCCATCGACTGTTAAGAAGTGACAGCGGTTGTGGTGGCTCAACAAAGCTCGAAAGCTGACCTTGCACATCATAGGTACCACCCTCAGGAATGTGTACGCTTTCAACCTCTCCGTCGAGTAGGTCCATCTCGGCAAAGCTTCCGGTGAATCCTCCGGTTGCGCGCAGCTCGGTGTTGTTCTGGAAGCTGACCAGATAGCGCATTTTCTGGCCGTCACCCAAGATCAAGGCGAGGGTTTGGGAGAAGGTGAGGAACTCGTCAACGGATTCATTTAGCTGGGGCACGGTGGCGAGCAGTTCGCTGACTTGCGACTGCTGATCCTCTGGAATGAGCTCGGGATCGACGTCTTCAAGTGCCTCGGCAGCGAGTTGTACGTGTGGTTGCGCGGAGGCAACGTAGGCGGAGAGGAGATTGATCTTGTCTGTCAGGCCGATGCTGTCCTTGTCAGCCAGATCGTCAGCAGCCTGGGCAAAGAGGGATGCGGCTTCTGAGAGTTCTTTTCCGGCGATCACCAATCCGCGGACCGTCTCATAGGTTCGATCGGTTTGCGGGATGAGGTTTACCAGAGCCGAGACGGCCAAGTGCATGTCCTCGATGGATGTTTGTGCTTGTGCGAAGCGTTCCCCGGCACGGGTGAAGTCAGACTGAGCGACATCGTAGCGTTGTGCCTCAATAGCCTGCGCGCCACGGTTGAGCTCGTCAATAGCCTGCGCGCCGATGCTCGTAAGATCATCACGCGTATCTGTGACGCTGACCAGTGATTGCATAGCCTGCAGTGGCAGGACGGCTACCATTGAGAGCACAACAAACGAGACAATGGCGCGATAGCGAACTTGGCTCGGCAATAACTGCGGGAGGCGTGATACCCAGTCCTCCATGTTTGGCAAGGAGATCGACGGCAGGCGCAGTCGAATAGGCGCTGCTTGTGGCGCGACGTGTGTGATCTCTTGCACGACAGGTTCTTGAGTAACCAGAGCTTCCTCTTCAAGCACGGCCACATGCATCGCCTCCAACGGTACTTGCGATGGCCGGACAACCTCGTGCTGATCAACAGATCCTTCAACGCGAAGAGACGATGCACTGACATTCACATCCGGCTCACGCAGCTGAGCGGCGAGGTCACCAAGGGTGATGACGAGCGGTTCTTCCTGCGCGATGGCTGGTGTGGTCTCTGCTTCAACGTCATCAATGATCAATTCTTTTGCCAGTGCATCAATACGTGCCGTGGTTGGAATCGGGCAAGTTGTCTCTTGCTCGCGTGAAAGATGCACGACGTAAGGCGAGGGGTTTGCTTTGTGTACTCGCGGTTTGATCTGAGATCCAGAAGCAGTCTCTACACCCTTTTTCTTTAGACTCACCGGCAACGCTGCATCATAAAGCATCGACACGTTGGTGTCGTTCTTTTTCTTTCGGTTGTGAGAGGAAGAAGGCATGGGACTTCCGTAGAGGATCAGTTGAGCAAACTTAGTTCGTTGTAAACGTTGAGGGTTTGTTTTGCGGTTTTCATCCAGGTGAACCGTTCGACCTGTGATTGGCCGGCCGCGATGGAGGCATCAAAGCGGTGCGGGGCATTGACCGCGTCGCTCATGTAGCGTGTGAGCGTTTCAATATCATCAGGTTCAAAGTAGCGTGCGCCCTCGTGCAAGACCTCGGGCAGGGAAGCGCTATCACTGGCCGCAACCGGTGTGCCGTAGGAAAGGGCCTCAAGTGGAGGAATGCCGAATCCTTCGATGCGCGATGGGAAGATGAACAGCGCGGCATTCTTGTAGAGCGCCGCAAGCTCATCGTCGGTTGGCAGATCTACGAACCGTACGGAGCCAGGAGCAAGGTTAAGCTCTGAAGCTTCTTTCTCAAGCTTGCGCGAGAACACATCACGGCGCCCAGCAATCACCAGCTGCACGTGTTTGTGCGCTGGATGGAACTGTGCGAAGGCATGCATCATCATCTCCAAGTTTTTGTGCGGATAGGCATTGCCGACGTACAGGAAGTAGGGCTGGTACACGCCAAGAGCGGTTAGGCTCACGCTTCGTGACTCTCGCTGCGGGATAACACCGTTTGGCACGACCGTGATTTTGCCAGGATGAACACCAAAGTGGTTCAAGATAGAGTCCTTGGTGTACTGCGAGACCGAGACGATGTGCTTTGAGCGATGAACGGCATTTTCAAGCACCGTGCGGAAGCCGGCGTACTTAAATCCGTGCACAAGCGGTGAGCGTGTGGAGCTGCGCGCGCTGGTGCGATCCTGCAGAAGGATCAAATCGTGGATCGTGACAATGAAAGGGACACGACTGAAGACCGGGATGTTCCAATGCGGATAGTGCATTACGTCCACGCGCGCTCGGCGAACATATCCGGGCAGACGACGCTGCTCTTCAAGCGTGTACCAGGGGATGTCGACAAGACGTTTGGAAAAGCGTGGATTCACGATCTCGCACTCATGAAAGTTTTCCTTCTTGAGAAAGAGAACGTACTCGTGATCCGTATCGATCAGCTGCAGATGGTTCACTAATTCAGCGACGTAACGACCAAGGCCGCCCCCACCAGTCCGCGGACCGTAAAACCGTGCATCAATGCCGATCTTCATGGTCAAATTATACCATGAACACGGGCCGTTTCTGAGCTAAAATTGAGGCAAAAGTGGATAAGATTAAGCGAACTGTTTTAGTGTTCGGTGCGTCTGTTGTGCGGTTGCTTTCCAGTCGTGATTTCGCAGGGGTTGAATTCTTTTTTTGTTCAACATCTGCAGTGCTTGCACCAGGTCGGTCACGTTAAATGGATCTACGAGAATAGCATTTCTGGAAACAACCTCTGGCAACGATCCAGCGGAGCTTGCGATAACCGGCGTACCGCTTGCAATCGCTTCAACAGCTGGCAACCCGAAGCCTTCATAAAACGACGGAAAGAGCAGCGCGCTTGCATGGCGATAGAGTGCGGGCTTGTGCTTGCCGGGGACGTAGCCGATCACGCGGATGCGATCCTTGACGCCCGATGCCTCGATCACACGATCGAGCGCTTTCGATTTCCAACCGCGACCACCGGCAATGACGAGCTCGGGCAAATCTCGACACGTCGCATACGCTTCAACCACCGCCTCCAAGTTTTTACGCGGTTCACGCGTGCACAGCGTGAGTAGGTAGTCGCTCTTGATTCCGTGACGTGACAAGTAGGATCGATCTGATGGCAGTTGTTTTGGATGATAGACGTCTTGTACACCAAGCGGCGTGACGGTAATGCGCTCTTCGTCAATGCCCCAGCGATGAACAAGGTCACGTTTGGTCGATTCGGATACAGCAAAGAGGTGCGCTGCCTGCTGCGTCTGCTCCTTCACCTTGCCGAGTCGGTAGCGGAGTCGATCTTTGAGCGTGAAAAACGATGGGAAGATCGCAAAGCTGATGTCGTGTACCGTCAACGCGTAGGGCAGATTGGTGTGTACGATGTTGTGGTTTGGCAAAAGGAGAAGGTCGGGTTGCTCCGGCAGGAATGATTCGAAGGTTCGTTGTTTGAGAAGGAAGAGCAGGAAGAGAAGGCGATTGGGAATCGTCTTTTTTACAACCGTGACGTTTGGCGCCTTGAATGTCGGAAGATGGTCGAGCGTTTTTTGCGTTCCAGAGGCAAAGAGAAAAAAGTGGTCATCGCTTCCAAGGCGGACCATCTCGTTGATGAGCTCGAACGTGTAGTGACCTACGCCTGCTTGATTTGGAGCTGCGAGGTGACGGATGTCGATGGCGATCTTCATATCTCAAGGTTAAACCTTGCCAAGGTCTAACCTTGGCTGTCAATACTATTCTAGACAATGCCCAGATGCGTCTGCCGATGCGTCTGCCATTTCTGATCAACAAACGATCGGAGGTTTTTGTGAAAGACGTCCACGGAGAACTGCTCGGCATGCTTGCGGATGGCTTGCGGGTCGAACTGTTTGTGATCAAAGCGCATGATCGTGTCCGCCACCTCTTCCCACTCTTGGCGATCAAAAAACGTTCCCGTTTTTCCTTCTACGACCGTTTCAAGCGCTCCACCTTTGCGATACGCGATCACTGGTCGTCCTGCTGCCATACTCTCGACTGGCGTGATGCCGAAATCTTCCTCCTGCGGATGCAGGAAGGCGATGGCATTGGCAAAGAGATGTGCGCGCTGTTCATTTGATACACGTCCGAGGAATTCAACGTTGCTGCCTGCAGATGCGCGCAGGTCATCCTCGACCGGTCCGGAGCCGAAGACCTTCAGCGGCAAGCCGAGTTTGGTGAACGCATCGATCACGAGATCGTAGCGTTTGTAAGCCACCAGTCGACCGCCGATGAGGTAGTACTCTTTTGGTTTGTCGGAGATCGCAAACTGATCGATGTCCACCGGCGGGAAGATGACCGTACTTTCTCGTTGATAGTAGCGATTAATGCGGCCGGCCACGGTTTGGCTGTTGGCGATGAAGTGGTCCACGCGGTTTGCGGCCGAATGATCCCAGGCGCGCAGTCTGGTCAGTAATGGTCGCAGCGCAAACTTGATGGGTGACGGAACTTGTAGCTCCTCCACGTAGCTGTGGGTGTCGCTCCAAAGATAGCGCGTTGGGGTGTGGCAGTAGCAGATGTGAATGGCGTCCTGCGGCGGGATGATGCCTTTGGAAAAGGCGCTGGTCGAGCTGACGATCACATCAAAGCCGGAGAGGTCATAGCTCTCGGTGGCCGTTGGCATCAGTGGCAAGAGCCAGCGCGGGGCGGACGTGGAGCCGGGGAGTTTTTGCAAAAACGATGTACGGATGTCGCGATGACCAAAGGTGCCATCCATGCGTTTTGGGTCGTAGAGCAGGGTGAAGGTTGGGGCATCTGGCCAGATATCCTGCATAGCCTCAAGCACCCGCTCGGCCCCGCCGGATTGAATGAGATGGTCGTGAATGAGAGCGACTTTCATGTGAGAGAACTTAGCAATCATTGACAGAAAGCGCAATAAATGACACTCTGGGATGTCGTCAGCCGACGGCCCGCCGCAAGGCGGTTTCACAACAGACGTAAGTCCTGAAGGACATTAGCGACCTGCCCTGCAGTAGCTCGGAGGATTCGTGATGTGTCTTGTCAGGCAGGAGAGAACATGTCTGCGTACGAAAACGCACGACGCGCGCTCGACCGAGCGCTTGCACAGCCGGGGCGTCAGCCCCATGACATCAACCGCGCCAAGGCCGCCGTGGCCGGAGAGCCGGTCCCGCTCGCACGCGGGGAGGGCTGGTCCGTCCAGACGCCCTGCGCGCGGATCCACGAGGTCGCGCTCTCGCCCGACGGGCAGATCGCGATCGTGGGTGAGCGTCCGACTTCCCCTGGGGGTCTGGTCAACGACCACCAGCCCGGTGTGTGGACGAGTCACCTGCTCGACCCGCGCCTGAGCGCGTGGAAGCCGCACCTGGCTCCTGACGACACGCGGGACGATTGCGCGCGCGTGAGGGACGTCGCCAACCTCCAGTGGAGCGGTGGCGAGGTGTCCTACACCTACATGACTTCCGCTCGGCGTGAAGACGATTGTGCGGCCATCGTGTGGGGCGACTGTTATCACCCCTTGGGCGACGTGCGCATCCACAAGATGCACTACGCCGATCCGCGCAACGCCCACCTGCTGGCCGCCGGCCGGCGGGGCCTGCCGTTGCTGTGGAATGACAGCGACGGCCGACCGTGCATGGCGGTTCGGCTCGACCATAGCGACCGCACGCGCTCGCTCGACCACGCCTACCACGACAGCGAGGGGCTGGTCACGCATCGCTACGACACCCAGTTCAGTCGCCCCTGGTGCATGGGCGTGGTGGCCGGCATGCCGGTCGTCGACGACTACGAGCCCGGCAAGCTGTACTGGAAGGATCAGACGGGGAAGGATCAGGCCGCTGACCTCGAGCGTGGTCACGAGATCCTCCCGGGGACGCTCCACGAGCGTGACGGTCAGCCCGCCTGGCTCGAGTACGATCGTGCCAGTGGTCGACTCACCATCGTCCGTGAGTTCGGTCAGGACCGGGACGAGTACCAGACCGCCTTCCCGGACCTCCGCTACGGCCAGGTTCTCCGCATCGACGACCAGCTCCTGGCTGTGTGTACGACCGAAGGTACCAGCCAGATCATGGACAACAGGGGTGACTTCAAGACGACCCCCTTCCAGGGCTTCCAGGTCGTGGGCATGGGCATCGTGGACGAGCAGACGCTCGTGGCGGTGCTCTACGAGCGCGGCAAGGGCCGGCACCTGCTCTTCATCGACCGTGCGACCGGGAAGTTCCTCAACGACCCGGAAACCTGGCGTGTGGATGGTGAGCGCTGCCACCTCTGGCACGTCGGCAGCCGTCTCGTGTGCTCCTACCGCGACTACCGCGATCGCGAGCAGCGCGACGCTTCGCCCGCCCGCGACATGATCGCTGTCCTGAGCCGGCCCGAGCACCCCGACCGCTGGTGGGAGGCTCTCGGCCGCGCTCCCGGCCTCGCACGCGTGGAGGCACCCACGCTCGTCGAGTTCGACGGTCAGGTCTACGGCGCCAAGTACGTCGGCCAGGGCACCATCTCCATCCTCCCGTTCGGCTAGCCTCGCCTGGTCGTGAACGTTCGACGCCCACCCGGGAACTCCGGGTGGGCGTCAGTGCGTCCGGGCCTCCCCCTGCCCCTCCATAACTGGAGGGGTGACACGTGGAGTCACTCCCCCAGCTATGGGGGAGCCGGAGGGGGCTCAATACGCCCCCTTTCCAAACAGCACAACAAACGGCGTTTTTAGCAGAATCACCAAGTCCAGCCATGGACTCCAGTTTTCAATGTAATGCATGTCCAGGCGTACCTCTTCGTCAAAGTTCAAATCGGCTCGACCACTGACCTGAGCCATGCCAGTGATGCCTGGTTTGATCGTGAGTACGCGCTTGTGATCGTCCTTATATTGTTCAACCTCTCCAGGGAGATGCGGTCGCGGGCCGATGAGACTCATCTTGCCAAAGAGCACCATGTAAAACTCAGGGATCTCGTCAATTGATAGTTTGCGGATGATCGCACCGATTTTTGTGATGCGCGGATCATGCTCGAGTTTAAATAGCGGTGTACCTTCACGTTCGTTGCCGTACTTTTTGATGAACTCAGGATCAAAGCGGTACTTGTGCGCGTTTTTGATCATCGAGCGGAACTTGGCATGCTTGTAAATCTTTCCTCCCTGGCCAACGCGCTTATGGATGAAGAGGATCGGTCCAGGGTTTTCAATGACGATCGCAAGAGCGGTGATGAGTTGAATCGGGGAGGTGAGGATGATCAAAAGAAGGGAGACGATGATATCAAAGCCGCGTTTGTAGATCGCGCCCCAGCCATCGAGCGGGGTTTTTGGAATCTCAATCACTGGTTGTCCAGCGAGTGTATGAACAATAGGATTGGCAGAGCTACCTGGAACGATTTCCGCCGAGTAGAGGAAGCTCAGATGTTCGATGTCGGTAAATGACTTAATCTCTCGCACTTGTTTGCGATCAGCATCTCCGTTTGCGAGCAGGATGGTGTCGATGAGATCGCGTTTTTTCCAGGCAAGGATTTTGTCGCGCGTTGATTCGTTAAAATGCGCGACATGGCCAACGACCGCATAGCCAAGGCGAGGGTAGGTCTCGAAGTATTTGCGTAGTGCCTGACCGGACTTGGTTTTACCGATGATCAGCACGCGCTGCATGCCCACACCAAAACGTCGCAGTGATCGCTGGAAGGCACGGATAAGGAGACGCTCAACCATCACAAAGACCACGGCTAAGGCCCAGACGGCAAGGACGATGAACCGCGAGTCGAACAGTTCTCGAAAAAAGAAGGCGATACCTAGGACAACGGCAATGCCGGCGGAGCAGGCAAGGAGTACGCGCGTTGCCTCAACGGCAAGTCGATGGGGACGTACGGCATAGAGGCCAGCAAAGGCAAAGATGATCAGCCAGATGATCGCAAAAGGAATGGCAACATCGATGTATTGGTCAAAGGGTAGTTCAAAGACGATAGGTCGGATGCTCTGAACGCTCTCGGAGAAACGCAAAGTATAGGCGGCGGTTGCCGCGGCAATCAAGGTGAGGAAATCGAGTGGAACGAGGGCGGCCGTAAAGAAGAGATTCGCTCGGTTCATATGACCGGATTATACCAGACAAAAGACGAAAACACCCCGCGTCAGCGGAGTGTCTTCGATGTTCGGGAAACGGATAAGCCGAATTCTGTTGCCTGCCGAGGCAGGTGACAGTCATCTATCTTGCCGACGCATTGCTGCGACGGTCGAGCGAGCTACCAAACTTGCTCTTGCACCAGAACGGGTTTACCACGCCACCACGTCACCGTGGGGCGAGATACGTAGCCAGTTGGTGCCGATATGCGAATCCGCTTCTACCGCTTGTTCGCCAAACGGTCTGTAAATCGTCCAGGTCTCGTCGTCATAGCACCGCTATGACTCCTCGCCCTTGTCGATTTTCGACTCGTTTGTCGTCACAAGCGCCAACGAATCGGATTCGCATATCGGCACCTGGATCATCTGATCCTGACCTCGTATCACTTTTCACCTTTTATCTGACCGAAGCCAGATTAGTATTGTCTCTGTGGCACTTTCCCTGGGTTTATCTCCGCATGCCAAGGAGCGAATAAATCCAGCTCCTCGATTGCTGAGACTATATCCCGGTCGCCGTTAGCGACGTTCTGCTTCCACGGGCATTGCTGTCCATGGGGTGTTCGGACTTTCCTCCCAACGCACTGGGCGCTAGGCGACTGTCTCGTATCCCGAACGCGCGTATGCTATCACGCAAGCCGGGAATTGTCAAGGGGATAGGGAGTGGAAAAGGTGTAGATGCAGGCGCCCCGCCCAACATGAGAGTGTCGGGCGGGGCACGTTGTACACGATGAGTCAGGCGGAAGCCGACCAGGGCTCCGGGCGCGAGTGCGCCACGCCGGTGTCGCCGGCGGTGTGCGTCAGGCCGCTGGGAGCGGCGCTGGTGCTCTTGCCGAAGCGGCCCGGCGGGATGCCCAGGCTGGTGTGCAGGTGGCCGGGCACTTCGTCGCAGAAGTGGCGCCAGGTGGGGAAGTCGAGGTTCTCGACGCGGCCGCGGAAGCGAACCCAGTAGTCGGCGTTGATCTCGTCCTTGCCGTAGGCCTCCGTCGCACGCGCGATGACGCCGAGCATGCGATCCTGGTCGCCGTTGACGAAGGGCTCGCGCTGGTCGACCGGGACCAGCTGCCAGGCCTGCTCCGGGCTGTCGAAGCCGTTGGCCGTGGCGAGGCTGCTGAAGAGCGACCAGTCGCCCTTGGCCTCACCGAGCACCTTCTCGGCGAGCACGCTCTGGCACGCCGCCGCGATGTCGTCCTCGTCGAAGAAGCTGGTGCGCAGGCTGCTGGGCACGGCGACGATGAGGTCGCGCATGGTCGTGATCTGGCCCGTGTGGACGCGGTCGATGACGATCCAGCGCATCGAGCGGTCGTCGCGGTTGGAGATCTGGGCTGCGACCATGAGCGTCACGATGTTCACGATCGGGACGTCGATGGTGCCGGCCAGGCCGGTGGAGACCGTGCGGCTGATCGCCGCGATGTACTCGTCTTCGAGGTCGCCGTCGGCGGCCGTCACGAGCGCTTCGAGCGCTTCTCGGGTGTCCGCGTCGGGGTCAGCTTCGGCGATGCGGTGATTGAGCAGCATCTTCCAGCGGGGAGTGCGAATGTCAGCGATGGTCATCTTGGGCAGATCTCCTTTTCAGTCTGCGGTGGGGTGTCGAGCGTGTAGCAAGACAGCGCGATGCTATCAAGCACCGCGCTGTCTGTCAAGGCCTTGTTAACAGATTGTCCTAGAGGGCTACCCCGATCTTCTGTCGAACATCTTCGATTTTTACCTCCGCTACTTTCGCCGCCGCTGCGGTTCCGTTGGCAATAATGCGTTTTAGCTCGTCTTTATTGTCCATCAGGGTATCGATTTCTTCTCGAATTGGACGCAGATGCTCCACCAGCCGCTCGGCAACATCGTCCTTGAGAGCCTTCATACCGTTGCCTTCGTAGCGCGCGGCAAGTTCGTCACCCGGTGCGTACTCAATCAAACTCAAGATCGTGAGTAAGTTGTGCAGCCCAGGGCGTTCGGCAGAAAAGGCCATACCAGCCTCGGAGTCGGTCACCGCAGATCGGACCTTCTTGGCGATGATGTCCGGATCATCGGTGAGCGAGATGTAGCTTTTAGCACTTGGCGCACTCTTGCTCATCTTCTTGTGCGGCTCGGTGAGCGACTTGAGGCGCGCGCCGTGCTTTCGGATCATGGGTTCTGGCACCACAAACGTCTCTCCGAAGTCGCGATTAAAACGCTCAGCAAGGTCGCGTGTGAGCTCAACGTGCTGTTTCTGGTCGTCACCAACGGGAACGCCTTCCGCATCGTAGAGCAAAATATCAGCGGCCATGAGCATAGGGTAGGTGAAGAGTCCTACCGAGACTTTGTCTTCGCTACTGCCAGATTTGTCTTTGAACTGCGTCATGCGTTTTGCTTCGCCCATGCGCGCGACCGTCTGCATGATCCATCCGAGCTCAGTGTGCGCTGGGATATGTGATTGCTGAAAGAGCACCGTTTTTTTCGGATCAATGCCGGCGGCAATGTAGGCAGCGGCTGTGAAGAGGATGTTGTCGTGCAACTGCTCAGGATGATGCTCGGCCGTGATGGCGTGATAGTCAGCGATCATCATGTACAGATCGTTCTCACGCTGAAGATCCATGGCCGGCCGCAGAGCGCCAAAGAGGTTACCGATGTGCAGGACGTTGGTTGGTTGGATTCCTGTAAGTACGCGCATAGTGTTGAGAGTATACCAAAACCCGCCTCGCGGCGGGAATTGGCGCGAACCACCCCTAGCCCCTCCTTGAAAAGGAGGGGGACCGGAGTGTTTCTTAAACCTCCATCATGACAGGCAAAATCATCGGACGGCGCTCGGTTTTCTTGAAGATAAACTTCCCAAGCTCGTCACGAACCTTCTGCTTGATGTAATCGGGGTCTGCGGCGGATTTTGGATCACTGTCGACAATAGCCTTCTTTATTACATTCACTGCCATGCCGATCAGTTTTCGGTTTTCTTTCATGTAGATGAAGCCGCGGCTTACGAGGTCTGGACGACCGATAAGCTTTCCTGTCTTTTTCTCAATCTGGAAGATCGCAACGATCATTCCGTCCTCAGCCATGGCGCGACGATCGCGCAGCACAACCTCGGAGACGTCTCCCACACCGAGTCCGTCAACAAAGACGTAATCAGTAGGGACCTTCTCTTTAGTCATCTTGAGGACAGACTTTCCAGTCTTCTTGTCCTTCCACATGGCAATCACCTGACCGTTGTCAGCCACGAAGACATCTTTTTCTTTCCAGCCCATGGAGTAGGCAACCTCAGCATTCTCACGAAGAAGGAAGTGGTTTCCTTCAATCGGCATGTAATGCGTTGGCTTAAAGAGCGAAAGCATGAGCTTGATGTCTTCTTTTTTGGCGTGTCCACCAGCGTGCACGTCCATGATGTCCTTATGGATCACCTTGGCGCGCTTGCGGTAGAACGTATCTTTCAAACGCTGCACCGAAGCTTCGTTACCCGGAATAACCGAGCTGGAGAACACAACGGTGTCAGTTGGTTTGATGCTGATGGATCGGTGGTCGTCGTTGGCAATACGCGAAAGCGCAGCACGCTTCTCACCCTGAGCTCCCGTACAAATGACCGTGATCTTCTCGTCAGGGTACTTGTTGACCTGATCAGTCGTGATCATCGTCTTGTCGCTCACATGGATGAATCCAAGTTCACGCGCAATCTCGACGTTTGTTTTCATCGAGTATCCGTCGAGAGCGACCTTGCGGCCGAGGCGCTCGGAGATCTCAATGATCTGCTTCACACGCGAAAGTAGCGATGCGAAGGTTCCAACGATCACACGTCCTTCCGCCTTGTCGATGATGTTGAAGATCTGCTCACCAATCACTTTTTCCGAGGTCTGGTGACCTGGAACGCAGGCGTTGGTAGAGTCTCCCATCAGCAGGTCAACACCAGCTTCACCAACACGAGCAATCTTATGAAAGTCGGCTGGTTCGGTTCCCACGGGGTGGTAATCGAACTTCCAGTCACCTGTGTGACAGATCGTTCCCTCAGGGGTCTCGATCACAATACCGGCGGAGTCTGGGATGTTGTGGTTGATGTGGAAGAAGTGGACCTTGAAGGCTCCGAGCTTCAACTCGTCATCAATCTTAATCTGCTTTAGGTTAATCGCAGGCGTCTTAAAGTCTGTCTGACGCTTTTTGATAATTCCTGCCGCAATAGGGAGTGCATAGACCGGAGGGTTTCCGATGTTTGGCACCGTGTGTGGAATCGCACCGATGTGGTCGTAGTGACCATGGGTGATAATCACACCGCGGACATTCTTTTCCTTGCCCTTGAGGTAGGACATGTTTGGAATGATGTAGTCCACGCCGGGCATATCTTCCTCTGGGAACTCAAGTCCCATGTCGATGAT
>CAYFME010000004.1:25183-39309 GCA_964344145.1 uncultured Gammaproteobacteria bacterium
TTGCTATGCGTCGTCGTTCGACGTTTCTGAACCATAAAGAAATGGTAAACGTTTATTCTGATGATTTAAATGAACTTAGCGTTCGAATCAGTTGGATACATTCCATCGAGTGAAATGCATCACAACTAATGCGTTTCCGAGCGATAACATTCAGCGATCCAGTAATCAATTCAAGTGTCGAATCCTAATGATCGTGGAAACGAGATTAGTAACCGAGCTCAGCTCGGTGTGCTGACCGCCGTCTTGGTGCCGAAGAGAGGACTCGAACCTCCACGGGCCGAAGCCCACTACGCCCTGAACGTAGCGCGTCTACCAGTTCCGCCACTTCGGCGCAAAAACGGCAGTCATCACGGACATGAATACACATGTCATGTTCCTTCGATTATACAAAGAACCGTCTCAAAAAAGGCTTATTCACTAGAGTTTTTCCTTAGAAAACGGAATTCACACGTCTATCGAAGGTCGTACTGTAGCACGTTGAGCCTTTTTTGTCAACTACTCTCCCGCACGCAGAACCTTGCGCGTCTTGATATACCATTCGTTTACGCGCGAGAATCGGTCGGATGGATTGGAGATGATGGTCAGCTCCACACCCTGCAATTGCTCGGCGACGAAGTAGGTGTACTGGGGTTGGTACAGAAGAACCGCGGGCGTTGCTGCGAGGATGGATTCTTGAATTTGACCGTAAAGATCGGCTCGCTCTGTCTCATCCGTGCTAGTGCGTGCCTGCACGATCAGTTCATCAACGTCGCTATCTTCATATCCTGAAAGGTTGAGCCCTGGATAGTCGCTTTGGGAAGAGTGCCAGAAGGCGTAGAGATCCGGATCAATACGGTAGAGCTCTCCTGAAAGCAGGATATCATAGGAACGATTGCGCAGAGTGTCGTTATGTAGCGTGCTGCTGTCAACGGCGGTGATGTCGACATGTACGCCAACAACTTCCCATTGGGATTTGAGCAGTTCTGCCACGGTGACGAGCTCTGGGGTGTTAAGCGTGACGAGCTCGAGCGAGAGGGCGGTGCCGCTTTTCTCACGCACGGTTGATTCTACGACTTCCTCTTCTACGACCTCTTCCGCCACTTCTTCCTCTTCGGTCTCTTCAACCCCCTCATCCTCAGACGCTTCTTCCGTTTCCTCAACTTCTTCCTCGACGGTCTCGCCGTCTTCACCTTCCTCGGTCGTTTCTTCGCTTTCCTCTTCTACCTCTTCCTCTTCTTCAGGTTCCTGCGAAGGTAGCTTCCATCCAGCGCCAAGGAGAAGTTCCTCAGCGGCAGAAATATCAAACGACGTTGGTTCAAACTCACCCGCTCCAAGCATGCCAGGAACAAGGAATGAGCCAATCTGTGATGCATAGCCAAAGACGGCTTCATCAATGATGGTCTGCGTGTCGGTCGCGTGCGAGAGCGCCTCGCGAACGTCTTGGTCAGACAAAATGTCGCTATCAAGATTGAAGAAGGCTGCGGTGTATTGCGTCATTCCTGGTGTGACCAAGATGCCATCTACGTCCTCTTGCAGCTCGGCGACAAGGGCGGACGGGACGAATCCAACACCCTCCACATTGTGGTTGCGCAGCGCATCAAGAGCGGCCTCGTTGCTTGGGTAGAACTTAAACGTCAGGGTTTCTAGATATCCAGCCTCACCGTGATAGTCTTCGTGGCGGACCAGGCTGTAGCTGATCACCGATCCCTTCGAGTCCTTCACAAGCTTTTCAAACTGATACGGACCAGAGCCGACCGGTTTGGTGTTGAGCTCTGTGAGCGTGGCATTCACTGCGGGGATTTCCTGCCAGATGTGGGATGGCAAAATACCAACGGTGAGATAGGCGAGGAATGGGGCGAATGGTTCGGAGAGCGTGAATCGAACCGTGCGTTCATCAATCTGTTCAACAACGGCATCGGCAAACTGACCCTCGAGTGGACTGCGGTAGTCCATGTTTTGAATGGCACTGATGGTAAAGACGACATCGTCAGCTTGCACACGACCGCCATCGTGCCAACGCGCATCCTCACGCATGACAAACGTGTATTGCGTTCCGTCTTCCGAAATTTCGTAGGACTCGGCAAGGTCCGTTGTGAGACCATCTTGTGTATCAAAGGTCATCAGACCGCTGAAGATGAGCTGTGTGAGGTCGGCATCTACATCGCTCACGCCAGCGTAGAGCGGATTGATGAGCTGTGGCGCTCCAACAACGCCTTCCGTGTACTCGCCACCAACGGCTGGTACGGTTACGCGCTGGGCATTGATCAGATGTCGAACAAGAAAGAATCCCGCTACAACAATCAGGGCAACACCCACCGCTGCCAACACGCGTTCGCGCTTGGAAAGCAGCAGAGGGAGGTACTTCATCTGTTCTTTGCTTGGTAGCTTCTTTGTCTCGCGTGCGCTCATGACCTGCGCCATGGCAAGATTTGTATCTGCCCGCTTAGCGCGCGCGCCGCGGTTGCCAAACTGGCGCCATCGGCTGACGAGACGTTTTACAAGATGGTCGAGTTGTTGTCGTATGCTCATGACGGTACGTAGGGGCACGGCATGCCGTGCCCCTACGATTCGTCTTAATTCAAAACGTTCACGAGCGCAACGCCCAGGAACAAAATCGCAAGAATAATCGTTGTGTGGTAGAGCTTCTTCTCAACACCACGCTTTGTGCGCTGCACGTCTCCACCTCCACCAAACACGGCACCAAGACCGGCGCTGCTGGACTGCATCAGGATAGCTCCTGTGAGCAGTAGGGCTAAAATCAATTGGATGATGTCAAATACCATAGCGAGAAAACTCTAGCAGTGAAGGGGGTTTATGTCAACGGTCTCTATGATCATGATATCATATTCTCATATGCGGAGGATGAGCGCGTTTTTTATCGCTATCATGACTGTGTCGATGCTCTTTGGCTCGGCGGGCGTTGTGTTTGCTGATGATGGATGTGAATGTTGGTGTAAGACTTCCGATGGTGCGCAGCAAGTTGAAGGGAAGGAGACGGTTGATTCGTCGACTGACTGTCGTACCGCGTGTGACGATTCTGGTTGGGGATATTCGATGTGCTCTACGACAGGCTCGTCGCCAGCGGATAACGATAAGTGCTGGTCGCAGTATGAGTGCGAAAATAACATGGCGGAGATTGATGGAGCCGAGGTTCCGTACGAGTGGGACACGACGCAAGCCAAGGAGTGTATCAACGGAGAGAGTTATTGTTATCGTCCAGCTGAAGCTGTTGAGTTGAGTGTTCTCATTGGCGAGACAACGGAAGTTGATAGCATCGGTGACTACATTAACGTTGCGTACAACTTTTTGCTTCCCGCTGGCGCCATGCTTGCGGTGGTGATGCTGATGATCGCCGGGCTGCAGTACATGGTGGCGCGCGGAAATCCTGATCGTATCGGGAAGGCCAAGACTCGCATTCGCAATGCGGTCACCGGAATCATTCTCTTGCTACTTGCCGCAACGTTTGCCCAGTTCATGGATCCAGCACTCACCAATCTTAACCGTCTCACGCCTCCGGCTATCCGTACGGTTGTGTTCATTGATCCAGATTCAACCTGCGAGGCGATGACCGCGGCTGGATTGACGATCACCGCGGATGTTTCCGGGCAGGAGAATTGCGGCGATACGGGGACGATCGCCGACACGGGAGACGTTGAGGCAACCGTTCAAGTTGGGGACCCTTGTAAGTTCACTGGTTGTGAGGGGGATTTCTATACGTGTGTCGCAACAACGGTGAGTGATACAGGCTTTGACTGCTTGCGCTGCCGTGAAGTCTACTCAACCATCACCGGCTCAGTGGGTGCCGACCCAGGGAGTTCGATGTGCGGACGATTGCTCGATACAGACAAACAGGATGAGTTGTTGGCGGAAGCGAGCAGTACGGATACAGCTGAGAAACTGTATTGCATCTATTACGACGCCCCAGTGCTCGACAATAGCTTCAATGCTTGTACCGAGATTGTGTATCCAGACGGATCAGACACGTTAGATTGCGCAGCGCTCAGACAAGATGCGCTCGCAGATGACAGTTACGGCTGTCGAGCGTATGATTTGGTGCAGTCAGCGTACGAGGCCGGGGATGAGTCTTTGTTTGATGACGGGTATACAAACGAGATTGATGATCGTCTTGGAGCCGACGATGACTTTCCGCTGCTGACACAAATCTGTGAGTCGGATCCATGTGGTTTGGGGCCGGACAACGGCGAGGGGTGTAGGGTGTTTACTAGTGCTACGGATATAGAAGAGATCTCAGACGAAGCGCTCGCCAACATGAGTATCACCGACCAGGCCGCGCTGTCAGCTATCCTGGCCGGGGATACGATTGCCGACTGGCTTGGGGGCGCAGCGGTAGACACCTTTGCAAACTGTGCGAACAGCACCTCTGCCTATGGTTGGTACTACTGTAAGGACGTCTACGGAAATGAGGTTGACTGCAACCCAACGTGGTGATTTGAACACTTTTTCGCGAACCTCACTTGGCACTCTTGCCAGCTATCAAATAACCTGCTATGCTGCCAAGCGCTTTAGTCTTTTGACCAAAACGTTTGTGAAGCATGAGTCCCTTGCGATCCGCGGTGCGCGGGTCCACAACCTCAAAAACATCAATTGCGACATTCCTAAGAACAAACTTGTTGTGTTTACGGGACTGTCTGGCTCGGGAAAATCCTCTCTTGCCTTTGACACGATCTATGCCGAAGGACAGCGACGCTACATGGAGTCACTGTCGTCTTACGCGAAACAGTTTTTAGAACTTCAAGATAAACCAGACGTTGATGAGATCGTCGGCTTGTCACCAACGATTGCCATTGACCAGAAATCTTCCTCGCACAATCCACGTTCAACCGTTGGAACGGTGACCGAGATTTACGATTACCTGCGCGTGCTTTTCTCACGCGTCGCTCAACCGCATCATCCAGAATCCGGTGAGCTGATTCGCAAAAATACCCTCGACGACTTAGCCCAAGAGATTATTGAGGCTGCCAAGTCAGACGAGGTCTTGTTGTTTGTACCGATGGTGCAGGATCAAAAGGGCGAGCACAATCAGGTTTTGGTTGCTGCGAAGAATGCTGGCTTTAAAGAGGTGCGCTACGACGGTCTTACGATGGATCTGGACGAGGCGATTGCCATGAAAAAGCACAAGAGCAAGAAGCACTCGATTGAGATTCTCGCTCAGCGCTTTGAGGGCGGTCAGGATATTCCGATCGAGCGTATGCGCGTGATCCTCGAGCAGGCGCTGGACCTTGGAAACGATCAACTGCTGATGTATCGCGATGATACGGGTGATGAGGTTGAGCTGGTACGTGGATACAATCTGCCCGGTGGCATGCGCATTCCAACTCCGGAGCCACGCTTGTTCTCGTTCAACTCGCCACACGGCGCGTGTCCCGACTGTACCGGTCTTGGCATGAAGTTGGTGCTTGAGCCAGATTTGGTGATTCCAAACAAACGTCTCACGCTCGCGCAAGGAGCGGTGAAGCCATGGAGTCGCATCGCCGGCAATCAAAACGGCTACATGGAGATGCTCAAGGCCGTTTCAAAGAAGAAGAAGTTTAGCTTGAACAAGGAGCTTGAGACCTTCTCGCAGGAGAAGATGGACGTCTTGATGTACGGAACGGGAGATGACGTGTACGACGTGGCTGGTCGCGAGCTGACGTTCCCGGGTGTGGTCGGCATGCTGGAGGCAAAGTACAAGGAGACGAGCAGCGAGTATGTTCGCAAGGAGCTTGAGAGCTACATGCGCTCGATGGTGTGTCCTGACTGTGGCGGAAAGCGACTGCGCAAGGAGGTGCTGATGTTCACCATTGGTGGGACGTCGATTGCAGATGTAGTCTCACGACCGATTGAGGATGTGGTTTCATTCTTCGATGAGATTTTAGTAGCCACAAAGAAGGGTGGGGACAACGGAACAGTGCAGAAGGTGCTGTCCGAGGCGGAGCAGAAAGTGGTGGAGCGTGTGGCGCGCGAGGTGCACGAGCGCGTGAAGCATTTGGTGGACGTTGGACTTGGCTATCTTACGTTGGATCGTGCGGCGATGTCCCTCTCGGGTGGTGAGTCACAGCGCGTGCGCTTGGCTACACAGCTTGGCGCGGCGCTCTCTGGCGTGATCTATGTATTGGACGAGCCGTCGATTGGACTACATCCACGCGACAATGGTCATCTGATCGATACGGTGAAGCGTTTGCGCGACCTTGGAAACTCCGTGCTCGTTGTTGAGCACGATGAGGAGATGATCGAGGCGTCTGATTACGTGTTTGATATCGGACCAGGAGCAGGTGAGTACGGCGGACAGATCGTCTCGCACGGCACACCCTCGCAGCTGAAGAAAGACAAGGAGTCGCTGACCGGGCAATATTTGACCGGCAAGAAGTCGTTGACGGTTCCAAAGAAGGTGCGTCCAGGAAACAAGAAGAAGATTACGGTTGTGGGAGCGGTGGAGCATAACCTGCAAAACGTCAGCGTGGACATTCCATTGGGAACACTCGTCTGCGTGACCGGAGTGTCGGGCTCGGGAAAGTCGACGTTGATTCTCGACATCCTCGGCCGAGCGCTTTCAAAGCATTTCTACCGCGCGAAGGCCTATCCTGGTCAGCACAAGGAGATTAAAGGTCTGAAGAACATCGACAAGGTCGTGACGGTCGATCAGTCGCCAATTGGTCGCACGCCGCGATCAAACCCGGCAACGTACACAGGCGTCTTTACCGCGATTCGGGATCTCTTTACCGAGGTGCCAGAGGCAAAGCTGCGCGGATACGATGCAGGAAAGTTTAGCTTTAACGTGAAGGGTGGGGGACGCTGCGAGAACTGTTCTGGTGACGGACAGATTCGTATTGAGATGCAGTTCATGCCTGATGTGTACTCCGATTGTCCCGAGTGTTCTGGTCGTCGGTATGTGCCTGAGGTTTTAGAGATCCACTATCGTCAAAAGAACATCGCGGACGTGCTCGATATGACCGTGGACGAGGCACGACGCTTCTTTGCTAATCGCTCAAACATCTACGATAAGCTCAACGTCTTGCATGAAGTCGGTCTTGGCTACTTGAAGCTTGGACAGTCAGCGACTACGCTCTCAGGTGGTGAGGCGCAGCGAGTGAAGCTCGCGACCGAGCTTTCACGACGAGCGACAGGAAAAACGCTGTACATTCTTGATGAGCCTACGACCGGTCTGCACTTTGATGACGTCGGAAAGCTTCTGGGAGTCCTCCATGCATTGGTTGATAAAGGAAACACCGTGCTTGTGATCGAGCACAGTACGGATGTGATGAAGTCCTCGGATTGGATTATTGATATGGGTCCGGAAGGGGGTGTGAAGGGCGGAGAAGTGGTCGGAGAGGGAACGCCAAAGGAGATTGCCAAGAAAAAAACGCATACGGGAAAGGCCTTGAAAGAGGCGATGGCAACGAAGAAGAAATAGTCCGAAAATAAAAGAACAGGCCATAATGCCTGTTCTTTTATTTGGCTAACTTTAGCCACATACTCTTGACAAAAAGGCAAAAATATGCTAGTATATGTTCGTTGGGCTGAGAGGCCCTTCCCGCAAGGAGCTGACCGTCGCGCAGTGCGGCGGAGGTGACCAAGCGGTTCTATGGAAATGGCGCCTACCGCAAGGGGGCGACCATACGGAGTGAGAGATGAGCTGGACTAACCCCGAGAGCGCGGACCTGCAGTACGACTACAACAACGGCGTGGTCGCTGTCCGCGTGGGCTCCAAGGGTGCCCTGGTGTCGCTGGCGCGCAAGCGCGGCAGCGACGAGTCGCAGGAGTTGGTGTGGGTGTTCTGCGACAGCGGCACCTACACTCAGGATAACGGTGACGTCATGGAGCGCTACCAGTACCGCGGTATCCGTGTGGGTACCCGCGAAGACTGGAAGCGGTTCAAGCGCATGTGTGAGGAGGTCGGCGTGAGCGTCGCCTGCTGCGGCATGTACGTGCCCTGCAGCAACGGGCAGCGCAACTACGGCCAGAACGACGACGGCCGCCCGATGGCGAGCTTCACCGACGACGAGATCGCCCGCTTGCGCTTCGATCTGCCGACCCGCCAGACCCTGATGGCCGAGCTGGCCGCCTGACCACAACCCCTCAACTTCAACCTCTAACCTGCCCCGCGCAGCGAGACCTCTCACGGCTCGTTCGTGCGGGGTCTTCGTTTTTTCTCCTTTCTCTTGAAAAACAAAAAATAGGATTTCACTTGAGGGAGCTCTGAGGACGATTTGCTTGGTCCCCCGCCTAAGGCGGGGGAAATCGTCCGAAGCGCTAGACGAGCGGCCGCTGGAGCCGCTCGTCGTCCCGAAAGGAGATCCTATTTTGTTTCACTCTTCACCTCTTTCATCTTTCGCTTGAAGCGGCGCTTCTTGAATCCACGCTTCGTGCTCTTCTTGAGGAAGTTCAGCTTGGCACGTCGCACACGATACTTCTTCACCACTTCCACTTTCGTCACGTTTGGCGAGGACAATGGGTAGATCTTTTCAACCATCCAACCCTTTGAGTCCTTTCGCACCGTCATGGTCTTGGAAACGCCTCCGCCTTTCATGCCAATAACCATTCCTTGGAAGACCTGAATGCGCTCGCGCTTGTCGCCCTTAGGTGAGACGTCCAGAATGCGCTCGTGAACGCGTACCATCATTCCTGGCGTAATGTCCTGGTAGGGGAGTTCTTTGACTTCCTCAGGGACGATTTCCTCTTCAGTCTCCTCGGACGCTTCGCGGCCGGTGATCTCTTCCTCCGAAACCTCTGCTGCCGGAGCCTCTGCCTCTGGGGCTTCCACTTCCGCAGCTTGCGCTTCTTCTTTTGGCTCAGCTTTTGATTCCTCAGCTGGCTTTTCTTCTGGAGCTGCTTCGGCCTGAGGCTCTACCTCCGGCGTCTCCTCTACCTTCTGCTCTTCATTTTTGTTCTCTTCATCACTCATAGGATGATCGTTAGATCGCCAGCGGAAGGGAGAGAACCCCTTCATCCACGTATTTCTTAAGACGGCGGAATTGTAGAAAAAGTGGCGTTTTTTGTCAAGGTCAAGGTTAGACCTTGCCAAGGTTTAACCTTGGAGATGTCGTGCAATGGCAATAACTGTTTGTTCGAACACTTCGTCGATGGTGAGGTCGGATGTGTCGGTGACAACGTCAAAGTTTTCTAGATCGTATACGTTGATGTTGTAATACCCTTGATAGCGTTTTTCTTCAGATGCTTTGCGCTCGGTATTTGCCTGTACAAGCTCCTCAACGGATCCGTATTTGTCTCGGTTGTCGTTTTTATCCTTCCAGATGCGTTGCGCAGCAGCTTGAGGATCAACAGCGAGGAAGACTTTCACATCTGGGTTTTCAACAAAGTACCAAGCTGTGCGCCCTTCAAATATACCGCGTTCGGTATGTATTGATTTTTCACGCTGCAGTTCATCCAAACGTCGATCAACCTCATCATCTTCATTAAGAAGTTTATTAAAGTCATCGAGTGAAAGGCCTTTTGCCGCGGCCTCGTCGCGCATCATTTGCCCAACGTAATTACGAGGGATTTCAAGCTTCTCTGCTAACTGTTTCGCAAACGTTGATTTTCCAGATCCAATATCGCCACTCACGGTGATGCGAAGTGGGGACGTGTTGTTGAGTTTTGCGATGGCTTCGTCAAAGGTCATATCGTTGGGATCGTTTCAAGAACCGTTTCAAGTTTTTCTGGAAGAGGAGCAGTGAATGTTTGCTCCTGTCCGTCGGGCAGCGCGATCGTTAGCTCACGCGCGTGCAAGAACAGTCGCCCAATCTCCATCGGTTTCACACCACGTTGACGATAGAGTGTGTCGCCGACCACGGGATGGTCCATGGCAAAGAAGTGAACGCGGATTTGGTGTGTGCGACCGGTCTCGATGTTCACGTCGACCAGCGTGTGGTGTGGGTAGGCTTTGATCGTGTCGTAGTGCGTGACCGCTCGTTTTCCCTCCTTGCCGTTTGGCTTGGCAGCCATGCGTCCGGTTGTTTTGGATCGAGCGATGGGGAAGTCAATCGTGTCGCTTGGGAGCGAGAGCTGTCCGTGCACAAGAACCGTGTAGCGTTTGGTGGTGAGTCGATCTTGGAATTGTGTTTTTAGATGGTCAAAGGCTGCCTGCGTCTTGGCAATGATCATCACGCCGGAGGCAAACTTGTCCAAGCGATGAACAAGGCCGGCACGCTTTGGATCATCACCTACCTCGGCGATCTGTGGCCAGCGGTCAATGAGTGCGTCCACGAGCGTAAACTCGGTGGATTGTTCTGCTTCGTGCACGAGGACACCAGCGGGTTTGTTAATGACCACTGCGTCATCGTTTTCAAAAAGGACGTCGAACGTCGGCAGGTCGCCGGTCTTTTCGGGTTTGGAAAGAATGGCAGGATCGTACGTGACGGTCATTGATGCGTCGACAAGCGTTCGTGCGTTGGCCGGCTCGTCGTTCACAAGGATGTGACCGGCTTTGATAGCCTTTTGAATCTGCGATCGACTGAGTTCAAGGGCTTGTGTGGCGAATTTGTCGAGCCGTTGGGGCTCAGACTGATCAAATAGGAGAGGTTTCATGGCGACACTATCGCATCTTGACACGTCCACGTCAATGCGATAAGGTTCGCCGTTCTTGCCGTATACTGGTAAGTACGGGACCAAGGAGGGCCCATGGCACATTCCAAGCCGCAGGACGCTTGCGGACAGGTACGGGTCTTCTTCGATGGCCTACCTGCGAACATCGGTGGCGGTGAGCTCTCGCCCACGCTGCGCTTGAGCTACGACGACACGTCCCAGGCACTGACCTTCGTAGTCGGTCTGGGGGGCGATCGGGCGATGTCCGTGCAGGAGGTCGAGGTTCGTTCCCTGATCGAGGTGATGGTATCCAAGTCCTTGGTTCGCACCACGCACAGCGGTCACTACGTCGTTCGACTCCCCAACGGATCGAGCTACCGCGCTCCGCCTGCGGTCGAGATCGACCTCACGCTCACCCGCGCGACGCTTCATGTCGGCGATGGCTACGACGACGTGTCGTTCCCGTTCATCGCCCCGGTGCACGTCGTGCGTGTCAACGGCAGGTGCCGCACGCCCCTGTTGGGCCTGCGCTTCGGCACCAGGGCGGTCAAGCTGATGCTCGACATCGACGTCCGGAGCTTCTGCCTTGCGTTGCTGCATCTAGGAGCGCTGGATCCGATGGGAGCGCCACCTACGGGCACCGGTCGTTCCGTGGGCTCGTACCGCTTCCAGGTCGGCCTGCCGGCCAGGCCGCTCGCCGGTTCTCGTCACGGCTCTGGCGACGCCGCCTGATCACGTCCCGCTGCCTGCCACCGACACGACTCGGGGCAGGCGGCGGGATTGCGCTTTGGGGTAAAAATCAATAAGATAGGGGAGCTAGGAGCGATCGGATGGGGGTGTAGCTCAGGGGTTAGAGCGCGAAGCTTATATCTTCGTGGTCGATGGTTCAAATCCATCCACCCCCACCCGAGATCTTCTATGTTCTACGTCACAGCAGCGTTATTTCTCCTAGGCATCTATTTTGCCTTTTCCGGATATCGTAATGGCGACCCTCAAAAAAAGGGGATGGCCCTTGCGTTGTTTATGGCTGGTTTTGGCACCTTGCTGATTATGTTTTTTGCCTTGTCCGCTCTTGATATTTCCTTATGATCGTCGCTCCGCACATCGTCGAACTTTCCATCATCCTGTTTCTGGTTTATTGGCTTGTCGGTGGGGTGTTCTTCGCGATCATCGCGTTGTTTCGTGCGAGCAAGATTCGCAAGGCGCAGTTTAGCTGTTTGTTCACGTTGACAAGTTTGGCTTGTGCCGTAGCGGCATCGATTGCCGGTACACAACTCGGAGGTCGCGCCATTCATCAGTGCTTGCGTCAGGCGGACGGATACTTTTCATCATTGGCAGCCGTTATTTCCTGCGGCGTTTTGCCACTGACATTTTCTGCACTTATCGGCATGCTGGTCTTGATCATCGCTGGTCTCTTTTTCTTGCTCATTTCCCGATCGCGCAACCAGTCATGGGTTGACGAGCGTAATCCAGAAGATTCTCCTTTGCCGGGTGTGCAGGCTCCGATTGAGCAGACCGATGAATTGACACCGAAGCAAAACGGAGATATTGTTTCGTCGCAAACGCGCATATAGCTCAGTTGGTTAGAGTGTCACATTGACATTGTGAAGGTCCCTGGTTCGAGTCCAGGTATGCGCACCAAAAGGCACCGACATAAGTCGGTGTTTTTTGTGGTGAAAAGTCTCACCGCCCTCTCGCTGATGCGGGGGCGGTACGAATCGCGCGGAGCGATCAAGGCGGGTCGGTCGGGCGCCGTTCTGACCAGTGCACCCAAGCGACGAAGATGGCGCCTCCGACCACGATGGCGACGTACGCTGTCAAGAGTGTCCAACCCACCCATGACGGTGCGTTGATGGGGTGGTGTGGACCATCCATTGCCATTGCGATGCTCGACAGAGCGACCAAGAACACGACCATAGGGACTCCGGGGAGATTGGGAAGGATCGTAGTTTGACGTTATCAGTATCCGCGCTAGCGTTCAAGGTGCGCTCTCACGCAAACGAGAGCGTCTTCTTTGTTGTAGGCGCGCCCCGTGAGCTGTGCATCGCGAACATGATCGAGAAGTTCCCGGAAGAGCGGACCTGGATCGAGTCCGAGGTCTTTAAGATCACGTCCACCAATGAGTGGTTCCGGGCGACCTCCGGAACAGATGTTGTTTGAAATACGCATCGCCTGGTGCAGCCGCTCACGTCCAATGCTGTGCTGACCGTCGACAAGATAGCGCGCGTGCATCAACAGGAGGAGGTCCTGTCCTCGCTCAGTACAGAACAACCGCTCAAACGCACTTGGTCGCATGGCTGCCGGATCGACCTCTTCCAGGTCATGGGCGTGATACAGCATCCAAGCGAGGTCCCCGCAGTCAACGTGCGCGGCACTACTTTGCGCAAACTGATGAAAGCGCATTTTCTTGCAGACTTTGTACAGCTGCGTTTGTGCGTCTTCCAAAAAAAGTCCTAGTGCTGCGACAAGTGCGCGTGCAGACGGCCGCTCCATGTTGTGCGTGGCAAGAAAGTCACGACCGTGCAGCGTGTGCAATACACGTTTTGTTTTCTCCAAGGCCGTCTGACCGTCAGCCTCGACTGTTTCGCTCAAAGTGTAGACGTTTGGCAGGTGTTGTTTCAGCGCACCGGACTTCAGCCAAAGATCGAGCGTGTGCGTAGGGTGGGCGAGAAAACCAAGGAGGAATTCTTTTCCGATGAGATCGCGCGAGATCGCGTAGATATGCGTTCCGTCGTCAGTCATCACCGTGTTGTTCAAAAGTGACAGATTCATCTCAATCGCTTCCCATGTTTCACCTTCGATCGCAAAGCCGAGTTGGCTAGCGAATCGAAGGGCGCGCAGCATGCGCGTGGCGTCTTCAAAGAATCGTTCATGCGGATTGAGCACGCAGCGGATGATGTTGCGGTCGAGGTCTTGAATGCCAAAAAATGGATCGATGATTTCCCGACTTTGTAGGTTGTAAGCAATAGCGTTGATCGTGAAGTCGCGTCGCGAGAGGTCCTCGCCAATGCTGGTAAGATGATCTGAGGTGATCTTTAGATCACGCCGACCACTGCTGTGCCGCTGACCAATAGCCTCCGTGCGAGGAAGAGCGATGTCGATAGGCTGGCGCGATCGGCAACCGTGTGGTGTGAATTTGAAGGTTCCAAATCGTTCGCCAACAAAGCGTACGGCACCTTGCTGCGACAAGAATCGTTCCAAAGTCTTTGCATCTAAATTGCGCACGACCAAATCAATGTCGTTTGGCGTGTGGCCAAGTAGGACGTCGCGCACCGTGCCTCCGACAAGATAGACCTCGGCTTCGGGATGAACATCGGCAAGAAGTGATGTCCAGGTAAGGCGGGGTTCAGATTCAACAAAAACGGCCGCGCGTTGTGATGGCGCGATCGATCGGTTGGCGTATTGGGTGAGACCTCCCATGAACATGACAACAGTATAGCACGCGCTCGCCCCCTCCGGCTCCCCCATAGCTGGGGGAGGGACTCCACGTGTCACCCCTCCAGTTATGGAGGGGCAGGGGGAGGCGAATAGCACGAGACCTCCGCGCGAGGGCGGAGGTCTGACGTTGTTGGGTGGGCGATGCCTGACCCCTACGACGTGTCGGGGCGACGTTCGGCGACGAGCTC
>CAYFME010000004.1:39409-77642 GCA_964344145.1 uncultured Gammaproteobacteria bacterium
TGCGTGATGACGGCCTTCTCCGCCTTCACAATGTCTTTTTCGCGAAGACGAAGCAAGGCTTCCTCACGCGTGCCGGCAGCACGAAACGGTGCTCCAAGGTGGAGCGCGTCATACGGTCGGCGCGCGTGAAGTTTCACACAAATCATCTTTTCAGGGTGCTCGTAGAAGATCACTGCCACGTTAGCATCCGGAGCGGTCATCAGCAACTCTTCAACAATATTCTCCAGTGCCTGCTCATCTGATCCGGCATTGGCAAAGTCCTGGCGTGTCAGCATGGTCCACACCATGTTTGAGCGAGGGTCAGACTTGAGACGCGCCAAGGCACGTCCCCACAGGCGCAGGGTCTCGACCGAACGGGTCTTGTAGAGCTTCGCCACAATCTCATCACGCCGCGCACCGCGGGAAATCAAATCACCTGCCACCTTGAGCGTCTTTGGTGTGACATTCTCAGAGCGGAAGCTGCGCGTCTTGTGGATCATGCCGGTGAGGAAGTACGTCGCCACCTCCTCATCAATCAGCGACTCATCAATCTGGCAAAAGAGGTCATAGCAAACCTCGGCACACGCAACCGCGCTCATGTCGACCACGTTCGCCTGACCAAAGTGTTCGTTTTTTCCGGAGTGATCGATGTTGATGATCGGTGTTTTGAAAAAGAAGTCCTGATAGCGATCGTAGACATCGCCGAACTGCTCCAGGTCCGCACCCCCAATGCAGATCAGCAAATCGTATTTGTAGCTCTGCGTTTCAACGGTCACGTCCTCAGGCTTCCAGTGTCCTTGCCTTGGAAGAAGGTGAATGTGGAGTTCGTCAGCTTCATCATCCTTATGATAGGAGAGCTCATCCAGGCCTGCGCGGTCGAGCTTCACTTTCAACGTCAGTTTGGCGATGTTCTGGATGTCGCCGCGCACCTGCGTGGTGTTTTGCAAAAACGAAAGCGCCTTGGGAGTCGTTCCACCGCTCGTGACAATCTCCACCGGCTTGGTGAGCTTGGATAAGAGGGTTGCGACGCCAAAGGCACTGGAAAAGTCGTCCACGTTTGGGTTTGCAGAAAGAAGAATCAGCGGTCGCTTGGACCGCTCGAGCATTGTCAAAAATTGTTCGTGCGTTGAGTACGCCATGCTGTGTGATATTGGGTCCTCCCTCTATCTCTCCTCAGCATGGGGAAGGGAGTAGCTTACGCGAGATCCCAAAAGGTGTCAAGACATTGATCTACCCGCGGTTTTTCGCTAGACTGCTCGCGTATGAGTGATCCCCTTTCATTGCCAAAAGCCTACGATTCCAAGGCCGTTGAGGATGGTATTTACGCCGCGTGGATGGACAGCGGCTATTTTACGCCCGAGAACCTTCCAGATGCTGATAATCGTAAGGAAACCTTTACGATCGCCCTCCCTCCACCAAACGTGACCGGTACCCTTCATATGGGCCATGCCGTCATGTTGGCGATTCAAGATGCCATGATTCGCTATGCGCGTATGGCGGGCAAGAAGGCGCTGTGGGTTCCAGGGACCGACTCGGCTGCTGTGGCGACCGAGAGCAAGGTCGAGAAGATGCTGATTGAAGATGAGGGGATGAAGAAGCCGAAGGAGACGCTCGGACGCGAAGCATTTTTGGAACGCGTCCATCAGTTCGCCCAAGACAGCCATGACACCATCATCAACCAGACTAAGAAGATGGGGGCCTCACTTGATTGGGGTCGCGAGGCGTACACGCTGGATAACGCTCGGCAGGAAGCGGTACGCACGGCCTTTAAGCGTATGTACGATGATGGGCTGATCTATCGCGGTCATCGTGTGATCAACTGGTCCGTGAAGGGTCAGTCTACGTGTAGTGATGATGAGCTGGTGTATGTAGAGCGTCCGGCAAAGCTCTATACCTTAAAGTATTCAAAGGACGTTCCGATTACAATTGCCACAACGCGTCCTGAGACAAAGCTGGGCGACACAGCGATTGCGGTACATCCAAAAGGGAAGTGGAAGAAGTACATTGGGCAGGAGTTTGTGGTTGAGAATTTTGGACAGGATGGTCACAAGTTGACGTTGAAGGTGATTGCCGAGGAGGGAATCGACAATGAGTTTGGAACCGGAGCGCTTGGTGTGACCACGGCACACTCTCCGATTGACTTTGAAATGTACGAGCGTCACAAGGCGCAAGGCAATGACATTGGTCTGATTCAGGTTATTGGCGAGGATGGAAACATGACGTCCGGCGCAGGGGGTGAGTACGAAGGTTTGAGCGTTGAGGACGCGCGCGCGAAGGTCGTGGCATGGCTCGACGATCAAGGGCTGCTCGAGCAGACAGAAGACATCACGCAGAACGTCGGAACCTCCGATCGCTTTAAGGATGTTGTTGAGCCACTTCCAAAGACGCAGTGGTTCGTTGATGTGAACAAGGAGTTTAAGCTCAAGGGTGATGGCATCAAAGGCTTGAAGAAGGGTGACATGGTGACGCTCAAGCAACTGATGCAAACCGTGGTGCGTGAGGGGCAGATTGAGATTCTGCCAGAACGATTTGATAAGACGTACTTTCACTGGATCGATAACCTGCGCGACTGGTGCATCTCTCGCCAGATTTGGTTCGGGAACCGAATTCCTGTTTGGTACAAAGGTGACGAGATGGTCGTGGGTGAGGCGCCTGCCGAGGATGGTTGGGAGCAAGACTCTGACACGCTCGACACGTGGTTTGGTACGGGACTTTGGACGTTCTCGACGTTGGGTTGGCCAGATGAGAAGGCGTCTGATCTCCAGGCGTTCCATCCCACGCAAGTGTTGGAGACTGGATATGACATTCTCTTCTTCTGGGTCGCTCGCATGATTCTCATGTCGACCTATCACCTTGGCGAGATCCCGTTTGAGACGGTGTACTTGCATGGATTGGTTCGTGACGAGAAAGGTCGCAAGATGTCCAAGTCGCTTGGCAACATCATCGACCCACTCGACATGATCGAACAGTACGGAGCTGACGCAACGCGGCTGTCGCTGCTCATTGGCGCAACGCCCGGAAACGACACGAAGCTATCAGAAGACAAGATCGCCAGCTTCCGCAACTTCACCAACAAACTCTGGAACATCGCGCGTTTTGTGTCGATGAATGTCGGTGACTTCCGTATGGTCGATCAGGTTGAGCCACAGACGCTCGATGAGAAGTGGATTCTTGCAGAGCTATCCGAGCTTGAGCGCAAGGTCACGGAACATCATCAAAAGTATCAGCTCTCCCTTGCTGGCGAGGCGCTGCGTGAGTTTACGTGGAACAAGTTCGCCGATGTGTACTTGGAGAGTTCCAAGATTGAGAAATCGCCCGTGCAGCAGGATGTCCTCCTTTTTGTACTTGAGCGTTTGTTGCGGCTGTGGCATCCGTTGGCACCGTTTATTACGGAGGAGATCTATAAGCGTTTTGATGCCGGCATGTTGATGGTTCGTCCATGGCCGTCAGGACTCACCGTTGAACTTTCCGAAGATGAGCGTGCTCGCTTTGAGAACAAGCGGAAGATTATCTTTGGCGTGCGCGCCTTTCGAGCAAAGCATCAGGTATCCTGGAAGCAGAACATTACGATCAGCGTGTCGATCGATGGGTCTGCCTTGGCTGATCAGGAAGCGTTTCTCAAGTCGCTGTTAAAGCTCGATGCAATCAATTGGGGCGTGGGCGAGGCTCCTGACGATCAAATCCAATTGACAGTCGATGGCTATGACGAGAAGATGTTCGTATAACTATGGGTGTTGATACAAACAAAGAAAAGATCGAGCATTTGCTTACGCGCGGGGTCGATACGATCTACCCATCGCGCGAGGCGCTGGAGAAGCGTCTCAAAAAGGGCGAGAAGCTTCGCATCTACGTCGGGTTTGATCCTACGGCGCCGTTTTTGCATATCGGCCATGCGCTGCAGTTGAAGAAGCTCAAGGAGTTTCAAGATCTTGGCCATGAGGTGATTTGGTTGATCGGATCGTTCACCGGCATGATTGGAGATCCAACAGACAAATCCTCCGCTCGCAAACAACTCACGCGCAAGGAGGTGCTGGAGAACGCAGCGACGTACAAGAAGCAAGGATCAAAGATCATGCCTATCGGCGGTCGCTCTGGCGCGAAGTTGAAGTTCAACGACAAGTGGCTTGGAAAGATGTCCTTTGCCGACGTCGTCGAGCTGGCAAGCCATTTCACCGTGCAGCAGATGAGCGAGCGTGATATGTTTGAGAATCGTTTGAAAGACGGCAAGCCTATCTACCTCCATGAGTTTATGTATCCGCTCATGCAGGGGTACGACTCGGTGGCGATGGACGTGGACGTGGAGATTGGTGGATCTGACCAGACATTTAACATGCTCGCCGGCCGCACGCTGATGAAGGCGATGAAGGACAAGGAGAAGATTGTTTTGACGCTCAAGCTACTCACCAACGACGAAGGAAAGAAGATGAGCAAGTCTGAAGGCGGGTTTATCGCACTTAACGACACGCCAGAGGATATGTACGGTAAGTTGATGGCCATGGATGATTCAATGATCCTTCCGTACTTTGAGCTCGTGACGGATCTTCCGATGGATGAGATTGAGGGTAAGAAGTTGGCGATGAAGAAGGGGTTGAACCCACGCGATGTGAAAGCGGAGCTTGCGCACATGGTTGTCACGCAGTTCCACAGCGAGAAAGCAGCCGACGGTGCGGCGGCGCACTTCGCGCAGGTATTCCAAAAGGGTCAGATGCCCGATGACATGGACGAATTCACCGTTGATGGATCGATGAATGTCGTTGAAGTGCTCGTTGCAAGCGGACTGGTGAAGTCCAAGTCCGAGGCTCGACGCATGATCGAGCAAAAGGCCGTGAAGCTCGACGGCGTTGTTGTGACCAGTGTTGATCAGTCCGTGCAAGACGGTGTGTTGCAGCGCGGCAAGCGTCACTTTGTTCGTTTGATTTCCAACTAATATGTACGCGCTCCATCAAGCAAAGCAGGAGGCGTTGACGGCTCTGAAGAAGGCTATTGGCAAGGGGGCTGATGTTGGAATTGATGATCTGGCATCACCGCCAGATCCAGCCATGGGGGACTTGGCGTTCCCTTGTTTTATTCTGGCAAAGAAGCGAAAGGGAAACCCGGCTGAGATCGCATCAGAGCTTGCGGCAAAGATTGGTCCAACTGAGTTGATCGCCAAGGCCGAAGCAGAAGGACCGTATGTGAACTTCCGATTCAACGATGTCGCATTTACTGAAGCGGTACTGGGCGAGGTTGCACAGATGGATAAGGACTACGGACGCGGCACGAGCGGTGACGGTGTGAAGGTCAGTATCGAGTACGCTCAGCCAAATACGCATAAACTATTTCACGTTGGCCACGTTCGTAACGCTGTCCTTGGTCAGTCGATCGTAAACGTCCTTGCGGCAAGTGGATACGATGTTGTTCCCGTGTCCTACATTGGTGATTCGGGCGTAGACGTCTCAAAAGCGGTGTGGGGATTTAAGACGTACTACGGAGATGAGAAGATCGCAAAGGAAAATCGCATTGCGACATTGCAGGATGCTTACGTTCGAGCAACCGCCGAGCTTGAAGAGCGTCCAGAGCTAAAGGAAGAACTGCTACAGGTGCAGGTTGCGATCGAGTCAGGTGAAGAGCCATGGTTTAGTCTTTGGAAAGAAACACGTGAGTGGTCCCTTGATGCGTTTAAGGATATTTTTGCGCAGCTCCATGTCACGCCTGAGGCATGGTATTTCGAAAGCGAGCTTGATGCTCCGGGGAAGGAGATCGTGAACAAGCTTCTGACTGATGGCATTGCCAAAAAGAGCGACGGAGCGACGATTGTTGATCTTGAAGATGAAGGTCATGGCGTCTGTCTCATTCTAAAATCAGACGGCACAACATTGTATTCAACGTGGGATCTCGCACTGGCGTACAGAAAAGCCAAGGAGCACAAGCCTGATCGACAGATTATTGTTGTTGATGTCCGACAATCGCTTCACTTCCGGCAGGTCTTTGCGATCTTGAAGCGCATGGGATTTAAGACTAGCATGCAGCACGTGTCGTATGATTTCGTGACTCTTCCTGAGGGAGCGATGTCGAGCCGTAAAGGTTTGGTTGTTACCTATGAGGACCTCCGTGGTCAGATGGAAGAGTATGTCCGAGCCGAAACAATGGCACGTCACGAGGATTGGGACGAGAAGAAGGTGGCGGCAACGGTGAAGGCGATTGTGACAGCGTCGATGACGTTTATGATGCTACGCCAGGATCCAAAGTCTGTCATCACCTTCGACATGAAGGAGGCAATGTCGTTTGAAGGATTTACGGGACCGTACATCCTCTACACCATTGCCCGCATCGAGCGTGTGCAGGAGAAGGCGCCGTCCAAGGGGAAGATGAACGTCGATCTTCTCGGGCACCCACTTGAGCAGCAGCTTATTCGTCAGCTTGCCGAGTATCCAGACGTGGTCGCCCGCGCGGCAGCAAGCTACAACGTCGCATCGATCGCTACGTGGGCGTTTGAGACGGCGAAGCTGTTCTCCGAGTACTATCATCAAGTGCGCATCATCGCAGATGGCAAGGATCAGACGGCTTCACGCGTGGGACTATCACAGGCGGTTGCACATGTGTTAACGTTGGCCATGTCATTGCTCGGCATCGATGTATTAAAAGAAATGTAAGTATTGAAAGCTTCTATGGCGAAATCTACTTCGGAGGAAACAATCATCGCACGTGGCGTGCGAGTGGAGGGGGACTTTCAAAGTCAGGGGGCGGTTCTCATTGAAGGCGAGGTCGCTGGTAACGTGCAAACGGCTGGAGATCTACGTGTTGGTGATGAGGCGAAGATTCATGCGGACGTCGTAGCGCAAAACGCGGTCGTCGGTGGTGAAGTGCGAGGAAATATTCAAGTGGCTGGTAAGCTTGAGCTGTTGTCGTCGGCTAAGATGATTGGCGACGTAACCGCCGACGTGTTGTCTGTGGCTGCCGGAGCGCTGGTCAACGGCAAGGTGACCATGGATGGTCGCGAAGTAAAGGTGCCAGACGCACAGGAGACGGAGGAATAACAGCGGGTCGTGTACTACTACGTTTACGATGAGTTTGTTCAAGATCCAAAGTTCGAGCGCGAGCTGTCACTCATTGAAACACGCTTAACGGACCTTGGGATCGCTGGCAAGATTGCGCGTCTTGCGCTTTTTCGTGATCCAAAGGAGTTAATTCGTGATGAGATCCGCAAAGGTGCCAAGACGATCGTGGCAGTGGGAAATGATCTCACGTTGCGCAAAGTCATCGACGCCGTGGCAGACCACGATGTTGTCGTCGGTCTTATTCCGTTTGGAAAAGATCATAATGTTATCTCGCATTTGATCGGAATGCCCGGCGGGGCTGAGTCATGCGATGTCCTTTCGGCACGTATTTTGCAGGAGCTGGATCTGGGAGTGGTGAATGGTCGGCGATTTTTGCATACCGTCACGCTTCCGACAGTCTCGCAGGTGGAAATTGAGTGCGATCGGACGTTTAAGATCACGCCGTATCGCGGATGCGAGATTGTCGTGCGTAACCTCGCGATGCCAGAGGAGGATGTGAGAGCGGCCGATCCAACGGATGGTCGGCTTGAGGTGGTTGTCCGTGTGCCGCAACGTTCGTGGTTTGGAAAGAAAAAGCCAGCCACCACGGTGGTGCCTGTTGAGCGCGTGTCGATCAAGAGCGCAACGAATGTCGCCGGCATTGCCGACGGCGAGGCCTTTGAAGGAACCGATTTTGTTCTAGAAAGTTTGCCACGACAGGTGAAGATTATCACCGGTCGAGGAAGGAAGTTTTGAACCTTCGCAACGACGAGGGCTCATGGAAACAACGTCGGCAGCGGGCTTCGTAGGTGTCGTCAGCGCCCAGCGCGACGACGTCTTTTTGATCTGTCAGTCGTTGCGATCGGCACGCGTCGTCTCCGCACTTGGTGCAGATAGCATGGAGCTTGCTCACACGATCGGCGATGGCGAGCAGCGACGGGATTGAGCCGAAGGGTCGTCCTGCAAAATCCATGTCGAGCCCTGCGACAACCACGCGCATGCCACGGTTGGCCAGTTCGTTGCAAATGTCAGCAAGATCGTTTTGAAAAAATTGCGCTTCGTCCACGCCAACCACCTCTGTTCGATCGTCGACCAGTCCAAGAATGTCGGCGGCATTTGAGACAGGAATAGCATCTCCTTTGAGCTCACTATGCGAGACCACGCGTGAGGCATCGTAGCGTGTATCGATTTCAGGCTTAAATAACATTGTCTCGAGCCGGGCAATACGTGCCCGTTTCATGCGACGCAAGAGCTCCTCGGTCTTTCCCGAAAACATCCCTCCACAGATAACCTCAATTGATCCCATATTGTCTGCATTTTACCACAACCTTTTTGTACCCTGTTACACCTTGACAGAAATGGTGTATTGTACTAATGTTGGCGGTCGGAATGCCCAAAAGGCTACCGAAACGGCACCAACGCAACCTACAGGAGGGTTACATGCGTTCCATTGGAATGCTGCTCGCCGTCCTGTTTTTGGTCGGCGGCATGGGAATGCTGATGGGGGCTCAGGAGCCCCCGCGCATAGATGCGCCGTCCAGCGAGAGTGAGACGTCCGACGAGTACGAGGGCTTTCTCGCCCGTCCACTGGGCTATGAGCAAGGCAGCTTGCAGGAGCAGTACACGCGTTCGAAGGTCGTGGCCTACCTCGAGAGGATCGAGCGCGAGGCGCCGTGCATCTGGCCGACGGACGACCGACGGGTCATCTCGCCGTTTGGCAAGTGGCGGTACTGGTCGCAACGTACGGACATCATCGAAGCGCTCCGCAAGGACTACCCGCACATGGGCATGGACATCGCCGGAAGAATCGGCGATCCAGTCTACGCCGCGTGTCACGGAGTCGTAACTCACGCGGGCTGGAAGTCTGGCTACGGATGGACAACCGAGATCACCGATCGCCGCGGCGAGACGTTGCTCTACGGTCACAAGTCCAAGATCCTGGTCAAGCTGGGTGAACGCGTCAAGAAGGGTGACCGGATCGGAGACGTCGGCAACACCGGCTCCTCGCTCGCACCGCACCTTCACGTCACCAGGATCGTCGAGGGCAAGCCGGCAGATCCCTGCGACACGCTGCCGTGCGAGTACCGCATGGACGCCATCGCCGACAGCCAATGAGGAGGATCGTCGAGCCATGCTCGACTCCGTACCCCGTGCTGGACTCACGTCCGGTGCGGGGATTTGTGCATCTACCTGTTGACGAGCATCTCCGTACGTGATACATTTTAGGTACCTAAGTTTGTATGAGGATTTTAGAAGAAAAATCGCGCAATTATAAAGGCAAGGCGTACTTTAAGTATCGCGTGAATATTCCAAAGGGAGCCTTGCAAAGAGCACAAGTTTCACCAGGTGACGACGTTTCTGTTAGTGCCGAGCCAGGAATGATTACGCTGTCCAAAACTACGCGCGCCAGTGAATTTGCCGGAGTTCGAGCACGGATGTATAAGCAGGCGTTAGAGCTGTTTCCTGATGCGCGCAAAAATGATCTCGCCTGCATGCGAAAATATCTCAATCCGCAGTTTGGGGAGCGCATTTTAGAGATTGGTGCTGGTAGCGGATTTTTTTCTGGCGAGATCGCTGACAGCTTGGGGGAGTCAGGTCGATTAATCGTGTCAGACCCGTCACTTGATAAGCTGGCAGAGGTCATGGCGTTACGATGCAGTAATGTTGACGTGATTCAGTATGTGCAATTTGGATCAAAGAACGTTGATCTAGAAAAGAACAAAGTTGATGCCGTTTGGTCTTTTGGGGCGATGCATCACATGTGGCAGAAGCAGAAATCCTTGCACAACATGATGCGTATTTTGAAACCTAGTGGCCGCATTGTTATTTGCGATGTCTTCCAAGGATCGCGACTCGCACAGCACTTCGATACACAAGTAGCCCGTTTTTGTGAGACGGGACACGAGGTCTCGTTTTGGAGTCGAGAATACGCAGAGTCGATATGCAATCGAGCGGGCTTTTCAAAACCAAAGTTTATTGATGTCGATATGAAATGGACATTTGAAAAGAAGAAAGACATCGGAGCATTTCTTTATTTGCTGCATGCCATGACAGGCACGACAGAAAAAGAGTGTCTAAAAGGTGCGGAGACCATTCTTGGCGTCAAAAAAACTGGAGCTCAGTACATCTTGCACTGGCCAATGACGATCATGATCACCAAGCATCAGTAGACATGGGAAAACCAAAAGGAAAAGTAAAGATCGAATGGTCCCCGGAGTTTGCGTACGCGATCGGATTGATCGTGACGGATGGTTCGTTGTCCAAGTCGGGTCGTCATATTGATTTCACATCTAAGGATTTGCAGCTAGTTGAGACATTCCAGCAGTGTCTGGGAACAACCTTAAAGGTATCTAAAAAGTCTAGTGGTACAGTGAGGAAGAAAAAGTACTACCGGGTTCAGATCGGCGACGTCTTATTTTATCGTTTTTTGGAGTCGATAGGTATGTCAACAAATAAATCCAAAACAATCACAGTCGTGGACGTACCCGACAGATTCTTCTTTGATTTTTTAAGAGGTCATTTTGATGGGGATGGTTGCTTTTACTCCTACTGGGACAAGCGTTGGAAATCCAGCTTTATGTATTATCTTGTTTTCAACTCAGCGAGCCTACAGCATATTGAGTGGTTGCAACGTCAAGTAGATAGACTGGCGGGTGTGAGCGGACATATCTCGAAATCCGGACGACCCAAATCTACTCTATATGCACTGAAATTTGCCAAGTCCGACACGGGTATTTTACTCAAAAAGATGTATTATAAGGACGATTTGCCTTGTTTGAAGCGTAAGTACTTGAAAATATTTGATACATTCGCTACACTTCAGCGCGCAAGATGAGCGCGGGTGGTGAAATTGGTAAACACGCCAGCTTGAGGGGCTGGTGCCTGCAAAGGCTTGGAGGTTCGAGTCCTCTCTCGCGCACCAGAGGCAATTTACAAGGAGGGCGCATAGCTCAGTTGGCTAGAGCATCTCGTTTACACCGAGAGGGTCGGGGGTTCGAGTCCCTCTGCGCCCACCAAAAAATACGGACATTACGTCCGTGTTTTTTGTCTATCAACCCTTGACAAAAGGGTCTTTTTGTTGTTTACTTTCCGAGGAAACTCTAACGCCTTGGAGGCACAGTGGACGAGGAACTCGACCTCACCAAGCACGCGCGAGCAGCCACCGTCTTCTCCGACTCCTTCGCCATCGTCTCGGCGGGGGAGTTGCTGCGTTTAGATGCAGTTTGATGCTATACTCTATCCATTGTTCATCATCTTTTGTTATGGAATGGGTTTGGCGTATTTTGATCGGTCTTGCGATTACCGCACTTGGTGTATCGATGAGTTTTAAAACGCAGTGGTACATGCGCATCCTCGGCCGTCTGCCGTTTGCGGAAAAATACATGGGCGGTGGTGGAACACGATTGTTCTATAAACTCTTTGGTGTTGTTGTGGCGCTCCTCGGTCTGATGATTACAACCGATCTTTTTGACAATATGATGGAGTGGTTTATCGGAGGATTATTTAACCGCTAGACTATGACGACCGCATCCCTTCTTGATGCAAAGCGATTGCTCGCATCGGCGGGCGTAGGCGAGGACATGCATGTTGCCGATTTTGGCGCTGGCCGTGCTGGTCATTTTGTCTTTCCGGCAGCCACGCTTGTTGGAGAAGAAGGAGAGGTCTATGCCGTTGATGTGGTCAAGGATGTTTTGCAAATGATCGACGGCCGTAGCAAGCTGTTTAGTCTGTTGAATCTTCACACGGTCTGGGCCGACTTTGAGCGTCCAAGCGCGGTCGACATTCCTGAGCATTCACTCGACTTCGTGCTGCTCGTGAACAACCTTTGGTGCGTGGAGGATCTATCCGCAACGCTCGGTGAGATTCGCCGGGTTCTCAAAGAAGACGGTACGCTGTTGATCGTCGACTGGCGCCGCAAGACCACCTATCCAGCCGCTCCACCACAGGACAAACGTCTCGATGCTATGCAGGCGGAAGCGATGCTTATGAAAGAGGGCTTTAAAAAGACGGAGGATCTCGCCGCTGGAGAATATTCGTGGGGGATGTTGACGAAACCGATGTAGCCGGCTACTATCCCGACCGTATGATCGATCTATCCCCGTTAGTTGAATTCGACTTTTGGTTCCGCCTTCATCCATTGGGTCTTAGCCCACTGTTTGAACGTGGACTCTTTTTCCTTTTTGCCATCTCTATCATCCTCGGATCTGTGAGCCGCATCTTCGCGCGTAATCGGAAAGAAGACTACCTGATGGTCAAAGCGTATCGATACCTTGGACAGATGTTCCTCACCATGGGAATCGTCGGTATGCTCTGGTTTTTCTTTACCTTTGAGGAGATCTACTTCTTTGGCGCACGCTTCTGGTTCCTCGTGTGGCTTGCCGGCGTGATCGCGTGGGTATGGTGGATTGTGCGCTATGTGAAGGTGACGATTCCGGAGCTCCGCCAAGCAGGGGCGGCAAAGAAGGATTCCAACAAGTACATCCCGCAGAAGAAGCGCCGCTAGTATGGTCGATGCCCGACGTCTGTTTGGAAACAGCGCCGAGCGACAGGCAGAGCGGTTCTTGCGCAAGAAGGGCTTGGATATTTTGGAACGACAATATCAAACACGATTTGGCGAGATCGATCTCATTTGCCGCGATGGCGATGAGGTCGTTTTCGTTGAGGTGAAGGCGCGGCATACTGATGAGTTCGGCGCACCAGAAGAGTCGGTTACGCAGACAAAGATCGCCAAGATCGCGGCCGTGGGTCAGCAGTACATGAAAACGCGCAACGTGGAGAACCATCCGTTCCGCATCGATGTTATCGCTATCACTACTGAGCCCGAAGAGATCCGGCACATCATTGGAGTTGGGGATTGACACAAAAACCATTGCATGATATCTTCTCTTTGTACTGTGGAAACTCGGCTGATGGCCGGGTCTCTTTCTTAGAAAACGTAATGTCATTTTATGGCTAGTGAAATCGAACAAGCGATTAAATACATTTGCGAGGAGAAGGGCCTTGCGTACGAAGCGGTGATGGAAACCATCGAGATCGCTTTGGCCGCTGCGTACCGTAAGGACTACGGAAACAAGCAGCAGAACATTGAAATTGAGTTTGACCCAGCGAGTGGTGAGATGAAGGCGTACGACGTCAAAGAGGTCGTCGAGGACATCTCTGCCGAGGAGCTTGAGGCAATGAAGCTCAAGCAGGCCGAGAAGGCGGCGCAGGAAGAGGAAGAAGAGATCAAGGGCAAGAAGCCTGAGGAGAAGAAGGAAGAAGCGAAAGAGGAGAAAGCTGAAGAGGATGACGCTGACGAGAGTGAGGAAGAGGAAGGCCCATCCTTTAATCCAAAGACGGAGATCATGGTCTCCGACGCGAAGGTGCTTAAGCACGGTTCGCAGGTTGGTGACACGCTTCGTTTGGACCTACCTATTCCTGGAGAGTTCGGACGCATGGCAGCCATGACCGCAAAGCAGGTGATCACGCAGAAGTTGCGTGAGGCTGAGCGCGAGATTATTTTCAACGAATATAAAGAGCAGGAAGGCGAAGTGTTGATCGGTACGGTGCAGCGTCGTGAAGGACGCGTGGTGCTCGTCGACATCGGACGTACAACCGGTGTTATCTTGCCGGCTGACCAGGTTCGCTCCGAGCGCTATAACTCGGGTGACCGTGTAAAGGTCTTTGTGCGCGAGGTGTCACTTGGAACGCGTGGACCACAGATCTTACTGTCTCGTTCGAGCGTGGAGCTCGTTCGATCGCTGTTCAACTTGGAGGTTCCTGAGATCTCTGAGGGAACGGTTGAGATTAAAGCGATCGCGCGTGAGGCAGGATCACGAACAAAGATTGCTGTGTGGACCGACGACGATGCGATTGATCCGATCGGAGCCTGCATTGGTCAGCGCGGAATCCGCATCCAGACCATCATCAACGAGCTTGGTGGTGAGAAGATCGACGTGATTGAGTGGAGTGATGATGCCGAGACGTTTATTGTCAATGCGTTGTCGCCTGCGAAGGTTTCCAGTGTGGAGATGGATGAGGAGGAGAAGACCGCGACCGTGCTCGTGGAGAACGATCAGCTTTCGCTTGCGATTGGTCGTGGTGGTCAAAACGTTCGATTGGCAGCGCAACTCGCTGGATGGAAGCTAAACGTCCGCGATGTTGAGAATCCAGAGGGCGACAAGCCGGAGAGTGAGGACGAAGAAGCTTCCGACAGCGACGAAGCTCCTGCTGCGTCTGAGGAAGAAGAGCCAGCTCCCGAGGCAGAAGCTCCTGCGGAAGAAGCCGCTGAAGAGGTTGAAGCTGAAGAAGAGAAAAAAGAAGAAGTGCCCGAGGCAACTGAAGAAGGGGAAGTATCTGACGAAGAAGCATCCGAAGAGGACGCAGAATAGGTATGGGTATCTTTAACGTCGTTTTTTATCAACCCATCTATAACCTGCTCGTCTATCTTTACGACGTGCTGCCGTTTGGAGGGATTGGTCTGGCGATTATTATCGTGACGATCTTGATCAAAGGAATCCTCTTTCCGTTTACGTTCAAGATGCTCAAGAGTCAGCGGGCGATGCAGGAGATCCAGCCGAAGATCGCGGCGATTCGCGAGAAGTACAAGGATGATCGCGAGAAGATGGCTATGGAGCTGATGGAGGTTTACAAGGAGAACAACGTCAATCCCATGGCATCATGTTTACCGCTTCTGATCCAGCTCCCGATTTTCTGGGCACTGTATCGAGCGCTGCGCGATGGAGTCGGTGAGATCGATCCGGAGTTGCTCTATAGCTTTGTACCAAACCCAGGAGCGATTGAATCGATGTTCCTCGGAATCAACCTGGCTGAGGTGTCAATCATCCTCGCGGTACTTGCGGCGATCGCGCAGTATTTCCAGGTGAAGCGAACGATGGCGGCGCGACCAATCAAGGAGGTGGCGAAAAAAGAGGGCGCCAAGGACGAGGCGCTGATGGCGAACATGAACAAGATGATGCTCTACTTCCTGCCAGCGATGACGTTGGTGATTGGTATGACCTCGCTACCAGGTGGTGTGATGCTGTACTGGCTGGCAACGACTTTCCTGACCGTGATTTTGTATAGTATTTTCCTGCCAAAGAAGAAAGAAGAGAAGGCGGCTGAATAATGTAGATAAAAGGGCTCTACGCTTGACGTAGGGCTCTTTTTGTGGTACAGTGGCGGGCACCCTTTCCAAGGAGTGAGTGCGTGTTTGCCGTGAGAAGAGAGGATGTCGGCAGCCTGATCCTCTCGGCGTTCGTGACGATCTTCACGCTGAACCTTATGTTCGGCTTGATGATCACCACGATCGTTAGCCTTCCGTCCGTGTCGTTGGTGCTCGGCCAGATCACCGCTGGTTTCAGCGTCGTGGTTATGCTGATGTTCGGGTGGTCCCTCTGGTCGTTCTTCCAGGCCTTCGATCAGGCCATGAACGACGAGGAGTGGGCTCCACAGGATGATCCGCCCCCGATTATTCCACCCGATCCTCCCGATTCCTTCAGCTTCTTCAACGACGAGGAGGTCGAGGAAGAGGATGAGGACGATGAGTCGGTCGTGGACGACGACTCGACCTGGTAGATTCTACCCGCGTGCCCCGCAAAGCGAGCCTTCGCTGATGCGGGGCTTGCTTGTTTGAAAAGGAAGAACCCGCACCGTCGAAGGCGGGTCCTTCTCTTGGCACGGGTACGCTACTCGTCGATCTCAAACCAGCACAGCGGTGCGTCGTAGGTCCAGATCGTGCTCGTGGTATGGATGACAGTCTCGTCGGGCCACACTTCAGCCAGGTAGGTGACGTCCAGGAAGCCGTAGTCACACAGGCTTGCACTCACACTCGATCCGTAGCTCCAGACATCGACATGACCGTCAACTGTAGCCGGAAGGAATTCCAGGTGGCAGTCGAACCAGACTTCGACGTCGTGGCTGTACCAGACGTAGTCGTAGTGGCAGTGTCCGCCGTCGTGGGAATCGTCCCACACCTCCAGGGCCACACCTTCCACGTGCGCTCCAGTTGCCGTGTAGTAGACACCCTGGAGCGTCCAGTCTGGCCCTCCCAAGGTGCATCCACCCAGCACGCAGCTGAGCAGGAGTGTCCATCTCATCTCTCCTCCGATCCTTGCGCGATCACATTCTTCATACCGGGAAAAACACGAGATGTCAATCGCTTTGGTATACTACGGAGGTATGAAACGGCGCTTGGCGCGAGGACTGCTGTTCTTTGGATCACTGCTTGCAGGAGCGGTCGTGCTTGGCTATCTGATTTATAAAGAAGGTTGGGATTCGATTATCAACTCGTTGATTGATTTTGGATTCTGGCCCTTTGTCGGCTTCGTCGCCCTCTCGTTGTTCAACTTTGTGCTCTATAGCTGGCGCTGGCAGTTGATCGTCAACGCGCATCTTCCAAAGACCAAACGACTCCGACTCGTCCGCATGTATTTGCACCGCATGGCCGGGTACGCGGTCAGCTATCTTACGCCGGCAGCGCAAGTCGGCGGTGAGCCGGTACGTATCGGGATGTTGATGAGCGACGGTGTACCAAGCAAGAAAGCAACGAGTGCGGTGGCGCTGGATATCACCATTGAGTTGATTGCTTACATCAGTTTCATTGTAGCCGGCGTGGCGCTCGCGATCGTTACAGGCGTGGATCAAAACGGTGAGTTAGTATGGATTGGCATTGGACTGGTTGCGGCACTGGCATTGCTGTTTGGCATCCTGATAGCGCTAGCCAAGGGTTCGTATATTGCCAAGAAGTTCGTCCGAGTGTTTCGACTCGATCGCATCAAACGTTTACGGGGCTTCGTTCGTTGGCTGATTGATACCGAAAAGCAGATGCACAGCTTCGTCAATGGCCGAACAGAGTTGTTGATTGGTGTGAGCGCGTTGGCGTTCATCGTCATCGCTTTTCGCGTTATCGAAGCGTTTTATATTGCGTACTTCTTCGGTATCACGCTGTCATTTGCCCAAGCCTTTTTGATCGCCACCTTGCCGGGCGTTGCCCTGCTCTTGCCTGTGCCGGCTGGAGTTGGAGTATTTGAGGGAGGCTTCGCAGCTGTCTTCACCGTGCTTGGTGTGCCGCTGACGGCTGTGGCCTTCGCCTTGATCATCCGCTTACGCGACGCCATTTTCATCACGATCGGTTCCATTCATGCTTTTCGTCAGGGAGGCGACTGGCTGCGACGTCACTTGGCTGGCAAACCACCATCAAGGTAAGATGGGCACATGCCCAACCAAACGGACATCGACATCTATAAACCGTTGGCGTACTTTGCCTATTTTGGCTATCCGCTGACGGCTTTTGAGATTTGGAAGTGGCAGTTTGCCAGGTCATACGACCTGGCAACCCGGTCGGATGACCGGGTTGAGCCACTCAGTTTGCCAGAAATTGAGCATGGTCTTAATACTTCATCCTGGTTACGTGAGCATGTACGCAGTCACAATGGCTTCTGGGCGATTGGAGACGTTGAGCAGCAAGTCGCGGATCGACATGAGCGCTATCTTGATGCCATGGATAAGGAGGAGAAGCTCAAAAAGGCATTGGCGTTTCTGCGTCACGTTCCTGGCGTGCGCGGAGTCGCACTGTGTAACTCCATGCCGTTTCACTTCACGCACGAGCAGGGAGATATTGATTTGTTTGTTGTGACAAAGCCGGGCGCTGTCTGGTCTACACGGTTGATGAGCGTCGCTCCGCTCATTGCCCTAAAACAACGTCCAGGCGAGGCGAAACGCCATCCGATTGATCTGAGTTTTTTTGTGAGTGAGTCGTCGATGGATTTGTTTGGATTGCAAAAGTCCGATGATCCGTACTTTGCACATTGGATCGCCACGCTCACGCCTGTGCTTGGCGAGCAGGCTCTGTGGGATCGGTTTTTTGACGAGAACAGTTGGGCCTTCACGAGACTGCCAAACGCACGTGCGCCGCGACGATCGTATCGCTATCGTTGCCGCACGATGAAGCCATTGATGCCGAGTCTTTCTGAGTCTTTTGCAAAGCGCGTGCAGGAGCGTCGACTGCCAAACGATTTGCGTGAGGCAGCAAATGAGGATTCTCGCGTTGTCATTACGTCGCAGATGCTCAAGTTCCACCGCACTGACCGTCGCGACGAGATCGCACGAGCTTTTGCTAAGCAGATGAGCGTATGCAACAGCTAAGCAAGTATCTTCTGCTTGCCATGGTCTTCTTGCTGCCATGGCAGACACGATGGATCTACGCGCAGGCGACGATCGGCGGCGAGGCATTTGAGCTTGGCACGATGAGTTTGTATGTGGTGGAGGTATTGATACTGGCTACCTTCATGATTCATGTAGTGCGGCAGATTTCGCACGATCGTTTAAAATCCGCCGCACAGTTGTTTCGGACGCTCTGTCCATTTATTCTGTTTTTGTTGGGTCTTCTTTCGGTTATTTGGGCGATTAACGGTGATTTGGTGATCGCGCATGCGCTGCACATTTTTGTCACGATCGTGTTATTTTTTACGCTTTTTTCGACGCCCATTCCGACGCAACGCATCGTTTGGGCATTTGCCCTAGGGTTGATCGTCCCGACCCTGTTGGGCATCTGGCAGGTAGCCACCGGGAGCTCGCCAGCATTCACATGGCTGGGACTTGCGGCACGTGATGCGCAGACGTTGGGTGATGCTGTGTTGATGGTAGAGGGTGAGCGAATCTTACGCGCCTACGGATCGTTCCCACATCCGAATATCTTTGGCGGGTACTTGGCGATCGGACTCCTTGGTATTGCGTGGCTGTGGAAGGGTGCGTCCGTTGGATCGAAGCGTTGGTTGAGATTCGTTGGAACCATTCTGTTGGGCGGGCTTGTCCTAACCTTTTCGCGCTCGGCATGGATCGCCCTCGCGCTATGCATTTTTGTGCTCGTCGCCGAGCAATTGATTAAGGGCGTTTCAGGCTGGCGCGGCTGGCTCGCCATGGCTCGAGGCGTGCGCTTGGGCGGCGCGATCATCATCCTGCTCGTTGCGTTTCTCACGCCATTGATAGTAAGTCGCTTTTCCTTAGATAGTCCTATTGAGAGTCGTTCGGTAACCGAGCGTATCGAGCAGTATCAAACCTTTGGCCACGTCTTCTCGCAAAACTGGTTCGCCGGCGTTGGCTTGGCAAACTACACGTTGGCGATCGAGCAGATCGATCCAACACGCGAGTGGTGGGAGTATCAGCCGGTGCATAACGCTTGGGCGTTGCTGATCGGTGAGCTTGGTTTGATTGGATTGTTTGTTGTCATTGGCGGGGTTCTGGCGATGATTCGAGGGTGCAAGACTCTGCCGATCGGCAGAGTCTTGCACCCTCTTGTAATCGTTCTCTTGCCATTGTTCGTCATCTCACTCTTTGATCACTATCTTTGGTCTTTGTGGCCAGGATTGGCGCTTTTAGCTATAACAATCGCAGTTAGCATTCGGATAAAGCAAAACATATGATTCAAAAAAATGTTCGACAACTATTTGTCCGATCGGACAAGTTATGGTCACTGATGTTCATAGCGCTTGTGGTGCTTCCTGGTTGTTCTACACCGACGATCGTCACGCTCGATGATGTTCTTATCGATGACATCGATGTAGACGTCTATCTCCCAATTGATGACTACGAGCTGCGCCGGTCGTACAAGGGATTTGGAGAGTACATCGAGGATCGGTTTACCGGCTACCACATTGGTGACGACATTGAGTACGTTGATGTGACCGATGACGTTCCCGTGTATGCGATGGCGGATGGCACGATCAGCTATCTCGATTCTGTCTGGGGCTATGGTGGCCTGTTGATGATCGAGCATGTGATCGATGACGTGACGTATCAGGCGCTTTATGGACACATCGACCTGAGCTCTGTGCCGTATGGTGTGGGCGATGCTGTCGTGGCTGGCGAGAAAGTGGCAATCCTGGGCGAGCCTCATGAAGGCGAGACCAGCGGTGAGCGCAAGCATTTGCACTTTGGTCTTTACAAAGGGACGGACATTCGTTTTCAAGGCTACGCATCAACAACCTCTGAGGTTGAGGACTGGGTGAACCCGTCGGACTTTTTTGATCAGTACGGATTGATGGAGGGGTATCGTCGAATGTTTAATCCGGACGACCAACTCGGTGGTGACATTTTTAATCTGACGTTTGAGCTTCAGCCTGGCTGGGAGGTGGAGTACATCCATTCGCTTGAGGCGCTGAGTTTGTATGAGTCGACGGGTGAGGGGATTGCTCGCGATCGATCGCAGATCCTTATTCGTTACTTTGATGCTTCGAGCTTTTTGACACTCTCGACGGTTGAGATTTATGAGACAACAGAGCTAACGGTCGGCATCGGTGACTACGACGCTCGAAGATATGACATTCAAAAGAAAACAGGCGTGGCAGACTTTGCGGACCAGCCATCTTGGCGCAACGAACGTCACATTGTCACAGATTTTTACGATTCGGAAGGATACGATCGCTACTATGTCGTAGCCGCCAATCCAGACCTCGATCCGGATGTGTACGAAGAGGTTCTGGCAAGTATGAATATTCGTTAGATGCACGCAGACCGGACCCTCGTGGGCCCGGTCTGTGACGTAGTACGGTTGTTGGAGCTACTGCTCGCCCAGGGTCGGCTCGCCGCCCAGGGCCTCGTAGACCATGGTCATGACCTGGGCCGAGTGGGCCTCGATGAAGCACACGGCCCAGTGGATGCGCCAGGCCGCCTCCTCGTCCAGACCGCTGGCACTCAGCAGGGCGCTGCCGGTGAAGGTCTCGGCGTTGGGCTGCCAGGTCGCGACGTCGTCGGGGCGGGGCGTGCCCAGCGCGGGCGCGTCGCCCATGAGGGCCGGCAGGACCGTGCGCAGGCCCATGTTCCAGAGCGTGCGACGCTCGCCGCGAGAGAGCGTGCAGCGCTCCCCAGCGGGGTCGTCATCCAGCCGGATGGCGAAGTTGGCGGGCATGGGCATGCGGCCGGCGCGACGGATCAGGACCGTCAGGTCGATGATGGACTGGTCGCGCAGGTGGCGGTGAGCCAGTTCGAAGGGGAGAGTGGACAAGGGGGCTCCTTACGGCATTTCCCGGCCGCCTCGGGTTTGAGGTGTGACGTGATTCAATCACGCCAGGTCGATTTTGTCAATAGATGCACGATGACCCCGTTCCGACACGTGTCGGTGCGGGGTCACTTGTCGAGCTCCGCGCGGACGCGGGGGCCGATGTCGGGGTCGAGCTCCATGATGCGGTCGGAGATCGCGGACTGTCGGTCGTCCAGGCGGTAGATGAGGACCTTGGTGAGCCAGCGGTTGTGGTCCCAGCGGATGAGCAGCTTCCCGCCGATGAAGGTGACCACGAACAGCGGCGTGAAGATGATCGTGATCCACAGGTGGATGACGAGACCGCCGATCGCCGCTGCAGCCAAGGAGAACAGGATGAACCGCAGATGTCGCCACAGGACGCTGCCGAAGTTGATCAGGTACTCCATGTGCTTGTAGTGCTCCCAGGCTTGCCCGCGTTCCGCCTGCGGAAGGCGGTGGATGTGGGCGCATGCCTCAGGGTGCCACGGTGCCGTCTCCGGATGGCCGGCGTTGAGTTCGATCATACGAGTCCACCGAGCAACTGCGGGATGATGTCGATCGCGATGCTCATCAGCGTGATGATCGCGCCGAGCCAGATACTCGCGACGATCGCGTACAGGCACTGCGAGGGCAGGGGCCAGCGACGGAAGGTGCTCCAGTGACCAGGCGACGTGTTGCGACTCCACAGCAGGCTGATGGCCACGATGTTCGTGATCACGACCCACGGCAGGGTCTTGTACAGGGCGTCGATCCACGCCACGTCGATGAGCTGCAGGACCACGGCACCGTACACACTTGCCAGAGCCAGGTTGATCAGGCACAGCAAGGTCACGGCGGCGATCTGCGCGTAGCGCAGGATCTCGCGCTTGACTCCTTCCTTGAGGGCGAGGTTGAGCATACGCTCCTTTATGTTGAAGGTGCTCATGACCCTAGCACTATGGGGTCTTTATGTCAATTCAAAAGGCTCCCTTCTGGCACTCTTGACGTCAGAGTGCTAATTTTGTTACGTTATTCCTCGCAAACAAAACCTAACCTCCTAACTTCCTAATTCCTACCTCCTTTTCTCTATGCAACTCAAACCCGTTTCCGATCACATCGTGCTCAAGCCGATGGATAAAGAGACAACGACTGCTTCGGGCATCATCATCCCCGACACCGTTGACAAAGAACGGCCTGAGCAGGCAGAGGTTCTCGCGGTTGGTCCGGGCAAGATACTCGACAATGGTCAGCGTCAGCCCGTTGAGGTCACGCCCGGTCAGAAGGTCCTGTTTAAAAAGTACGCTCCAGATGAGTTTGAAATCGATGGCGAGAAGTTTCTCGTGATTCGCGCTGAAGATGTAATTGCAATCGTTGAATAATTTTATGGCAAAAGAACTTACATTTAAGGAGGACGCCCGTGAGGGTTTGAAGTCAGGAATCGATCAGCTTGCTGACGCAGTGAAAGTCACGCTTGGTCCTAAGGGTCGCAACGTGATCGCGCAGCGCAGTTTTGGATCTCCGATGGTCACCAAGGACGGTGTGTCCGTTGCCAAGGAGATCGAACTTGAGGATGCGCTTGAGAACATGGGCGCTGAGCTCGTGAAGGAAGTTGCATCCAAGACAGCCGACGTTGCCGGTGACGGAACAACGACCGCAACGGTCCTCGCGCAAGCAATGGTTGATGAAGGGTTGAAGCTCGTCGCTGCCGGTGTTGACCCGCAGGCGTTGCGCCGCGGCATGGAGCGCGGTGTGCAAACACTCGTTGAGCAGATCAAGTCTCAATCACAACCAGTCTCTGGAATGCCCGAGGCAATCAAGCAAGTCGCAACCATCTCAGCCAACGACAGCGAGATCGGTGAGACGATTGCCAGTGCGATGCAGACGGTCGGTGAGAACGGCGTCATTACGGTTGAGGAAGGTCAGTCGTTTGGTATTGAGCTGGAGAAGACCGAAGGGATGCAGTTTGATAAGGGGTATCTCTCTCCTTATATGGTGACGAATCCTGAGAAGATGGAGGCGCAGTACGACGACGTGCCGATTCTCGTTACCGATCAGAAGATTAGTTCGGTCCAGTCTCTTCTTCCAGTACTTGAGGCCATTGCTGGAACAGGAAAGAAAGATTTGGTGATTTTGTGTGATGACCTTGAGGGCGAGGCGTTGACGACATTGGTTGTGAACAAGATCCGCGGAGCGTTTAACGCGCTCGTGGTGAAGGCGCCTGCCTTTGGTGATCGCAAGAAAGCGATGCTCGAGGATATTGCGATCGTAACTGGTGCGACGGTTGTCTCCGAGGAGCGTGGCATGAAGCTCGATGCGGTTGATCTTGGAAGCCTCGGAAAGGCTCGACGGGTGATCGCTACCAAAGATACGACAACGATTGTTGAAGGTGCGGGTGACAAAGGAAAGATTGACGATCGTGTTGCCCAGATTAAAACGCTTATTGAACAGACCACGTCTGACTTTGACCGTGAGAAGTTGCAGGAACGTTTGGCAAAGCTTGCTGGCGGTGTAGCAGTGATCAAGGTTGGTGCAGCTTCTGAGGTTGAGATGAAAGAAAAGAAGGATCGCATTGACGATGCTGTTGCCGCTACCAAGGCTGCGGTGGAGGAAGGAATCGTTGCCGGCGGAGGGGTGGCACTCGTACGCGCTCAACAGGCCCTTACACAGCTACGTGTCGAAACTGAACGAACCAACAAAGATGAAGCACTTGGTGTGCAGGTTCTTGAGAACGCGATTGAGATGCCGCTCTGGCAGATCGCGCAGAACGCCGGTGCTAAGGGTGACGTCTGGGTGGAGAAAGTGAAGGCTGGACAGGGAAGCTACGGATACAACGCCCGCGAGGATCGCGAGGAGATGGACATGGTCCGTGCTGGTATCATCGATCCAGCCAAAGTGACGCGCTCAGCCGTCGAGAATGCGACCTCAATCGCTACGATGGTTATCACGACCGAGGCAGCGATCACGGAACTTCCAGAAAAAGAAACCCCAGCCATGCCACCAATGCCAGGAGGTATGGGAGGGATGATGTAATCGAAGGAAAAGGGTCCGACCAAGGACTCTTTTCTGATTTAAAGAGCTAGGCTATACTCCAACCATATGGCAAATCAATCTCAAACAGACAAAGATAACAATGTCATCGCGGCGCTTTCGTACGTGTTTGTGCTGTGTTTCGTGCCACTCCTTTTGGCGAAGGACTCTGCGTACGTGCAGTTCCACGCTAAGCAAGGATTGGTGCTGTTCATTGTGGAAGTCTTTGTCATGATCCTCGCAAGCATCCTCGTGTTCATTCCAATCATCGGATGGCTGGCGAACATCATCATGTACCTCTTTGTGATCATCATGGCCGTGATGGGATTCCTGCAAGCGCTACAAGGGAAGAAGTGGGTGATGCCGCTGCTAGGATCGTACGCCAAGAAGTTAAAGATCTGACTATTTGAAAGACAGGCCTTCTAGGGCTTGTTTTTCATTTCTATGTCGTCACTGGAATCACATATCAAAGATTTGCTCACAAAGGTTGAGGACGCCTGGCAGCTTTTGACGTTGGACGACGTCGCTGTGCAGATTAAGGCGCTGGAATCGCAAATGGCTGAGCAAGACTTTTGGAATGATCAGGATCGCGCACGCGAAGTCTCGCAGCAAGCGGCGGATCTGAAGGATCAATATGAGCAATGGGACACACTGCGCACGCAAGTAAAGGATGCGCAGGATCTTCAATCGCTTGCCAGTGAAGAAGGGAACGCGAATGTCTTGCAGGAACTTCAAGAACAGGTTGATGCGTTGAGTGCGCGTTACGAGAAGATGGAGCTGCAAACGTTGCTTGCCGACAAGATGGATCCGAACAATGCAATCGTTTCTATCCATGCTGGTGCCGGCGGTACAGATGCGATGGATTGGTCGGCGATGCTGTTTCGTATGTACGTACGATTTGTGGAGGCGCGTGGATGGACGATGGAGATCCTCGAGGAGTCGCGCGGTGAGGAGGCGGGATATAAGAAGGTGACCTTCGCGGTGCGTGGTCGGTTCGCTTACGGCTATCTTAAGGCCGAGGCTGGCGTGCATCGTCTGGTGCGCATCTCACCCTTTGATGCCGAGAAGATGCGCCACACCGCCTTCGCGCTCGTGGAGGTCATCCCGGAGCTTGATGATCTGTCAGACAAAGAAATTGCCATTGATGACAAAGATCTTCGCGTTGATACGTTTATGTCATCAGGAAAAGGAGGTCAGTCGGTGAACACGACGTACTCAGCCATTCGCATTACGCACTTGCCAACGGGTCTCGTCGTCAGCTGTCAGAACGAACGGTCGCAGCGACAGAATAAGGAGACGGCGATGCGCGTGCTTAAGTCACGCCTCTTTCAGAAGATGGTCGAGGAGCGCGCCGAGCGCATCGATGAGCTCAAGGGTGGACACAAGCCGCCCGAGTGGGGAAACCAAATCCGTAGCTATGTGCTGCATCCGTATAAGATGGTGAAAGATCACCGGACGGGTGCGCAGGTGCAGGACGTGGATGGGGTGCTGTCAGGTGATCTTGATGTCTTTCTAGAGGCCTACCTACGTTATCGGTTGACGGTTGATCAGGAATGATAAATGATTTACCGTAGGGGCGCGGCACGCCGCGCCCCTACATATGAATATGCAATACAAAACAGTCATTGTCACAGGCGGTTCAGGCTTTATTGGCTCGCACCTTGTTGATCGTTTGGTGGAGGTCTCCAAGCGTGTTGTTGTGATCGACAAAGTGAAGCCGTCCAAGCTTAACAAAAACAAGAAGGCTGTTTACAAAAAAGTCGACATCCGAGATGAGGACGTCATCAATGTCTTTAAAAAAGAACAGCCCGACGCGCTGTTTCATTTGGCCGCTCATTTGCTGGATCGTGTATCCATGCGCGAGCCAGTGGAAAATGCGCAGCACAATGTCATCGGTTCGCTCAATGTGTTTGAAGGAATGCGCCGTTTTGGCGCAACGGGGGGAAAGATCATGTTCACGTCTTCGGGAGCCGTGTATGGGAACCAGCGCGATCTACCTATTAGCGAGAAGGCAAAGACGGATCCGGAAACACCATACGGTATTACCAAGTTTGTGGCTGAACAGTATCTGCGATTTTATCATCGCCATTACGGGATTCCTTACACGGCGCTGCGTCTTGGTAATGCGTTTGGTCCACGTCAGGATAGCAGTGTGGAGTCTGGGGCGATTAGCATTTTTACTAGCCGCCTGTTGCGCGGCGAACCGGTGACGATCAACAATGACGGACTGACCACACGTGACTATGTGTATGTGCAAGATGTGGTGGATGCGCATTTGGCCGCAGCGCAGACGAGTGTCATCGGGGCGGTAAATGTTGGAACGGGCGTAGCAACGTCCACCAGTGAGCTGTTTGCGTGTGTGCGTGAGGCTGTTGGCGTACAGTCGGTGCCAGAGCGAGATGAGCGCGCCGTCGATTTGATCAAGCACATTTCGCTCGATACTACGCGCGCACGCCAGGAAATGGGATGGTCGGCACAAGTTGGTTTTGAAGAAGGACTGGCTAAAACTGTTGCTTGGTATCGCGAGCATGTATGATCAGGTATTCTATTGATCAGCTCGATCAGGCCATCGCCCTCCTGCAACGTGGGGGCGTGTTGATTTTTCCAACGGAGACGTCCTACGGCATTGGCTGTGATGCGACGAACGCGCAGGCGGTGGAGCGCGTATACACGTTGAAGGATCGACCGATGCGCAAAGGCGCGCCGATTCTGTTACCCGATGCTGATTCCGCGAGCGACTATCTCGTTGTGACCGATGAGATGCAAATATTGATGGATGCGCATTGGCCAGGGCCGTTGAATATCATTGGAGAAGTGTCGCAGGATTCGCCGGTAGCCGAACTTTGTAAGGAAGACGGAACGCAGACGGCGCGTGTTTCGTCACACCCGATTGCCGCCGCACTTGCCAAGGGACTGGGGCGACCTCTTCTTGCTACGAGTGCAAATGCGTATCGGACGCCAGCGATCTATGACAGCGCGGATATTGAGGAGCGTCTTGGAGGCGATGCATACATCGATGCCGGGAAGATTCCACAGGAACCAGCCTCGACGATCGTAAAGGTGGCGTCAGACGGCGTGGAGATCGTACGACAAGGTTCCATCAAGCTATGAAGAAGTCCTACGGCCAACATTTTTTAAAGGACGAATCGTTGATTACAAAGATCGTCGCCGCGGCGCAGATCGATGCCGATGAGTTGGTGGTTGAAGTCGGTCCGGGGCAGGGGGCGCTCACAGCGTACCTGCCGCAGGATCGCTGTTTTTTGATTGAGGCTGATGCAGATCTGATTGGTGATTTACAAACACACTTTCCTGAGACAACCATCGTTCACGCTGATGCAACGTCAGTTGACTACAAAGAGCTCATCGGTGATCGACCTTGGTTGCTGATCGGAAATCTTCCGTACAACGCCGCCAACGCGATCATCATGAACGCACTAAAACAAGGTTTAACCTTGGCGAGGTCTGACCTTGGTAAGGTTAAACCTTGGCGAGGTCTCAGACGGTTGATTGTGATGGTGCAAAAAGAAGTAGCGCAGCGCATGATAGCGTCTCCTGGAACACACATGAGCGTGCTATCCGTCGCCGTACAGCTTTATGGTACGCCAACGCGTGTGATGGACGTGAAGCCGGGTTCGTTTCAGCCACCGCCAAAGGTGATGTCGAGCGTCATCCGTTTAGATGTTGATCCAAAGGTCGGTGATCCTGAGCCGGTGATCGCGTTGGCCTCCGCCGGCTTTTCTGCGCGCAGAAAACAACTGCACAAGAACCTCGCCGCCGCTGGAATCACCACATCACAACAAACAAAAGACGCCCTTGAGCAGATCGGTCTGCGATCTGACATACGTGCGCAAGATCTATCCGTGGATGACTGGGTGAGATTGGCGAAGATTGTGTTATAATTTGTGCGTGCCCGAATTGCATGACAACCGGGTCAAAATTAGAAAAACCAAGCCGTCATTTACGCGTGAACAGCGGGCTGGTTTCTTTCTGGTTGCGGCCAGCGGCTGCTTGGCGGTCGTCCTAGGGGTTGTTTACCTCTTTGATCATCTCTCTGATCCGTTTTTGATCGACTACGAAGGGCCGCGTTTCGTGAGTTCCGAGGAAGAGCAGCAACAGGAGCTCTTGGAACAGCGTCAGAGTGACACGGATGGTGACGAGCTGACGGACTACGACGAGCTTTACGTCTTCAGTACCAGTCCGTACTTGGCTGATACAGACGGCGACGGCTATGACGACTACTCGGAGTTGCAGGCAGGAACGGATCCGACGTGTGCGGCGGGTGCTGAGTGTGCAGATGAGTACGAGATCATCGGCGTTGATCAGGATCAAGTTGCCGCATACCTTGAATCAATCTCTTCAAGCGGTGAGGCGGTCGAGGATATTACCGCTATTCTCGGATCGTTCACCTCAGATGATATTCGTCAATTACTTGTAGAAGCGGGATTGAGCGAAGAACAGTTGGCAGATATTTCTGACGAAGATCTGGAGGCGCTGTATCAATCCGTTCTCGGTGATCTGGAAGAGTCTGGCGAGATCGACCAGTTGGTAGAAGATGCGATAGAGCAAGTTCAATAAAGGAGACCCATGATTCCAAAACGTCTCAAAGAACGGTTGATCGCTAGCGCCCTTGTGGTAACGCTGCTTTTGAATTTGGGATTCCTTGCTGCCGCACCTCAGCCAGCTTACGCACAATGGGCAACACTGAACCCGGACCTGCTGGCGAGTGATCAGGCGAGGCTAGCATTGGACAATGTAAAGGAGTTTTTGAAGCAAGCGCTGATTGCTGCGTTGACGGCGGCTATCTTGAACCTTTTGAGTTACATGGCAAACAAGTTTGCTTACGAGTCAGCATTATGGATCGCGACAGGTGGAAATGCTGGTTCGCCGCTCTACAACACGCTGCCAACACAGGATTACATGGATAATTTGGCTGCAGAAGTTGTATCGAGCGTATATAACGACTTGGTTGCAGAGAATATTGACGGAGGGATCCTTCCAGATTTCGGTGTGTATTTAACGGATGATGCAGATGTGTTGCAGGCCATGCGTTTGGGATTACGATCACAGGTTGAAGGGGCGATTCCAGAGGCAGATGATTTCATCGAGGCGTCACAGAATTTTGAAGGATATCTCGCAACACTGTCTCTGGATACCGAGGCGACGGTTGAAGAGAAGACGGTGCAGGTTCTCACGATTGTAGCGGAAGGTTTCAACCCACAAGTGAATGAGATCGGTGCTGGTTTACAGGTCCAACTTTCGACACAGCAGGAGGCACTTGAAGAATCTTCGGTAGCCGCTGAAGAGAACACGGAGCAAGATGGCTTTCAGGCCGTTGAGGATCCGATTACCGGCCAGAAATATACCCCTGCGTCGTTTATTTCTGGGGATTTGTTTCACTCGCTGTTTTCGGCAAAAGAATTGCCAATGGACTTGTCCGTTGGGTTACTGGGTAACTCAGATGCGTTAATCGCCATCGGTGCAAGTGCGACGTCAATCTTCACCAATACCCTTCTTTCCACATTGATGAACCGCTGGCGCGGAGGGTTGTTTGAAGAGACGGCCTATGATCCGACCTTCTCTTCCACATACGATCCATTTGATGCTGACAGTGCAATCACCAGTGACCCGGCCCGCATTGCAGAACAATTTTCTAGCATCCTATCTTTCCGACCGCTGAGTATTTCTGACTACTCACTGCTTTCCGAGCTCTCAACCTGTCCAGCGACCATCCGCGGAAGTCAGCCAGGACTCTTTAACTGTGCGATCGACACGTCGTTTGCGTCGGCCGTTGCACGGGCAGATGCGGGAGCGGCGCTTACTTTGTCTGAAGCCATCGAAGAAGGATATATCAAAGGCGATTGGCCATTGATTCCATCAGGCGATGAAGCACGCAACCAGGACACGGACTGTTACACGTACGGATTCTGTCATTCCAACTTGGTCAAGATGCGTCGCGCGCGCTTGATTTCAACCGGTTGGGAGTTGGCTGCGCAGTCGTCATCAAACTCCGCAAATGATCCGGTGACCTTGCAGGAAGTCATGGACGGGTTCCACCAGTGTAATAGTGATAATGAGTTGGATGATGAACATCCATGGTGTCACCTGATCGATCCTGATTGGGTACTCAAGTTCCCAGACACGCAGTGTCGTACCTTGGCTTACGGACAACTGCTCAAGAGCTCCGGTACCCCGGATCGCCAGGAGGAGTGTGTCGACATCCAAAGCTGTGTGCAGGAAGATGCGTACGGTACCTGTACCGGCGGGTATGGATATTGTGTGCGTGAGAAGAATACGTGGCGCTTCCGTGGGGACGAATGTCCTGAGCAGTACGCAAGTTGCCTCTCCTTCACCGACGTTGAAGGCACGGCCGTAGATTTCCTTACCAACACCCTTGATTACGGCGACTGTTCCGAGAGCAACATGGGCTGCTTGTGGTACTCAACGGTCAAAGAGGTGAATGACGAAGACGCGTACGATTGGCCGGAGATTCCGAACGTAGAGTCAGCTGATGAAGATGAGGACGCGTATCAGGAACGTATTTACTTCAATACAAACGTCGACGTGTGTGATGAAGATGGGGCAGGGTGTTCGCAGATCATTGAGCGCGATGATGAGCTGAGCCTCAACCGCATTACCAACGGTAGTTTTGAGACAGATGATGACAGTGATGACTGGCCAGATGCGTGGATTTTAAGTGGGGCAACGTATGATGACGAAAATGACGTCGGTCGAACGGGTGACGCAGCAATGAGCGCAGGATCTTCGGGCTCTTTCTACAAGTACGGTACCGTCTTGCAGCAAAGCCGGTTCTACACTTTCAGCTTCTACGCCGCACAGACGAGTGATGCAAATTCCAACGGCGTGAACGGATATGTATGGTTGACCGATGAGGATGGCGACCAGGTGAACTTGAGCGGTACAAGCTATCTAGGTGATTGTGACATTCAAGATCTAGACAGTGACGGAACAACGTACGAGAGCATCATGATTGATTCCACGTCGGCAACGCCAGAGTCGACCGATTACGAACGGTTTGAATGTACCTTCTCCACGCCGGTTCTATCCGACAAAACACTCGACATTTATACAAATATTAGCTTTTACGGTGGGGATGTTTGGGTAGATGACGTGCAGCTTGAACAAGATGAGGATGCGTCCTCCTACCACGCTGGCTATAACGACAGCAGTTTTACGTATGACTCGGTGAAACTTCCACCAACGTATCTTGGTTGTACCGGTTCCTCGAGTGATCCGGATGAATGTGGCGACTACGCTGGGTTGTGTACTGAGCAAGAGGCTGGTTGTACGCTCTACACGCCAACAAACGGCGATCCGGCCGTCAGCGCAGTGACAACCGAGTTGGATGAATGTCCATCCGAGTGTGCCGGCTACGATACCTTCCGTCAGGAAGAGACCCTGTATGAGCCAGAAGGCGATTTTCCTGTTTACTTCATTCCATCGACGGCAGAGGAATGTAGCGAAGAGGCTGTCGGTTGTGATGAGTTCACGAATCTTGATACAGAAGAAAAAGAGTACTTCACCTACTTGCGTGCGTGTATCACGGAAGATCAGGCTGATGTCTCTGACGGTGCGGCAACGTTCTACACGTGGGAAGGGTCTGATGAAGAAGGCTTCCAGTTGAAGACCTGGCGTTTGCTTGAGTCCGATTTGGACGGATACGCAAGTATCACACACAACGTTTCTTCCGATTCCTCCGGAAACACCGATGACGCTCCAGGTGCGGCACCATGTACCAATTGGCAAGTCGAGGTGTCGACCGGTAATGGGGAAACCATTGAGTGTATCGATGATGCCGATGGTGCATCACCATATCTTGACTCTGATACACCGGATTGTGACGAGCACGACGATATTATTGAAAACCCAGACTGTCGCGAGTTCTACGATGTTGATGGTGAAATTCACTTCCGTCAGTGGTCTGAGACCGTAACGATCAACGATTCGTGTGTTGCGTACCGCAAGACCGATACTGTTGGTGACGACAGCACCGAGCAGGAGGATAACTGTGAAGGATCTGGCGGATACTGGGATGGCGACAAGGGTTGGTGCCGTTACTTCGGCTACAACGAAGAGAGTACGACGTGTGCCGAGGACGTTGCTGGTTGTCGCGCCTACACAGGTGGTCGTTCTGGCAACAGTCGTATTGCTTTTAAAGACGTGTTTGAAAGCGATACGCTCGAGGATTGGGAGACAGCAAGCGCTTCGACGGTTGAGATTTCAAACGAATCTGTGGCGACCGACGGTCACTCCATGAAGGCCGACGGTGTGGATGTGTGGACCTACCTGTACGAAGAGACGGGAGGATGTGCAACAGACGGCGGCTGTGACAGTACAACGTCCGTTCTTGGCGGAGAATGTACCGTTGATGAAGATGATACGTACTGTGGAACGCTCAACAATCAGCTCTACACAGGCAAGACCTACACGCTCAGTTTCTGGGCAAAGGGTGATACTGACGTGAACGTCGGGTTTGATATTGATTTTGACTCTTCAAGTATTGCCATCGATGCGGCATTTGAGAGCTCTGCGATTGAGTTGGAAAGTGGTTGGCAGCACTTCAGTGTTGGACCGCTGGACATGAACGAGGAAGATTACGAGGACTTTGGAAACGGAACCGTCCTGGTCTTCTCGCCAGATACATCCGGTTCAACGTTCTACATCGACAACGTCACATTGCGCGAAGGAGAGGATAACATCACGGTTATCAAGGATTCATGGGTAACGCCTGCGTCGTGTGATGAGAACCTCGATGGGGAAGTATCCGCTCAGTATCACCTCGGTTGTCAGGAGTACACCGACCATGAGTTTAATACGGTTTACCTGAAATCCTTCTCCAAGTTGTGCGACGAAGACAAGGTTGGTTGTGATGCGTACTACCAGACGTATCAATCTGAGGAGTCGGGCATCACTGTTTACAACGCAACGTGTTACAACGTCGATGCAGAGCAGACCTGTGATTCCGGTTTGTGCAGCGATTCACGCGATGCATGTTCCATCGACGGTGACTGTAATACAGCGACCTGGGAAGAGGGAACGACGACTGATGAACGAACGAACTGTCATTTGTTCACCGATACAGATGGTCAAGAGTTTGATGAAGATTCACCAGTGATGTGTACCATCATCGCCGGCGACAACAGCTGTCAGTTCGACTTTGAGGGCTGGTTCATTCCGGAGCATCTGCTTGATTCGGAGGCGGAGTTGTACCACATCGAGTACGGACCAGATGCGACGGTTGTGGAGGCGGATCGTGACATCTATGCGATCGTTACTGATGCGTACCGCTGTAACAGTGCCGACAATGGTTGTCAGGAGCTTGGTCAACCAACGTTTAGCGCAGACTTGTCAGCAATCGATAGTTGGGAATCGGTCTATCTTTTGAACGATCCAGATAGCTACGAAGAGACGCTGTGTTCTTCCGAGGAGCTGTTCTGTGAAGAGTGGGATGCGGGAGATGAAGGAACGTGGTATTTCAAGAATCCAGGCGGTCATGTATGTGAGTACAAGACCGACATCACCGTCAACGGAGAAGTCTACGACGGTTGGTTCCAGGACGGAACAAGTGAGTTTTGTTATGGAACAGGAACCTGTAGTGAAGATGAGACTGGCGTTGTCTCAAGTTGTGCAACCGATGCGGACTGCTACGTCTCGGGCGTAAGCTACGGTGAGTGTGATGTTGACTCCGGTTCGTACTTGATTGGCGGTTACGACAGCGGTATTTGGCGCAACGGTGATGATGATTACGATGGCTGGGTTGGTCAATGTGAGCCACAATATTCTGGCTGTGCTGAATTCCAGGATCGTCTCGACTTTGACGACGACGAGTTCTACGGAGAGACCGATGGTGAGTCGTATTACTTCATTGATAACTCATCGCTTGATGAATCCAACTTGCTTGCTTCGCAGCAATGCAATGGGCAGGTGAGCCAAAAGCTTGGTTGTGCGCTCTTTAACGATACGAGCGATACCGGAACGGACTACAACTCATCAGCGTCGTATATTTCCTCCGCCCGCGCCGACGAGCTCCATGGCGATCGAGCATTCGCTCTTGTGAATCCGATTGACTGTGATTCATCGGCAACATCAACGATCATCACGCCAAGTGGTGAGGAGATTGATCTGTGTACCCGACGATGTTCCTGGTACAAGGGCGACCTGGAATCAGACTTTGATATCTCAACAGCAACGTCCATTGATGATATTTGGGAGTTTGGCGGATCCTGTTACGACGATTCAGACTGTGCTGATTACGAAAGCGACACAGGTGATCTTGTTGAAGGAAACTGTTCTGAGGAAGTTTCCATTGGTACCGGTACAGACGATGTAGAACGATTGGACAACGATTCCAACCGCGTTCTTAAGGTGACACGCGATCGCACATGTTCTGAGTGGCTGGCGTGTTCATCCTCGTACACGATTTGGGATGGTGATGCCGGCAAGTACCGAACCATTTGTGATGGAATCGATTTGTGTACGAAGTACGGCGGTAGCTCGAGCGCATCGCTGTGTAGCGAATGGGATCCAGATGATCCAGCGGTTGTCTTCGATATCGATCGCTATGTGGGCCGTGACGTTTCTTGGTACGGAGAAGAGTACGCCGGATACGCCGTTCCAGACATCTTCCCAATCCAGCATCTCACCCAAGTCGACATCGCTCCACCGGTTGGATTCTGCAACATGAGCGAAGATTATGAGGAGGGAACCTCGAGCTACGATGATTATCACGGCGAAATCTGTGACGATGATTCGGATTGTGGCGGAACGACAGGTAAGTATGAATATTGCGTTGTCGAGCAGGACGACGAATATCAAATCGGATACTCAGCCGGCGGTTGTAGCGAAGATCATGCTGAGGATTGTGTGGTCGGATATTGTGAAGCTTCGGGATCAGCTTGTTCTCAGGATGACGACTGTGAGGATACAGATGACGAATGTATTACAGGCGTTTGTTACGAGATCTCTACAACCACGTGTGAGGATGACGATGATTGCTCCAGTACTCAGGAATGTCAGGCGGGTTCTTGTGTGGAGGAGACGGGTAACTGTGATTTGGACTTTACGTGTGACGATTCTGCATCTACGTGTTTCAGTTCGGCTGCAACAAAGACAGGATCTTGTTATTCGGGAACATGTTTCTTGGCAATCAACGGTAATCAGTTCGATGACGAGGTGACAGAAGATGCGGTTTGCCGCGCGCAACCTGAGGTTGATAGTCCATTCCCAACCGACGTCGTCGATGAGTGGTCCTACCTTGCCTACGGTACGCGTGGATCGACCTCAGAAAGTTCGGCCGATACAACGGTGGATCTTGAGACAGAAGCTATTGAAGATGATTTCACGCTTGACGACATAAGCGGCGAGGACGACGTCGTGGGAACCGACAACTACTACGGCGGCATGTTGCCGGCAGACTTTAAGGCAGGCTTTGGCGGATCAGAGACGTGTGCAATCGGAGAAGCCTGCGAATGTGCCTACAAGCGTGTGTCAGGACGAAATTCCGATGATCAGTTCATTGCGTACAGTACAGATCTTGAATCTATCCGTATTGAGGGTGTGTGTTCAGCGGATAGTCCGGTTGCCGGCGCACTGTGTGGTGATGATGATGACTGCCGATACTACGACGAGAGTTTGGTGATCGGTGGTGAGTACGATTCCTCGACGGGGGATGGGTATATCGGAAACTGCGAGCCGATCGTTATGGAACAGGACTATCTTGGATTGGAAGGGTACTGTTTGGAGCGAGACACTGGATTGAATGTCAACGGAGATCCAGATATTGGAGCTTGCCTCACCTGGTTCCCGGTTGACCAGATTTCTGGTGCAACGGACTTGTACGCGAAATATAAGAGCGCTGGATACTTTGAGGACGTGTACGTTTGTACTAATGTCCGACCATTCGTCACCCTGAAGACCAGCAACATTGCCGGAGATACGGTCAAGGATGGTAGCGGTGAAGATGCCGGTATTGCCTGTGCCGAGTCTGAGGATGGTGTTGGACAAGGTGATAGCTACGATTTGCTTGCAGGAACTGACGGAAAAGATGGTTGTTACAACCGCATGTATTGCCCTGACGGTTACTTTGCTGTTGGAGGTCAACCAAATCCAAAGGATAGTTGGGACTACGGTTACGCTGCTGACTGTAATGAGGGTGGTGACAATGACTGTCCGTACATTTGTGTGCCAGAGAATTCAACACACTCAGACGGTACGGAGTGTGGAACACCACAAGATCATGGATGGGCTGGTGCACAGACGGAAAAAACATCCGATTGGGGGAATACCGTCTACACTTGGGCGGAGGGTACGGGTGATGCTGGTGATAAGGAAGACTGGCAAACACGACTCGAAAAATTCCAAGAAGTTGCCGATGACTACAAGGATTGTACGCTTGAGGGCGTGGAGTGGAGTGAGGTAGAAGATGCCCTGAGTGATTATGACTACAGTAGTGAGGGCAGCGGTCGTTCGGATGCATGCGAGTACTCTTCGTCGGGTAGTGGAAAGAGCGGCGGTTATCGATGTCTCTGGATTAACTGGGAAGTGTATCCTGGATGTGCGGAAATCATGAAGGTGTCCAATACAACAGAGAGCTATGCGTATACGGACACGCTCTATGACGGTCAGATTTCTTCCAGTTCTGTGTTTGGCTACTCAAACGACACATCTCCAGCATTCGGTTTCCTCACTACTGAACCATCGGAGGTATCTGAGAACACGCCAATTGTGGTGCCGGGATGTACTGATGATGCGTACGGAGCTACAACGGTCGTCACTAGTGACTCATTCTGGAAGTCAGATGGAAACCAGTTCGAGCATCCGGCAAGTATCGCGTCGTGTTCAGACAGTACCTATGCTGATGAACTGGCAAACTTGTCGACGTATCAAAACCCTGCTGGAAACCCACAGGCACGTTCCTATGTTGAGTTTTACTGGGGAGGCTTGACCGCAGGACCGTACGACTGGGAGACAAGTAGCAAGGAGACGATGTTCGAGTTGGTTAATAACCTCTTTGGTAAGCTGAACATTGACGGCGACAATATCTTCACCTGGGATGATGATGATTGGGACAGTACGAGTGTTGATGAAGATGATAAAGTTGATTTCTTCTCTTACTCGAAAGCCGAGTGGGGTGATGATGACACTTACGAAGCCGACTATGCAGATGAGATCGATGTCCGAGAAGCCGTTGGTAACGCTCCAACAGTCTGGTCCGTTGATACCGACAATTGTGGAACGAAATATTGTCGTGAAGGAGAAGAGAATGGTGTGACAATCAATAACACCAACGAAGGTGACATTGAAGCTGACGGCGGCTACTTCCGTGCGACAATGAAGTTCTTCGCTGCAGCCGATAAGAACCAACTACCAATCCGTCGTGTGATCGTTGAGTGGGGTGATGGCTCGCACTCTGGATCAGATGATGAGAGCAATTACTACAAGAACCACCGTGGTTTACAAGATGGAGAAGATGGCGGTTCAGATGAGACGACCACGCTCTCTAAGTGTGACCTTGGAACGGCGTGGGGACTCACAAGTGCGACGTGTGATCCAAACGAGTTCAACTACTCGCACGTTTACCGCTGCTGGGATCCAACGGAGCTTCCAACCTGTGTGGAAGATGACAGTGGTGATCTCACGAATAGTCCATGTACATTCGATCAGCTGACCTGCGTGTTCCAGCCACGCGTGCACGTGCGTGATAACTGGGGATTCTGTTCGGGGGAGTGTGATAGTACTGATAGTGGTATCAATGCGGATGGTGATAGCGAATGCTTCGACTCCTATGGTGATATTGAAACGTCAAATCCAAATAGTGAATGCAACTACAGTAAATATCCTGACGCTGATGAAAGCACAAACCCATGGGTTTATTACGACGGATACATCTACGTTGATCCATAGAGAAAGTCATGGAGTCGTTAAGTCATTGAGTCATTGAGGCTTAAACACAAAACACGGCATAATGCCGTGTTTTGTGTTGCATCCAGTACCCGTCGTTGCGAGCCCGTCAGACGGGCGAAGTAATCTATTCGTTGATGGATCCTAGATGCACGTTGCCCCCGAGCCTCGTGAGAGAGGTTCGGGGGTCAGAAGTCGCACCGGCGTCTGCGAAGGATCAGCTAGTCGACCACCACGCAGTCGTAGTAGGTGACGTTGCCCTCACCGTTGATGTCCCAGGTCAGGGTCAGGCCGTCGCTGGTGACCTCGAAGTCGGTGA
>CAYFME010000005.1:0-60620 GCA_964344145.1 uncultured Gammaproteobacteria bacterium
TACAGCGCCTGGGATCAGGACTGCGACGGGGACTGGGACAAGGCAGGGGAGTCGGTGTCCACGGATGCCGGAACCTTCACCTTCGACAGCTCGGCCGTCAACCTCTTCTCTGACGAAGAGGGAGACTCGACCTTCGAGGGCGGTACGTCCAACTGGAGCGTGTACACGAGCACCTCGGGCCTCTCGGCCCCGGGCATCAGCGACGTCACCTACACCTCCTATCCGGAGGCCGGTGACTTCCCCTCGATGGAGCTCCTGTACCCGTCTTCGGGCCAGGGGGTCGACAACGAGGCACTGATCAGCTCTGGCTTCTCCGTGTCCTCGGGGGTCGACTACGCCGTGTGCTGCGTGATCGTCAACGACGGCTCGAACAACCAGAGCCTGCGCATCTGGACCAAGACCGGCTATGACGCCGGTGGTACCGACTACCTGTACAACAGCTCCATCGTCGCTGGGACCGAGAACTACATCTGTGGCGCTTGGACAGCCTCCTCGTCCACCACCGAGTACATCGTCCTCTCCAGTGGCAACTGGACTTCCACCCAGGCCGGCGCCTTCACCCACTGCGCCGTGGGCGAGGGGAGTCTCTAGCGAGATCACGCGCGTTCGTGCGACCCTGTGTCACCTGACCTCTCCCTTGCGAGAGCGACGGTGGCCAGGGTCGTTGTGCTTTCTGATATACTTAGACCATGTCTGATCTGCGAGAGATCTATCGTTCCAGTGATGAGTACGCGCACGTCGCAAGTATCGCCTTGTTCGGCGTTGCGATTGGCGTTCTTTTGATCATGATTTACTCCTCCGCGTCGCTTGTGCTGGGCGCACTCGCGGGCGTGGCGATCCTTGTGCTGAGTTTCTTGCGCCCCACTTGGGCCTTGTTTGCGTTACTACTGTACTTGCCGTTTGAGCCATTTTTGTTGAAATGGGTGCCGGATGATTTATATGTTTACGCACGCTACGCATCTGAAGGGGTGATTTATCTTCTTGTTGCATCAACAATTTGGAAACGATTGACCGGCCAGATCAAATGGGCAACGAGTCCGATTGATCTTCCGTTTATTGGATTGATCGTTGTCGCAGCCGCCTCGGCACTCGTGAACCTCGTGGACGTGAGCGACGCTTTGCTTGGTTTCCGTCAAATCATTCGATTCATCCTGCTGTTTTTCGTGATCGTTCATCTAGCTCCATCAAAGGAATGGATTAAGCGCACGCTTTTCGGTCTGTTTGTTGTGCTGGGTATTCAGATCATTCTTGGATACGGACAAGTCTTTTTTGGCGAACCCGTCGATACCTTCTTATTGCCTACAGTCAGTCGTTCATTTGGTGAGATTCAGTTGACTTCAGGCACGGCTCAGTTTTGGGATTACGGGCAGCGTATTTTCGGAACGATGGGTCGTTATGATCGCCTTGGAACATTCATGGCGTTCATGTTGTTGATCGGTCTTGCGATGTTGTATGAGAAAACGTTGCGCAAGAAGTATGGTTGGCTTGGTTGGGGATTTTTAATCGCGTTACCGGCGCTCGCCTTCACGTACTCGCGATCATCGTGGTTTGGGTTTGTCCTTGGGGCGCTGTTTATCGCGCTGTGGGCAAAACGCGACAAGCGCATTGCCTGGGGTGTTGGGTTTGCTGGAGGATTACTGCTGTTTTATCTGGCGGTTTCAGGATTGGTGATCGACACATTGCTCGAGGTCCCAGACCAGAATCTGACTGAGCGATTCTTTGAAGCGTTTTCCTATGAGCGTTGGCGCAGCGAGTACTACGGACTTGGGCGCATGTATTGGATTGTGGAGACGGTCGCGACCGTGATACCGGCGTCGCCTGTGTTTGGTCATGGGCCGGGAATGTTTGGCGGCGGAGCGGCAGCGGCACTTGGGAATGCCTATGTCTATGACACCCTCGGGCTCCCATTTGGCGTGTACGGAACAGAAGGGTACATTGACAACAACTGGTTCAGCCTGTGGGGAGAAATCGGAACGCTTGGACTTGCGGTGTATCTCTGGATGTACGTCGTTCTATTCCTGAGCTGTGTGCGGGTGTGGCGTGCGTCAAAAGATCCGATGACGCGCGCGTTGGCGCTCGGCGTGGCAGCAGGGATGATTGCTATTACGCTCAATGCCTTTTTGGCAACATTCTTAGAAGTCAGAACGCTTGCCGCGTACTTATGGGTGATGGGTGGCGCGGTTGTGGTGCTTGGAAAACGCGAAAAGATTCTCGAGTGATATGAGGATTATACATGCGCATAAGTATTACTACATGCGCGCTGGGGCTGAGCGGTTTCAGCTGGACATGATGGATATGCAAGAGCGCGCTGGCCATGCGGTCGCGCCGTTTGCTATGCATTATCCTAAGAATCTGCCATCTGCTTGGTCAGAGTATTTCGTCAGTGAAGTGAATACGGAGGGGCGTGTTGGTTATGGATTGGGGGCATTGCGTCAGTTCGGTCGCGCGCTCTGGTCGCGCGAGGCGTATAAGCAGATGAGCAAACTGATTGATGCCTTTGAGCCAGACATCGTTCATATCCATAACATCTACACGCATCTTTCGCCGTCTATTTTGAAGGCATGCGCGCGCCACAATATTCCCGTCGTCATGAGTGTGCATGATTATGGATTGATCAGTGCCAATTATTCTCTTTGGGATGCCTATCATGATGAACCGATGGACCTGAATCACTTCGGACTGTTCGCAACAGCTCGTACGCGGTTCATGAAAGGTTCCTATTTGGCGACGTTTGCACTGGAGGCGATTAACCGCTGGCATCATGTTTGGCGTTCCTATGATCGTCGCATTGATCGTTATCACGCAATTTCGTATTTTATTGCTGATGTGATGACACGTGCTGGATACAATCCAAAGAAGATGACCATGCATCATTCGTTCACACAGCCGATCAAGGCTCAACGTACAGAGGATAAGGGTTACGTTCTTTACATCGGTCGTCTTGAACGATACAAGGGCGTGCATACGTTGATTGAAGCGATGCGGGCGTTTCCAGATGTTGAGTTGAAGGTCGCGGGAACGGGGTCGTATGAGAAAGAGCTGCGTGATTTGGTAGCCGACGATCAGAACGTGACGTTTGAAGGGTTTGTGTCAGGGCAGGCACTGGAAGACTTGCGTGCCGGTGCGCGCGTGATGGTCGCTCCTTCGATTTGGCATGAAGTGCTTGGGCTGGTCGCGATTGAGGCAATGTCTGTTGGTGTGCCTGTGATCGTGAGCGACCACGGTGGTTTGCGAGAGATGGTTGAGGATGGCGTGAGCGGATCAGTGTTCCGCGCGGGTGATGTCGACGCACTCAAGCAATCTCTTGAGCCGTTTGTGCACGACGCGTCCTTTGCGGCATCGATGGGGGAGGCGGCATACGCTCGAGCAAAAGAAATCGTTGATCCGGAGCGATTATATGGCCAAATTATGGACCTGTATGACCAGGTGATTAGGTCAAGGGTCTAACTTAATAAACTGGGGATAAACAAGAAAAACGGCTAATTACAGCCGTTTCTTGTATTTTTTGTTGTGGAAGCGCGGTGGATCAATTCCTTGACATAAACGGACCTTTTTGCTAAGTTCGCACGTTCTATGAGGATTGCCATGATTGGACAAAAGGGCCTCCCGTCTTTGCACGGAGGGATCGAAACGCACGTCGAGAACCTCTCGACGCGTTTGGTGCGCGAAGGTCACGATGTGACTGTGTACGCGCGTCCTTGGTATTCACCAGGCAAGTCTGATCGTTACAACGGTGTGCGCATTGTGCGTCTTCCGTCGCTTCATACAAAACATTTGGACGCCATCACCCACACCTTCTTCGCTCTCATCCACGCATGTTTGATCAGTGCGCCAGATGTCATTCACGTGCATGGCGTCGGTCCGTCGTTGCTCGCGTGGGTCGCCCGATTGCTTTCGCCATCCAGTGTGGTCGTCACGACCTTCCACTGTATCGACCGCGAGCACGGAAAGTGGGGTGCCTTTGCGCGATGGGCGCTGCATACGGGAGAGAAGATGTGTGTGAACAATCCGCACCAGACGATCGCAGTTTCCAAAACCCTCTGTAACTATATTGAAGTGGCCTATGGCAAACGTGCCCATTATATTCCAAATGGTATTGCTCCAGTGCGGGCAACCACGAACGATGTGGTCTTGCATCCGTTCGGGCTTCGATCGAACCAGTACGTTGCCATGGTTTCGCGCCTTGTGCCGCACAAGGGGGCGCATGTTCTGATTGATGCGTGGAAGCGCGCAACGCGTAAGCGTCCAGATTTGTTCCGCGATTTGAAGCTGGCGATTGTTGGAGATTCGGCGTTTACCGACGACTACGTTCGCAAGCTTAAAAATCTTGCGGGTGCTGATGATTCGATTGTCTTTACCGGCTACCAGCGCGGTGACGCTCTGCAGTCGTTGTTTGCTGGAGCAAAGTGTATTGTGCATCCGTCGCACTCCGAGGGAATGCCCATCGCGGTGCTTGAGGCGATGAGTTATGGAAAGGCGGTGCTGGCATCAGACATTCCAGAGAACAAAGAGGTCGTTGAGGAGCACGGAATGCTCTTTAGCACCGGTGATGCCGATGATCTCGCACGTCAGTTGATTGCCCTTATCTCAGACGAGATGCACATGGCGTCGCTTGGTCATAGCGCTCGCGTATTCGTAGAAGGTGACTTCAACTGGGACGACATTGCCAAGGAGACCCTGCGTGTGTACGAAGCGCACGTCGTCTCCCGCCACGGTGAATTCGCAACAAATTAAGAGCAAAAACATCCGCATGCATTGACAGACGGGTGTTTTTGTTATACGCTCGTTGACCAGCAAACAGCCCCATGCCGGGGCGAAGGAGTTCTTGTGAGCTGGAGTGTCCTGTTCTTCCTCCTCAAGTGCAGCGTCAGCGCGGCGGAGGGTGTGCCCAATCGCGCCAAGGTCAGCGAGCCCAAGCCGGACATCACCGGTGGCGTCACGATGGTGATCGACCACAAGTGGCGCTGCGGCTTCGCGCTGTTGCGCCAGTGCGTCGCCCACCAGTACGTCAACCCGGACGGCACGACGACCCCCGCGCTCGGGCTCGGCGGCGCCGGCGGCGCTCGCAAGGCCGACAACCCCGACGGCACGCCCGGTGCGTGGATCAACGGCTACCTGTTCGGCGGCGACTTGGTGACGGATGACCGCTACCTGATCACCGACGACGGCTGGATCGGCCCCTTCGACGCGTTCGTCGACTTCGGGTGGATGGAGCCCTTCGAGATCGTGGACCGCAGCTACTTCGGCGCCATCAAGCGTGGCGACAAGCAGGCGGCGTTCTGGGGTCGCTGGGTGAGCGACTGGCGCGACGAGGTCCTCCCGATCGACTACGGTCTGCTGATGGTGCCGTACTACGCCTACCGTGAGGGTAGCGAGTGGTACATCGTGTACGACCCCACCGACCCGGACGGCAGCGAGCGCTACGGTCCCTTCGAGGCCATCGGCAACCACCGCATCTTCCATGTGCAGGGCAACAAGCCGGCGTTCCAGGCCTTCAACGGCGAGAGCTGGTGTGGCATCTGGGGCGACGACCGCCCGCCCGCGTGTGGCTTCGACGACGCGCCGAGCCTGTCCTACGGTGATGGCATCATCTTCGAGGGCCAGATCGACGGTCAGTACACCACCGTGCATCTGCCCGAGGACTCCGACGAGGACATCCGTGTCTGGGTGTACCCGGGAGGTGCGGGGCAGCGCGAGCTCGTCAACACGTGCAGCGTGTTCCGCGCTCACCTCGAGCCGGCGGAGTACGCCGACATGTGTCCGGACGACGTGCCCGAGCCCGACGCGTTCCTCGTCACCCCGCCCGACAACCCGTAGCGAAGAAGCTTCGACAGCGTGGCCATCCGTTGGCCAGGTTCTCTAAGTCGCTTCGCTCAACACCCCGCAGCCTACTCGGCTCGCGGGGTGTCGTGCTTCGGTGCTCATTTACGAGGCTTATCCACGGGTGCAAACCTTGACCGATCGGTCAAAAAGTGAAACCATAAAAGTATCTCCCATTCGTTTTACGAGTTGGGAGTTTTATTCTTGGAGAGAGATTTTATGAGAAAAGGGTCAAAGACGTGGCACGTCTTTTTAGAGGTGTGCGATGGTATTGGTGCTGTTGGTGGAGAAATGATGCATATGATGGGTCGTCCATCTGTTGCGATGCGATATAGTCATGAAGAGTATATGGAAATGCGCTCGTATTTTGATAAACGAGAAAAGCGTCAGGCGTTGCAACGTTTGCGACAAAAACAGCTTATAGAGATTGAGAAAGTAGGAAAAAAAGCGTTTATCCATTTAACAGATCAGGGGAGATTGGAGGCTCTGCGAACGAGGATGTTGGCTTGCAGTGATGATTTGCCATCAGGACAAGTATGTCTTGTCTGCTTTGATATTCCTGAGCATGTTCGAGATGTTCGTATCGCTTTATGCAGGCTCCTTCGAAAAATTGGGTTCACCTGTGTCCAAAAGAGTGTTTGGGTTTGTGATCGAAACGTCGTAGAAATCATGAAGCGATATTTGCAGGAATCTGGCTTAGATAAATGGGCCCGTGTTTATTTGGCTCAGGAAATGTAGGTTTCAAAACTGTGCCGATCGGCACAGTTTTGAAACCTCTTTTCTCAATACCAGATTGGCTTGCCGCGGCGACTTGCATGACCTGCTCTCACTCTTTTTTGCTAAAGCGACAAAACATTCTTTGTACAAACCGATCAACTGAATCTTTTTACGATTTGTTTACTGACAAGCGTTGGGAGCTGCGCGTCCTTCGAGGCAACCTTCTTCAGAGACTTCAGTTGTTCCAATCCGATGTTTCCAACAAAAAGCTGTTTCAAGATCTTCTCGCCATGAGCGTCAACCGCCTCTTTCACGTCAAGCAATCCTGATCGGTATAAATGATCACGCAAGAAACCAACGCCATAGGTGTTTGCGTTGGTGATGCCGCGATACGCGCGGGCACAAAGTCGCCACGCCGCATCGTTTCCGACGTTTTGCGCATCCTCCGCTCCTGTGGCTGCAGCGAGTTGCGCGCGAGCCTGCGCAATGGTTGCGAACGTATCTTCAAAGGTTCCTTCCTGCGTGAGCGCGCACGTCCACGCGTCCCAGAATCCCGGTGCATGCCGCGGCTCTTCTTTACTTAATTGCTGCTGATAATAGATGGCGAGCCCTTCGTCGGTACGCACGTAACCGTTTAAGCCAACGTGCAAGATTTCCAGCGACGATCGTCGACCGTTTTCTGTACGCAGCGCATGCACCTCTACCTCGTGCGTAAGAAGACGTGCCGCGCGAGCTTTTGAGATTTGTAGATTTGAAGGGATGGCAATGACGGGTCGGCGTGCACGTCGGCCACGTGTGATTTTAATAGATGGGCGAGAGGAGAACGTTACTTTCCAGCCATCGATATGATAATGATCGAGTATTGCTTGTACCATTTTTTCAAACGCTCTGGCATCGATCGGTTCTTTGTGATTATGAAACGTATGCGCATGCTCGAGCATGCAGCTAAACTCGCGCTCAAGTTCCTGAACGTCTTGCCGCGGATGACCAAAGAGCTTTTGTGAAAGGTGCGTGACGGTTTGATCGTCACCGTGCGAGATAGCCAGAACAAGTGCCGCACGCATGCGCAATTCATCTAACTTTTGATTGTACAGTGCACGGATCCACGTCGGTTTTGCCGGAAGGCGCGATTTGCACGCCTCGACCTCCTCAAGATAGCCCATCACGTCAAACGACTGCGCTTCCAGATACGAAAACACCGGAGGCGTTCCCTTGTGGAACCACGCTCGGCGTTGTTCTTTTGCACGCTGCGCATCTTGTCGAATAAGTCGGTAAAAGGGAAACGAGGGGAGCTTAAGAAGCTCGGCAAAGAATGCTGCGTCTGTTTTTTCCTTATTCCTCAACCACGCCCCCATACGCTGCGGCTTTGCTGTCAGCGGTTAGATTGGTTGTCACCCCACTCGAACCACTTTGGATCGTCGCTCCGGTCCATGTGTCGGAGGCGCTCACGTACGCGCGTTCAAGAAGCGTTGCGATTGACCCCACTTGATCGGCGCTAGGTGTAATCGCTACCTCAAACGCGGCAGCCACGACCGTGCTTCCTGGCGGCATGGTTGGGTCCACGCTGCTGACGGACCACCGCACAGCGCCGTTTACTGATTCAATTGATGTTCCAACCGAGACGCTCTGGCGACCAGTCAACTCCACGCCCGGTCCAAGATCAGCTTCAATGAAGAGTCCTTCAAGTCCGTTGGTCGTTCCAGAGATATTCCAGAAGATCCAATACTTGGTTGTTTCGTCGACGATCGGTGGGATAGGCCCCCGACCAAGTTGATCACCGCTTGCGGTCCAGTAGCGTCCGAACGACTCAAGTACGAGCGGCGAGGTGAGGGGTGTGTCAAAGCTTATTCCTGTTGTGTTCACCTCAATCGCTTCGCCGTCAGGACTGAACGTGAAGGTGGCGATTGGCCGCGTGGTGACGGTGATGTTTTCGTAGGTAGACAATGACGATCGTGATAGTGATGATCGAACAGGGACGGTGAGGGTTAGCGTTCCAGACCCGCTCGGCTCAATGGTCGACGGCGTGTCAAAGACAAGATCGCCTGAGAACACACTGACGTTCGACGTAAGTTCGAGCTCAACGTCTGTGAGTGTGTGCTCACTGTCGTTTTCATACGTCAGCGTAACGGTTGCATTCTCACCTGGTTGTAGCGATGACTGCTCGACAGCATGCGTAAGCGTCAACGGCGGCGGTAGGATGTCAATCGTGTCGATGAGTTGCTCTTGCGTGTATCGGGCGTCGTCAAATACGAACGATGGCGCAAACGTGAACGTGGAGTCATCCTGTGTTCCAAGACGACCCACGAACTCAATCACTCCCTCTTCTTCTGGATCAATACCGCTGACATGGAACGCCCCGTCGCTTTGCGGCCCAGGACTCGCTGAAATGAGCGTAAAGCTCTCCGGCCACTGCGGTTCAATAGTCATGTCTGGGAATGAGACATCTCCTGTGTTTTGATACGTAATCGTTCCTTCTACAAGCTGGTAAGCGACAAGATGTTCTGGCAGTGTTAACTCCAGTGCGAGCGTGGACGTTGTAGGGGAGAAGACATGCTCGATGACTTTTGTGTCTGTCATCTCATCCTCGCCGTACGTATAGTCGAGCGTTGTTGTGAAGATTTGTTCACCGCCAACGTCGCCAAACATGGTTCCACGCACGTGGATGAATCCGTATTGATCTGGAACAACATCGCCAAGCTCGAACGTTTGATAGCCGATTTCCTGTGCGTCTTCCGACTCGATAGCATCGAGCTCGAAGTGAGCGGGGAAGTCGAAGCGGACTTGCGCGTCGTTGATGGTCTCGTTGCTTTGATTCTCAAAACGGAACGTTAACGTTGAGGCACCACCGGTAATCACTTCAACCGGTGCGACGTCAGCGTTGACGACAATGAGGTCTGGTGTTGAGCGAGGTACGAGCATCCAAATCAAGCCAAAGAGCGTGAGGATAATCACTCCCAGTCCAATGGCATCGAGCCATTTGTGCAAACCCTCTCGTTCGTGACGATAGGTTCCCTTCATGAGCATCTCCACGGGTTCAGAGATATGTTTGCTGGCTTGGGTGCCGATATTTAATGTGCAGACAAGAAGATTGCGCTTCTTGCCTTCGCCAAAAGGCTCACAGACGAGTTTTGGTTTTTTATCAGCCATACAGTGTTTTAAAAGCCAAGGCTTGAAAGGGTAAAGACGTCTTGCGTGAAGGCGATGATCTCATCAATACCGTCACCATCAAGGTCAGCGGACGACACTTCAATGCCGACGCCCTCATTTGTATCCAATGCCCAAAACGGCTCTTCAAGAAGGTTGCCATCTTTATCATACACCCGAATCTCTGGCGCGCCACCTAATCCTGGCCCGGTGACGATTTCATCAATGTCATCGCCATTGATATCGGCGGCTGAAACGTTCACGCCACCGCGGAAATCCTCATCGTAGGCAAAGAAGCCGGGGTTGATGAGTGTGCCGTGTTTATTAAACACACGTACATGCGGTCCGCCTCCAACACCAGCGCCACAGATGATTTCGAACGTGTTGTCGCCATTGAGATCGCCAATGGTGACGTTCACGCCGCCTCGGTAGACTTCATCGTAGGCGAAGAAGCCGGGGTTGATTAGCACGCCGTCGGCGTTGAAGACGCGCACATGCGCACCACCACCGTCTTCGGTTCCGGTTACGATCTCAACGGACCCGTCAGCTTCAAGATCGCCAACTGAAATGTTGATGCCGTTGCCGTACGCCTCTGTATACGGATAAAAGCTGGCGTGTAATGAACCGTCGCTGTTGTAGATAAAGACCTGTGAATCATCGGCGGTGACGGTTTCTGGATCACCATCGTCATCAAGGTCATATGTGACAACTTGCATGCCACCGAGGTAGTCGCCGTCGTAGGAGAAGAATCCTGTTCGCTTCACATCACCGTCGCCGGCAAACACACGAGCGAACGCTCCGTTTAAGAACACGGCGTCAACGATTTCCTCCAACGGTCGCAACAGCAAAATGCCGTCTTTTGCCCCAAGGGTGAGGCGCGAAATGATAGATCCGTCGTTTATATCGGGATCTTGCTCGCCGTGCAGCTTTTCAAACTCACCACCCAGACGAATGGTTACCTCTTCGTCTGTTGGGTTGGTAACGACTTTTCCATTGGTAAACTCGCGCGACCATACGCCGTCTTCTTCCACGGCCTCATCCTTTGGCGTTCCCAAAAAGGCCTCATACTCATCGTAGCGCCACAGCTGTGCATGTTCTTGCGTTCCAAAGTCGAAGCCGAAGAATCCGCTGGCGAGCAACGCGCTGGAGAGACCAAAGCGCACGCGTTGATAGTTTGACTTGTTGCCAGTATTGTCTGTGTCGCTGTTGATCAAGATAACCGGATCGTACGCAACGTTTTCTTCCAGCGCGAGATAGTTTGTGATATTCGTCTGCCAGCTTCCATCACCTTCCCATGGAGTGGGGAAGGACTCAAACATACGACCGTTCACGTACGGTGCATGCTGAAGATCAGAACTTCCGTTTGAAATGATGATTTTGTCTGAGCCAACACGCGAGCGCGTGTCAGCAAATAGCTGCGTGTAGGCATCAACCCAGGCATCGTCAATGTCGTTCGCACCGCTGGCGAGTTGTAGATCGCCGACCCAGCTGATCGAATCGTTTACTTCATCGTAAAAGACGCCATCCCAGTAATCGTCGTGCAAGATTTCTTCTGCCACAAACTCGGCAAGGTAGCCGTTCCACCCCGACGTCAAATCGAGCGCCTGCGTTCCCGGCCAAATCGATACATCATCACCGTCATCCGTTTGCAACCAATATGATGATTGGATGCCGTCGTAGAGATCTTCATGAAGCGCATCGCTCCAAATCGTGTTCCAGCTCACGCTTGGAACATAAGCGAGCAGAATGATATCCGGATTTATCTCGCGAATCGTGTCGGAAAAATCATCGTTCCACACCTGCGCTTCGGCAGGAATGACAAGCAGATCGTAAAGGGCGAGCGTCTCGAGGGTATCTTGGTCCTCCAAATGCGTTCCTGAAAGCAGAAAATAGTTCGCCGTCTTCACCGCGTTTTCCTGCGCCGTTGTTGCAACTGCCCCTGTCAGCAGCACCAATGCACAAAGACTATAGGCGAGCCATCTCTTCACAGGCGTTATTGCTTGCGTTCATCCTCGCTAGCGAGGCGTCCTGGGTTAGGGGAGTAGAGCGTGTTTTTAATGCGCCACCGCTCAACAAACTGGCCAATGCCAGCGCGGTCGCGCTTGTTGCGCACCGTGGTACTCGACTGAGACCATTTAAGAAGTGATTCAAAGTCGATTTTGTAGCGACCTTGGACCACAATGTAGCTAATGTCGCCCTTGGCAATGGCCCGACGAATCGTTCGGGTCGATACGCCAAAGAGGCGGGCGGCTTCCGATACGGATAGCCTAACTGGGGGTGTAATGCTCATAAAAGAGTAACTAAATGTCTACTCTAGAGTAGACAAACAGGAGTTGATTGTCAAGTTTTGAGACCACCGCGGCGTAGATCTTTGAGATTATTTTGCTAGAATTTTGGCGAGCCTAAGCGAAAAAATTGAGCAATAGCAAAAGCTATTTCGAAATTTTTTCGCAACGGCGCAGACGAATTCTAGCAAAATAGGCCAAAGTAGATACGCCGCGGTGGTCTCCACTTGCCAAAATGGCCAATCTTTGCTATGTTTTGCCTTCACTGTAATGATTTAGTGATTTTCCCGACATATTAAATGAGCATGCGACACCGTCATAAATTCCTGCTTTTTCGCGTCTATCGGTTTCGCGACACACAAGCGTACGGAGAGTTGTACGACGTGTATGTTGCACGCATTCGACGATTCGTTTCCTTTCGTGTGGGGAGTCCGCATGACGCTGAAGAGCTGACCGCGGAAGTGTTCCTACGAGGATGGGAATACGCAACGTCGAGCATGATCGAAAAGCCCAGCGCGCTGTTCTACCGTATCGCTCGAAATGTGGTCGCCGATCATTATCGAGAGCGAGAGAAGATGGGGGAGACCGCGAGCATGCAAGAAGCGCATGAAGTGCCAGATTCCACACCCATTGCCTCCGAACAAATGGAAATGGCGGAGGATCAAGCGCAGCTACTGCGAGCGCTCAAGTCCCTTAAAGAGGAATATCGCGATGCGCTCATGATGCGCTACATGGATGAGATGAGTGTAAAGGAGATCGCACAAGCTTTAGAGAAAACCCCAAACAACGTTCGTGTGCTCTTGCACCGCGCTAAAAAGGCCCTCGAGAGCGTTGTCCAAAAATAGATCCAATAGAAGAATGTCCAACCTAACAAAACAACTCAAGGCTCTGAAAGACCACCCACAAGCGGGGTGGGCGAGCACGTCTGCGAACGATCGCGGGCGCGAGGTGTTGATGCAGGCGATTGGAAACCACGGCGCGACCGATGTGGTCGCTCAGGATGGGGTTGCTTCCTACTTTAGTTGGAATGCGATTCAAGTTATGACGCGCCCAGTGACAGCTGGGGCGCTTGTTTTTGTCCTGCTGTTTGGTGGATGGATGACAACGGTTCAGGCCGCATCTTCAAGTTTGCCTGGTGACACATTGTACGGACTGAAGTTGGTAACGGAGCGTGCACAGTTGGCTATTTCTTCTGCTGAGCGTCGCGCCGTCTTGCATACCGAGTTTGCACAACGTCGCTTGAATGAGGCGACCGTGCTGCAGTCTCTTGGTGAGAGCGAGCTCGTGCCGGAGGCCATGGAAGCATTCCGCGAGCAGTTGCATGAAGCGCAGGAAGGTCTGCAACAGCTCAAGGACGAAGGGAATACCGACACCATTGCGATCGCTAGTGCCATTGATCAGAAGGTTGATGATCTTAGTGATAGTCTGACGACGTTTGAGAATGCTCAGGAAACGGTTGGTGAGGTTGACGAGTCCAAGCAAGTTGCTCGTGAGGTGTCGGATTCTGCGGTTGAGACGATTGTTGATGCACACGAGACCGAGGAGACCGAAGAGTCTAAGTGGGCATTGGAGCAGTCATTCCGCAGTGAGTATGCGGCATTGGTTTCACGCCAGAGCTTTGACGCCGGACGTATTGCCGTGATTGAGCAGGTGCTGGCGAATGTGGATGATCCAGCAGTACTGTTGCAGGGCATTGATTTGAGCAGCCTGCACTATGAAGTGGAAGCGTCGACCGACTCTGTTGCGCGTGCGATGGACTTGGCGGCGGCAGGTGGCTATCGCGGAGCGTTCGAGATTCTAGGTGAAGCGGACGAGATTCTGTTGGCACTTGAGGCACAGTTGGCGCAGATTGAGTTCGCCATCATGAATGGTATAGATGCCAGCGGATCGCAAGCGGATACTAGCGGAGATGAGCCCGAAGCTCAGCAGGTCGAGGTCGAGGTGGGTACGGACGGAGACTCTGTTATAAAGCTGAAAGAAGATTCGATCGAGTGAAACTTCCCCTAAGATGCGTCTTTGCCTGGACTGATCAATTTGGTCGGTCAGGGCAGAAACGTATCAACGTTTCTGCATTCAAAATTCGTGCGTGATTGGCGTAAACGTCCTGGTTAATTCAACCAATGATTAATTCATGACGTTTTGATCAGTCACACACCGTGGAACAGAGTTTAAAGGTCGAGACCGCATGGTCACTCTGCCCACCTACTCATATTAGAGAAAGGATCAGATAGTTATGGACAATACGTTCGTAGTTCGCCGACGTGTCTTTGCCATCGTTACGACGGTTGCAATGATCTTGGGAACTTTGAGTGCTGCTATCGTCCCTGCTACGGCTTCCGCCGCTTCCGGTGGAGACCTGATCATGGGTGAGTCGCTCTCAACGTTGTACTACTATGGTTACGACGGTTCCCGATACACGTTCCCGAACGAAAAAACATTCATGACGTGGCGTGCAGACTTCGATGATGTTGAAACGATCTCTGACTCAGAGCTCGCTGACATCTCGCTTGCAGGTAACGTTGTGTACCGTCCTGGATCTTACTGGATTAAGATCACCAGTGACGCAAAAACATACGCTGTTTCAACCGACGGCATGATCCACTGGATCGAGTCCGAGGATGTAGCAGTTGACTATGCTGGAGACGACTGGAACGAAGGAATTCACGACGTTCCTGATGTCTTCTTCGTTGACTACTCCGCTGGAGCTTCTCTTGAGTCCGCAACCGCGTACGACGGATTGGCTTACATGGATGGCAGCGACTACTACCTCTCATGGGGTGGTGAAAAGCGCATGATGAATGAAATGGACGACAACTACTACTGGGACTGGATGTTCCTCGACGGTGAGGGCATCGATGACAGCAGCTTGTCCGACGGATCAGACATCGACGCAGCAGAGTGTGCTCTTTACGACATCGCACAGACAGGCGACTGTTCTGACGATAGCGATGACGACTCAGACAGCTCCGGAGACCTCGAGGTTTCTGTTGCATCTGATACACCAGCAGCAATGTCGATTCCTAACTCGGCAGCTCGTGTAGCGGTTGCATCCTTCGACTTCGAAGCAGGTTCTGAGGACGCAGAGCTCAACTCACTTACCGTTACGCTCGGTGGTCTTGCTACCACGGGTGCGATCAACACGGACGGTGTTTACCTTTACGAAGGTGAGAGCCGTTTGACCGAGGGTCGCACGGTTAACTCTTCCACACGTCAGGCTACGTTCTCCGCTTTGAACATTGCTGTTGAAGCTGGGGAAACCGTAACCCTTTCCGTGGTTGTTGACATGAGCACAACGGTTAACGACGGAAGCTTCTACTTCTACCTCTCTGAGGAAGGAGACGTTGATGCCGACGGTGACGTTGATGGTGACTTCCCACTTGATGGTGAGACCCACAGCATCACGGACATCGATGTTGGATCCGTTACATTGACGAAGACCGGTTCGATTGCAAACCCTACCTTGGGTGAGGACGACGCCATTGTTGGTAAGTTCCAAGTCCAGGTTGGTTCAGGTGAGGACATCTCTATTGAGACCATCACCCTGAAGGTCGACCAGGCTTCTGATCACGACGACTTCAAGCTCTGGCAGGGATCTGACCAGATTGGAACCGGTGAGTACATCGGTAACAAGCTCGTTCTCTTCACGCTTGATGAAGCTTACGAGATTGAAAAGTCAAAGAACGTGAACTTCTCCGTCTCAATGGACGTTGGAGGTCAGGCAAACGACGCAGTCGACGTCTACCTCAACTCCGATGCAGACTTCAACGCTACTGGTGACGACTACGGATTCAACGTAACCGTTACCCGTTCAGCCTACGATGGTGGTAGCGCAAGTGGTACGGAAGCTTCCGGATCATGTAGCGCAACCACGGATGACTGTTCCTACTCGACCATTCAGGGTGGTGACATCACGTTCTCATTCGGCGGTCCATCCGCTTCTGACGTGAAGGACGGTGCGGAGGATTACTCCTTCCTCGACTTCTCAGTCACATCTGCTGACTGGGCAGAAGTTGATTCCATGGCGATTATCGTTGACGGAACTGACGCTGACTCAGGTGGAGACTCAGGTCTTGATGACTTGATCCTCACCGACATCAAGCTCGTCATGTCTGACGACGCATCCCTCGTTGCAGGACCACAGGAGCTCAGCTCTTCAGGATCTGCAACACAGCAGACCATCACCTTCTCAGACAACTGGGTTCTTGAGGCAGGTGAGACGTATGACATGTCTGTGACGGCTGACGTTGACAGCACGGTTGCTGAAAACAACGACACCATCACCATGACACTCGACGTCAGTGGTTTGACCATTGAGGATGCAAACAACGATGCAATCGCTTCTGCGGACATCGTTCCATCAGCTGACATGGCTGGTTACGCTCACACGGTCGCATCGGCATCTCTTACCGTTACATTGGCATCTACCCCAACGGGTGATACTACTGTTGTTCGCGGTATGGATGATATCGACGTTGTTGGCTTCAACTTCGAGGCTGGTGACGGTAGCGACATCGAGATTACCGACCTGACAGTTGAGGTATGGGTTGACGAAGATTCCGGTGGAACCTTCGCAATCGGAACTGAGGGTTCAACGAACTCCACAGACCGAATCAGCTCATGTTCTCTCTACGACACCGACGACACATTGATCGCTGGACCAGAATCTGTTTCAAGTGCTGCCGCAGGTACGCTCTTGTTCCAGAACTTCTCCTGGTGGATCGACGCTGGAGCAATCGAGAAGGTATTCGTTCGCTGTAACCTAGCCAACGTGGCTCCAGGAACAGACGACGAGTTCGCCTTCGAGATTGACGGTGCCGGTGCTGCTGACAGCGCTGACATCACAGCTCTGGATGATGAAGGAACAAGCTTGGCTTCTGGTGACATCACGGCTGCGTCTATCAACGCATCTGAGGGCACCAAGATCTCTGTCACGGCTAACGGATCACTGACCGTTGCTGTTGACTCAGGTACGCCAAGTGCTGACTTCGTCATGACCGGTAGCTCCGACAACCACGTCACCACGCTTGAGTGGACCGCTACAAACGAAGACTTCGAAATCACCACGTTGACCGTTGCTGAGCAACAGGCGAAGCAGGACGACGCTGATGATGACGACAGTGCAACTGATGAGGATTCCTCGTACGCAAACAACATCTCCCTGGTTACTATCGAGTTCCCAATGGAAGATGGTACGACCGGAACCGCAACGACTTCAATGTCTTCAAACGAAGCGAAGTTCAGCTTGAGTAGTGGAAGCGGAATCTACGTTGAATCCGGTGAGAGCGCAGACGTTCTGGTGTACGTTGACGTCCCAGAGACCAGCCGAAACACTGGTGGTTCTGCAACCTCCAACGAAAAGATCATGCTTGACACCTTCTCTGACACGACCAACGACGATAACTTCAAGGCGATCGGTCAGGGATCTGGTACGACATTGGATGATGACGACCTCACGTTGACATCAACCGATCCAGCTACCTTCGTCGTGCGTGAGACTCAGCCAACGGTAACCTTGGACGACGATTCCCCAAGTGGAACCGGTAAGGTCCCTGGTGACCAGGAAGTATTCCGCTTCACGGTGGCGGCATCCTCTAACGAGGACGTTGTCATCAACGAGCTGGTCTGGAAGATCGCAAGCACTGATAACGGTTCATCGAACTGGAACCAGTGTGACACCGATAACTCTGGAGCAAACGCTCGAACAACCAGCTCTACAGACGTTGATACAACTGACTTTGACTTCTACAACTTGTCAAAGGACGGAACATCAACAGCCCTTGATGTCAACACAGACTGGTTGATCTTGAAGGCAACAGGTGCCGTTTGTGACGCAACAGCGGCAGACGTAGGATTCGTCGCGCTTGCATTGGCAACGGCAGAAGTCGTGCCTGCAGGATCGAGTTACACGTACGCTCTGTACATGGACACGACTCCAGCATCTGCAACGAACGATGACAGCCTTCAGCTCACATTGACGAACGATCCGTTGGATGGTGCTACATGGCAGTCCTCAAGTGACTCTAACGAGAATGACTTGACGTCAATCGACACAACTCTGTCCGTTTCATCCGGAACCGGATACACGGCTGGAGACATCATCTGTCTCGACCTCACAGACGATGGATGTGACAACGCATCCGTCGGAGAGGATGAGAAGGCTCTTGTTACAGGTGTCAGCACCAACGATCTGACGATCGTTCGTGGATACCTCGGAACCGAGCCAGACGAAGGTAACGCCTTCGACTCAGGTGACGACGTCGACCGTCTCCCAGGTGCATTCGTCTGGGAAGATGACGGAAACAGCTCATCTGCAACAGCAGGTGAAGACTGGAGCGCATACTTGGTTGATGACCTACCATTGACCGGTGGCTCACTGCAGTTCTAGTTCTAGAATCGCAGTTTTCCAAGAAACACCGACCCCTTGCGGGTCGGTGTTTCGTCTGCTAAACTTCTCCCACTATGAAACGCAAAAATATCCTCTTTATTCTCGCTATCATTGTTCTGGCAGTCGTGTTCGGATCGCAATGGCAGAACAACAATTCCTCTCAGGAACTGGTCATGCAGATGGAGGTCGACATTGATGATCAGCTGCGTGATTTTTTGGAGCGCCAGCTTAGTGTTTATCAAGCAGCATTGGCTGCATATGAGTCTGTTGGGGGGCAGCCAGACCTCAGTCTGTATACACTGACGGCGTTTAACGCAAAGCACCTGGGTGATCTTGCACTGGCAAAGGAAATTTACGAGCAATATTTCGAAGTACACACAACAAACTACGCCGCTTATGACAGTTATGGAAGCGTCCTGCGACGTATGGGTGACCTGGAAGGTGCGGAAGACGCTTATCGAAAAGCGATCTCGCTAAATAACGACACCGAGGACTATTACATGGACCTTGTTCGTGTTTTGGAGGAAATGGGACGTGATGCTGAGGTTGAGGATGTCTACAAGGATGCTATTAAGGAAGTCGGCCAAACGCGCTCACTGCTCGTGGGGCTGGCAGAGTGGTATGCCGACCACGGGTATTGCGAGGATGCCATTAGCCATTACGAAGTTGCGCTACAGCTAGCAGAGGACGAGGGTATCGCCGAGGCGATTGAGGAAGATATTGCAGAGGTGGAAGAATCCTGCGAATAGAGTTGGATAGTGTGCTAAAATGGATCCGTGTATTCGACCGGAAGAACAAGGTTTGAACGCGCGGTGATGATCGGTCTCATCGCCCTTTTGTGGCTGAGTCCGATCTTTTTGTTTGCAAAAGAGCCAGATGATGAACATTACGACGAACAGTGGTATCTCGATCAAGTTGATGCGCCTATTGCTTGGGATCAAGAAACGGGTTCATCGAAGATTGTGATTGCGGTGCTGGATACGGGTGTTTCGCTCGAGCATCCAGATCTCGAGCCTAATCTTTGGGAGAACAATGACGAGATCGCCGACAATGGGAAGGACGATGATGGGAACGGTTTTATTGATGACAAGTATGGATGGGATTTTGTTGATGACGACAACGACCCAAATCCCGATGCGAGCGCTGACGCAGATCCAGATGCGATTTCGCATGGTACCGTCATTGCTGGCATTATCGGCGCGCAGGCCGACAACGAGGAAGGGGTCGCTGGCGTTATGTGGAATGTGGAGATTATGGCTGTACGCATGCTCAACAAAAATGGCGCAGGGAATTCTACGGATGCCGCAGACGCGGTTGATTATGCGGTAGAAAACGGCGCTGATGTGATTAACCTTAGTTTTGCTGGAGATGCAAATGATCCAAAGCTACGTGATTCTATTGAGGACGCGTATAATGCTGGCGTGGTTGTCGTTGCGGCATTGGGGAATGATGGGAAGAGCACCGACAGAAATCCTGTCTATCCAGCCTGTTACAAAAATGGATCCACGGACTGGGTGATCGGCGTGGCGGCGACAACAAAAACAGACAAGAAGTCGACATTCTCAAACTTTGGACAAGACTGTACGGATCTGAGCGCGCCAGGTGAGGACATGTTTAGTACAGATTACTACGATGAAGACGATTCGGAGGACGCCTACACAGGAGGTTGGGCTGGTACATCGGTGTCGTCTCCCGTGGTTGCGGGCGCCGTTGGTATTTTGCTGTCAGCCTATCCAAGCCTCACTCCGGAAGAGGTCCGCTTGTCACTTGAGTTATCCGTAGACCCCCTTCAGGCTCCTGAGTTTATCAACAAGCTGGGCGCCGGCCGATTGAATATTCAATCAGCATTAGAAATGGCAGCAAACTATGCGGATGAGGAGGATGAAGAAGATGAGGAAGAAGAGCCGTCCGGCGACGTTGTGGTCGAGGCCGGCGAGGGCGTGTCCCCTGTGACCGGCGAGGCCGAGGCGATTTCAAGTGTGAACGCGGGTGACTACATCACCAGTCCATCGTACTCGACCGTGTACTATGTGACAGAGGATGGCGAACGTCGGCCGTTTATGGATACAAACACCTTCTTTACCTACGAAGATTCGTTTGATCTTGTAAAGGAAGTGACGGACGCTACCTTACCGGAGTTGACGTTTGGACAGCTGATGCTGCCAAAGGAGGGGGTGGTGCTTGTGAAGATTCAAAGTACTCCGACGGTCTATGCGCTTGGCGAGAACGATGGTGATGCGTTTGCACCGGCTCTGCGCGAGATCGAAACCGAGGAGTTGGCGATTGAGTTGTACGGGAGTGACTGGGCTGACTATGTGATTGATGTGCAATCGACCTTCTTTTCAAAGTTCGGTTCCGATGATCCAATGGAAGAAGGGGAGACTGTCGACAAAACCATTATGAAAACGCGAGCGGAATTAAGTGCGCTTGCTCAATAACATTTCTATGGCTGACAAACCTATTGCTGTCGTAACAGGAGGGGCCGGTTTTATCGGTTCGTTTCTGTGCGAAGCGCTTTTGAAGGAGGGAAAGCGAGTGATCTGTATTGATAACTTTAGTACAGGTCATGTTCGAAATATTGATCCGTATCTGCGCCACGCGGACTTTCAGTTTCTGCGACTAGACATTAACGAGCCAATCGATTTGGAATCGTTTGCAGAGCTTGAGCCGTTTAAGGTGAAGTTCACGGGTGTGCAGGAGATTTATCATTTGGCCGTTCCAACATCGATTAAGCATTTTGATGATCATCGCATTCAGACACTCCTCTCGAGCTCTGTTGGGACGCGCAACGTGTTGGACCTTGCTGTGAAGTACAAGGCAAATGTGTTGTTCGCTTCGAGTTCTGTTGTGTACGGTGGTCGAACAAAGGATGTGACCGTGTTTGAGGAGGATTACAAGGGGATCGTCGATCATCTCACACCACGCGCATGTTATGACGAAGGGAAGCGATTTTCCGAGACGATGTTCTTGACGTACGCACAAGCACAGGGTGTGCAGACACGCATCGCGCGTATCTTCCGTACCTTCGGACCGCGCATGCCGCTGTTTGATGGCCATCAGGTTCCGGACTTCGTGATGGCCGCGTTGAATAATGAAGATGTGGTCATTAACGGGACAAAGGAGTTCAAGACATCAATGGTGTATGTCACCGATGTTGTCGACGGACTGATGCGCTTGATGAGTGCGAAAGCTGATCCAGGTCCGGTGAACATTGGAAGTGACGTTGATTTGGCGCTCGCGGAGGTCGCGCAGAAGATTATTGATATGGCAGGATCGACGTCTAAGATCACGTATGCTGATCAGCTGATGTTTCTCACGGAGCTCGGACTGCCATCGATTGTCAAAGCAAAAGAGAAGCTATCGTGGTTCCCAGTGGTTCGCCTTGAGGACGGCCTGCAAAAGACGATTGACTACATTCGGGCCAACAAAATCTTGCTCACCGACGGGTCATGAGGTAACCTCGGGTCATGAAAACAGTGGCCGTTATCCCAGCTTATAACGAACAGGGTCGCATTGGTGCCTCCGTGCGCGATGTGGCCTTGTTTTGCGATGCGGCCGTCGTTGTGGATGACTGTTCACAGGACCGAACGGGGATCGAGGCACGTCAGGCCGGTGCGTCTGTTCTGCGTCACGTCATCAATCGCGGTCAGGGTGCTGCTCTGCAAACCGGCACAGACTATGCTGTCGATCACCTCGATGCGGACATTGTGGTCCATTTTGATGCTGATGGGCAGATGATGGGCGAGGAGATTCCAAAGATGGTACAACCGATCATCGACGGCAAAGCGGATATTGTTCTTGGCTCGCGGTTTTTAACGGGCTACGTTCAGATGCCGCCGTCGCGTCGTCTTCTTCTCAAGCTTGCTATCCTTTTTACCATGAGCACCTCGGGGATTCGCATCACCGATACGCACAACGGGTTTCGCGCCTTGTCTCGTCACGCGGCAAGGCAGGTGCGCATCACCCTCGATCGCATGGCGCATGCATCCCAAATGCATGATTTGATAAAGATGCACGATCTTCGCTATGTTGAAAGGCCGGTGACCATTCGCTATACAAAAGAGACTCTTGCAAAAGGTCAATCATCGCTTGGGGCCATTCGTATCGTAAAGGACTTTGTGTTCGACAAACTATTTCATCTATGATTTTTCAGATTCTCCTCGTTGCTTTTGCGCTTTTTGCGATCATCCATGCATCGCGTCAATACGCTAGACAAAAGATCAGCCGTTATTGGTTTGGGTTATGGACCATCCTTTGGTTGGTGGTGATCCTTGTTGCTCTCGCTCCACAAACCACCGACTTGGTGGCTCAGACCGTCGGCGTGCAGAGGGGCGCAGACTTGCTCGTCTACACAGCGGTCGTCATTTTGGTCTACGGGCTGTATCGAATGTCCGTTCGCGTCATGCGCGTGGAGCGCGAGATTACTGAGTTGGTGCGCAAGGTGGCGATAGATCGAGCGGAGCAACCTGAGCAAAAGAACTTGTGAAGCCGCGCGTCGCTGTTATCTATTTGTGTCACGGAAATCTCCGACACCTGTCAGAGGTTGTTTCGTCTTGGGCGGCGCAGGACTATCCGCATGATCGCCTCGCGGTTGTGATGGTGCCAAATGGATCGCCCGATGGGATCGCGGACGTCATTCGTCAAGACGTCCTGCCGCGTGCGGGGAAGGATTTACCATCGACCTTGCATTTGATCGACGATGGCGAGAATAAAGGGTTTGCTGGAGGAAACAATCAGGGTATCCGTTGGGCGCAAGAGAACGGATACGACTACGTCTATCTGAACAATGGTGATCTGAAATTGGATCCGTCGACGATCAGCAGGGCGGTTGAGATGGCGGAATCGGACGAGAAGATCGGCGCTGTTCAGTCGCTCGTGTTGTACTGGCATGATCATGAAAAGGTGAATACAACGGGTGGGGTGATCCATGTTGGCGGCTACGGGTTTGCACGCGATAACGGGAAGCGGTTGAGTGAGATCGATCGCAAAGACGGAGAGGAGATCATGTACCCATCAGGAGCGGCAACGCTGTATCGCGTATCGGCCTTGAATAACGTTGGCCTGCTTGAAGAAGGGTTCTTCATGTATCACGAAGATCTCGAGCTGGGACTGCGGTTGCGCATTGCAGGATACAAAAACGTTCTGTCGATGCAGTCGCGGACGTTCCATGATTATCACTTTTCTCGAAATCCAAAGAAGTTTCAATGGATGGAGACGTACCGCTGGGTGGTGATGTTTGCCTATCTCAAACCGTTGTCTTTTGTTGTCTGGATGCCGTTTGCGTGTGTTATTGAAGTCGGTTCTATCCTGATGTCTTTGAAGGGTGGATGGTTTAAATCAAAGCTGCGCTCTATTTTTGTCTCGGGCTTACCTTCGACGATCATGCTGACTCAGAAGATTCGCAAGCGGCAAAAACAACTCCGCGTTATGAAGGATCAAGACTGGCTCAAGGATGTAACGGGTCGCATTGAGTATCAGGAGCAAGGATCCGCAGTGATGGACATGGCCAATGCTATTATTGACCCGTTGTGGAGGGCGGCGCGTAAGCTTATCGTTTGGTGATATGAAAATAGGATCCGTTATCACGGTATATCCGCCGTATCGTGGAGGGATGGGCGCTGTAGCGCAGCGCGAGATGCGCGCCATGCGCGCACGAGGTTTGGAAGTGGAAGTATTCACGGCGGATCCTCTGCACGATCAACCGTTTGAGGATAAAGGGGTGACGCCACTACGTCCGTTGTTTCGCACCGGAAACGCGTCGGTTTTGCCGCAACTGCTTTGGAAGTTGCGCACGGCCGACATTATTCATTTACACTATCCGTTTTACGGGGGTGCGTTGGCGGCGGCTCTTGCGGCGGTGTTGTGGCGCAAACCACTGGCGATCACCTATCACATGAAGGCGCAGTCTGGCGATTGGCGGAACATTATTTTTCAACTCCATCGTTGGACCATTGAGCCTATTTTGATGCGTCTGGCAAAGATGATTTTGGTGAGTTCATTGGACTACGCGCGATCTGTTGGCCTGCGGTACAAAACGTTGCGTGAGTCTCCGTTTGGTGTAGACACAGACCTCTTTCACCCTGATGATCGCCAGCGAGATCAAGAACAGGTATCGTTTCTCTTTGTCGGTGGCATGGACAGGGCGCATGACTTTAAGGGGATTCCTGAGCTGCTTAAAGCGATGGCGACGCTACCAAATGATGGCTGGCAACTGACATTGGTCGGTGACGGTGATCTGCGATCGTCGTATGAGTCGCTTGCGCAGACGTACGGCATCAACCAGCGGGTACGATTCACGGGCAGCCTATCGCCGGAGGATCTCATTTATGAGTATCAGAAAGCTGATGTCCACCTGTTGCCGTCCACAAATCAATCTGAGGCGTTTGGATTAGTCACGCTTGAAGCTGGGGCCTGTGGCTGTGCATCAATCGTTTCTGATCTTCCTGGTGTGAGAACGCTTGTGCAGGATGGCAAGACCGGCTACATTGTAAAACCAGGGCATGTTGGTAGCCTAAGTTCGGCATTGATGCGTTGTTTGGACGATCCACAGCGCGTTTACGAGATGGGCGAGGCTGCGCGGCGACGTATCGAGCAAGAGTACTCCCAGAAGCATGTCATGGACCATTTGTATGAAAATTGGCATCGTCTCTAATCTATATCCACCATATCAGCGCGGTGGCGCAGAATATGTGGTGGTGCGTACGGTCGAGGCCCTCATTGACATGGGGCACGACGTTTTTGTGATTTCTGGACGCCCCCGAAAAAGTCAGAATCAAGTTGAGTTCGATCACAATACAACGGAACGTATTTATCGGTTTTGGGCGATGAACATTTACTTTCTCCTTAACGACAATAAGTATCCTTGGCTAGCACGTTTGGTGTGGCATATCATTGATACGTTTTGTTGGTGTGGCAAATGGAAGGTCGGCAAGATTTTGGATCAGGAAGAGCCAGACGCCGTCATTACGCACAACCTCAAGGGGATTGGCCTTCGTATTCCGCAGGCGATTCAGAAACGCAACATTCCGCACATACATGTGGCACACGACTTGCAGCTCTTGGTCCCTTCCGGCCTCGTCATCGCTGGGCAAGAGGACATATCAAAGTGGACCCTTGTGTTTTATAAGATCTATCGTCGTGCGTGCCGTTGGGCATTTGGTTCTCCAGATTTGGTTCTTTTTCCATCACATTTTTTGCTTGAAGAATATCGCAAGGCCTACTTTTTTCCAGATGCACAGAACATGGTCATGCAGAATCCTGCCCCGAACTTCAAGCCAGTGACCCGCACGACGCGCACACCGGGGCCGTTGCGTCTGTTGTTCGTGGGACAGCTGGAAGCCCACAAAGGGATTTGTTTTCTGATGGATGTCTTTGGTTTGCTCTCGTTCCCAGCACAACTGATTATTGCAGGTGAGGGGACGATGCGTGAAGAAGTGAAGCGTCGGGCCAAGCTTGATAAAAAGGTGAGCTACCTTGGCTACATCTCAACAACGCAATTGCTGCACTGTCTCGGCGTGGCTGATGCGCTTGTTGTGCCGTCGCTGTGTTACGAAAATTCCCCGACGGTTATTTACGAGGCGCTCGAGGCTGGCATTCCTGTTCTTGCGTCTGACATTGGTGGTGTGGGTGAGTTGGTGCAAGATGGACGAAATGGATTTTTGTTTAAGCCCGGATCAAAGGCCGACGCGATTGAAAAGTTTGAAATGATGAATCGAAAGAAAGAGATCTTTTTTAGAGCGCAGGACGATATCCAGCGCACGGTCGCACCGTACGCGCTCAAGATGTACACAAATACACTCGTGAAGAAACTCGAGGAGCTCATTCGCGCGTGAGGTTTGAGTTATGACAACTAAATGTTCGATCGGACAAGTTATGGTCAGCTTCAAAACTCTGCCGATCGGCAGAGTTTTGCACCCTCGTACGTGAACAGTAAACAAACAACAACTGACGCGATCGTGTCAGTTGTTGTTAGCCCTACAAGCAGCGATCCCCGCTCCGACGAGTGGTGTCGGGCGGGGTCGTGTGTGCGGATCTCAGGGGAGGAAGTACTGGTAGGTGATCTCGCCGGCGCCTTCGCGGCCAGGCGTGAAGCCCGTGGAGACATCGAAGGGTTCGAGGGTCGAGACCTGCTCGAGAAGACATGCCTCCAGTGCCGGTTCTTCCTTCGCCCCGAACGGCCAGAAGATGGCCACGCGCTCTTCCTGGAGGCGTCCGTCAGCGCCCACCTTGGCTTCGAGGGAGAAGCCGGTGTGGTACTGGTGGCGTCGGAGCTCGCACTTCTGAGTCCACGGGACGTGCTCGAGATCATGCTCGATTGCGGACGTGTCGTTGAGCCAGCGGCTGTCGAACACGTGGCGGCCCGGGAAGGGATCGCTCGTCGGCTCGGCAGATGCACTGCTCACCAGGGCAAGGAACAAGATGGGCAACCGCATGTTTACCTCTCAGATTGCGGGCTGATCATCCTAGCAGGGTTGTTTCGATCCGTCAACCCTACAGGCCTTCGTCGGACGTTCGGGTAAAGATAAACACCGTTATTTCATTTTCGCCATCACCGATTCCGAACCAGGAGTCGGCTTGCTGTTTGCCAGCCTCGCGAATGCGGTCGGCATCCCACCAGTAGTCGTTGAGCACGAAGAATCCGAGGTCAACGCCAGCAAGGTCCATTGCTTCCTCCATTGCCGCGCGCGTTGGCTCCTCGTCGGCCATCTCCAGATAGTGCGAGTAAAGTTCGCCGCCGGTTGGAATTGGATAGTAAAAGATGTCGTCGTGGTAGTAGCGCTTGAATCCGTAGAGCTCTAGCGCTGCCGCTGATACCGCTTGGTTGGCTAGAACGATATATTCTTGATCATCGCCCAGATCGTTGATCGCTGCTGCGGCATCAAAGTCGGTTGTACTGACGTTGAAGCCGGCAGAACGGGCATAGTTATCATGCCGTGGAAAGGCTCCGTACACGCCGGCACTGACCATCATCGCAAGCAGAATCGTCCAGCCAAGTCGCAATGCTCGAGCGCGTTGCGACAGGATGTCAAATACACCATCGATCGCGTAGCCCATGTGCGGGACGAGAAAGAGGAGACTGATGGTTATGAGCCGCTGGGCGTAGTTTGTGCGTTCGTACTCGATCAGGAAGTCGAACTGTAGCGTGAGCGTAAGAATGAGATAGTTGATCATCCACAGCGCAACCATGAGAAGGGGAAGGTGGATCCGAGCGCCAGCGCGGCGCTTGATCAAGAGCCACGCTCCGACGATGGCGAGCAAGAGGCTGATCCAAAGTTGGTTGTCGATAAAGAGGTAGAGTCCGTCAAAGACGCTCGAGAACTGATTATGCCAGAAACCAGTGAGCGCAAGTTGATCCCAGGCGAGATCAGAAAGGGAGAATGAGATCGCGAGTCCCGAGAGGGACGCTTGCACGAGAAAAACCGCTGGGATAACGACGGCGCTGGCAAGGGCGATGATGATAAACGCGACACGTTTGATCCGGCGAAGAGATCCTTCGACTCGCCCTTCGGGCTCGCTCAGGATGACAGTAAGGAGTGCGTAAAGACATGCAGGGATGCCGGCAAGCGGGTGGGTGATAAGAGCGGCGAGTGCTAAGAGCCCGAGCAGGACTCGAGGAGGCTGTTTATCGGACCGTGCGAGGATCGGCAGAGAAAGAAAGATAAGGGCTCCTGTGAAAACGTAGGAAAGCGCTTGCGGTGTGGTTGAGATGAAAGCACCAAGCGGAAGGAGAAGAAGGGCCAACGATCCCCATCCGCGACCGTGTGTCACTTGCCCAAATCCGAAGACGGCACAAGCGCTAAGCAGAAAGGCCGCAAGGACGGGGACGAGCAGAGTGTCGATAAGATAAATAGGAAGTCCAAAGACCGTTGCGGCAATGAGCTCGAGAGCGTACTGGCCGATGTAGTAGAGCGGCTTTGGAGTAATAGTCCCAAACTCGGCAATGTGTGCAATGGTTGTTCGATGAATGAACGGATCAAAGCCATAGCCGAGTGAATAGGTGAGTGCCGGCACGACGAACACGCTCAAGAGGATGATGCCAAGAAGGCTCATGCGCAGCCGTGTGGATAGGAGCGGGGCGATTGCTATGCTTAGCAGTACAGCCAGTCCAAGACTGATGATCGCGCTCGGATCAACGACCAACCAGAGGGAGCGGACAGATTGCGTGATGTCAATGGGCGCAATGGCATTCCACCATGCGGCAATACAAATGGCGATTGCGGTTATGGCGGTCCAATTTCGATTCACTAAGTGAGTAGATGCAAGTGTGCTCGATCGCACTGATATTTGTTGTTTGTTGCATCTATTCACTAAGTGAGTAGATGCAAGAGCTCCGATGATTAGGGTGGCTATACAGAGGAGGAAGAGCATCCACGGATAGACAGGGCCTGCGTAGTAAATCGCGCTTCCGCCAATAGCCAGGAGTGCCACGGCGGCACTCAGCCCAACACCGATTTGCACCACCAGATCTTCATCTCGCACTAACCGCGACCCAAACAGGGCACCGGTACAAACAAAAAAGACGATCAAACACACGCCGCCTACGACCGGATCTTGCAGACTCATCTGGTTTAGACCGCCAATCAGCAGCGCGAGCCCACCTCCGGAGAACCATTTGCCTTTTTTCGCCAATAAGAGCACCATAAGTCTTAGATATTCTATGCACAAACGTGATCCGGAGCAACTTTTTCCGCACGACAAACTGATTCGACCCTTTCTTGCTTTGATTCCGCGCTCGGTACATCCGAATCACGTGACGATTTTGCGCATGATCCTCACGCCAATCGTGCTCTATGCGCTGTACATGCAGAATTACCGCGTTGGTGTTCCTTTGTTTATCTTCACGGCAGCAACCGATGCGATTGACGGCTCACTCGCGCGCGTACGCAAGCAAATCACCGCGTGGGGCACGTTCTACGATCCGGTGGCAGATAAGATCCTGATTGGGTCGGTCATTGTGTTGATTCTGATTCAGCACGTGAATCCACTGATTGCGTTTGGTGTTATTGCCGTGGAGATCTTGATGCTTGCCGGTGGTTGGTACAAACGACAGCGTGGCGTTGATGTGACGGCAAACATTTGGGGCAAGATCAAGATGATCCTTGAGTTTTCAGGGGTGCTATTTTTGTTGATCGCCCTGTGGCTGGGCGTTGATTTGTTTATTGATTTGTCAGAAGGAACATTGATCTTAGCGATTGTCTTTGCTGTCGTAGCATTGTTGACCTACAGCCTATGATCGTTGTGTGGCGATCTCTTCTACGCTTTTTGGTCCCCGTCATTTTTTTTGTTTCAACACTCGGACTTGCACTGGATGTGCCGTCGGATGTGTTTGTTTCACCGGATGAGAATGCGAGCAGCGTGTTCGCGACGTTGTTCGCCACCGAACAACAGCTGTGGTTAGAAGAACCGATCAATGAACAGCTGGGAGGCATTGTGCATCCGCGATCGGTGATCGCGATCGGGGAACGGTTGATTCCCGTCAGTTTTCTTGGGCTGACCGTGCTGTATGGATCCATTGGCTCGCTTTTTGGTCCATGGATTCTTGGATTGCTCACACCGATTATCGCGATGTTCGCTGTGCTGGCCTGGCGGGCGCTTGTACGAGAACTGTGGAAGGACGATACGCTGGCGAACTTGTCAGCGATTGCCCTGATGATTCACCCGGCGTTTTGGTACTACGCCGCGCGTGGCATGATGCACAATGTCTTGTTTGTCGCTCTGTTGATCTTCGCCGCTTGGTTTTGGATTGTAAAACCGTTGCATCAGTGCGATCGTCATGCGTTGTTTGATGTTTTTGCCAGCGGTGCGTGTATCGGACTCGCTCTTGCGACGCGCGGATCAGAGATCGTCTGGATCGCTATTGCGGTCGCGGCACTCATGTACGTCGCACGAAAGACGATCACGACAGTGAAGATAGCAACGTTTGTTATTGGTATCGCCATAGCATTGTTGCCGTTCGCTACATTGCAGACTTCGCTTTACGGCGCACCATGGAATACTGGATACACGGTGGAGAGCGAGGAGTCCGCGGAGTCTGTTGAAGAAGTCTCGACGGATCTGTCAGCGTTTGATCAATGGCTCGAGAACTCGACGATCGGGTCAGTCTTACTGCCGTTTGGCATTCACGAGATGAACATCGTCCGCAACACGCTCAACTACGGTTTGTGGCTGTATCCATGGGTGACCGTTCTTGGCCTCATCGGGATCTTGCTCCTTGCTCGCGACCGCAAGTATCGAACGTGGCTCTGGCTCACAATCAGCGTCGGTATTTGGCTGTTGATCGTCTACGGTTCGTGGTCCTTCAACGACAATCCTGACCCTACGGCCGTGACCATCGGCGATTCGCATGTGCGTTACTGGCTGCCATTATTTGTGCTTATGACGCCGTTTATTGCTCACACGATAATAGATTTCTCCTCCCGTTGGTCGTCGAAATGGAGATTTCCATCTCGAGCCGTAGGCGAGAGATCTATTGCGACCCTTATCGTTATCGTGTGTACCCTGTTGTCCATCAACGTCGTCTTCTTTGCGCCCGACGGCGTGCTTGCTGCGCGTGCAAACTTGTATGAGGCCGCAGAGAAGCGCGATACGATTCTTGAGCATACGGATGCAGATGACATCATCATCGTTGACTACGCTGACAAGTATCTGTTCCCAGACCGCCGCGTCATTGTTCCGCTGCGTGATGATCGAACGTACGGCGCAATGAATGACATTGTCGAGCTGACAGACTTGTATTACTTCGGGATCACGCTGCCGCAGGAAGACATCGACTACCTGAATAACGAAAAGCTGGCTGAGATGGAGTTGGGTATCGAATCTGTTGTGGAGATCGGAGAGGAAACATTGTATTTTATTGAAGAAGTCGATTTATGAAAATGATTGAATTTTTTGGGATGCCAAGGTCTGGGAAGACGACGCAGATCGATATGTTGCGCACTTTTTTGCAGGAGGCGGGCTATACTGTGTGTGTCGTATCCGATAGAGATCGGGCGGACTCTATTGGCACTCCTCCGAGTGAGATCGTAGGGTACAAGCTTGTCTTCTTCTCACAGGTTATTGAAGCGTTTTTCGCTAATCAACCCAGTTGCGATTTCCTCATCGTCGATAGGGGCTTCCATGATTCTATTGCGTGGTTCGAGGCGGAGAGGCTTCTTCGTCACATTTCTTCAGAGCGAGCAGATCAGTTGTCAGACACATTTTCCGAATACCAACAGTACGTAGATCAAGGATTTTGTCTCATGGTTGACTTAGATACTGCTTTTCAACGACACGACAGTAAAGAGCAGATGGCGGTGGACGATCACGCGATGACAAAGAATTATCTTCAAGCGTTAGAGCGGTCGTACCAGACGAAGAAGGGTAATTTTGGCAACACGGTATTTATTGATGGACTGCAGTCGGTTGAATCTGTTCATAAGAAGATAGTGCAACACCTTCAACACAACTTACAGATTTGAGAATGCTTCGACGCCTCTTACAACTCATCATCATCACCATTCCAGTCGGACTGTTTGTCTGGCTCCTTGCGATTGACATTGCGCCGTCTGGAGAGCGTACGGTTGTTTGGGGTGTGGACGAACCGTCACCGTTTATCGATCGACCGCTACCCGATGACCGGATCTTGGACCAGCAAACAAACGGGCGAGGAGAGCAGTACGTTTCGATCGTTGAAGAGCCGGTGTACTTTGGGATGCACCTACCGCACACGGTGTTTGATCAAATGGAGGTGACGTTAACGTTTCAAAATGATGACCAGCCGATTGTGGAGCTCGGGTCGCTGATTGATATCCAGTCGCAGGCTTACGAGTTGCAACCACTGCACAATCGAATCATCGATGAGCTTGATTGGGAGGTTATTGAGCAGGACGGGATATCGTTGTATCAGCGGGAACTAACGTATGGGACACTCGACAGTTTCTACGACGATCCTCCAGAGCGATCGAGCGTTGCGGTCTATCATGCCGACGTTGAAACACCGTACCGATTGTCGAGCTATCAACCGCTCGGTTCCTCGCAGACGTTTGACGTCTCGCTACGCGGGTATCACAAGTTTGTGACGTACATCAAAAACGAAACCTTTGACCTTGCCGTTGCTTGGATGGATATGAATCGTACGACCGGAGCAGACGAGGGGGTGATTCGCGTGCGTGATGAGAACGATGAGGTCGTATACGAACATTTTTTCGAAGACGATGATAACGTGACAGAGAACCAAATCAGTGACGATGGGTATGCACGTATCGAGCTCAAGGATTTGTCAGAGGGCGTGTACAGCGTTGAGCTTTCGGGAACAAGTGATATTTTCTGGCGCGCCATCACAACCACGCAGCGCTACGTGACGTTTGTGAATAAGCTGTACATTGGTGATGATGTTGGGCATTTGCCAGAACCGCGTGCGACGACGTTTTACACAAATGCAAAGCATCTCACGGTTCAAACCCTGCACGCCGATGCTACGCAACGATTGACCATCGGCTCGGAGGATATCTCGGTTGATGCCACGCACGAGAAGTTGTTCCACACGGTCGACGACGCGGGCGTTGTGCTTGGGCATAGTCCTGTCGGCGACATTGAGATCATCGGCGACGGCAAGTTTGCGTTTTCGCGAGGATCGTTCTTTGATCCTGATCCTGTGAGCATGAATGCGTATACGGACGTTGATGTTCAGAGGATCGATTACATCCTGACGACGTACGTCTCACCAGAGCAGAGAGGGGACTGGCTCATCGCAAGTGGAACATTTGATCTAGATGCGCTGTACGGACAGGAAGAAGTGAAGATGACTGTATCGGTTCCAGGCATCGAAGCGTTCCAGGGTATCGTCGACGTCAAAGCGATCGACGTGACGTTTGTAAAAGATCCGCTCGACTGGAAAGGATTCTTGTCAGCCGCTCGAGATAGATTGCCGTTTGGACTATGAATCATGTTTTAAAAGCAGCGTTTCATACCTCGATGATGTCGTACGCGGTTTTTCTGCTCGCCGACTACGTACGGCCTGGCTTTGTGAGCGCAACGTTCTCGGTACATTGGTTTTTGTTGGTTGCGATTATTGCGGGCGTGCTTTGGTCGATGGCGCATGATCGGGAACCTCTCGAAAGGTTTATTGGACGCCTGTGGCGTTGGCTGTGGCAGTTTGTCTTTGGGTTGCTGTTGGCGGTGGTCATTTGGGAGAATACATCAAACGTGGGCGACTTGCGGATTTTTGTCACCTTGGTAGGCTTTTTTGTACCTTGGCTAATCATTCATCTTTTGACCTATGAGCGCTGATTGTCTTTTTTGCAAGATTATCACCGGCGACGTTCCGTCGCATAAGATCTACGAGAATGATCATGTGTATGCGTTTTTGGATATTGGACCGGTGAGCAAGGGACATACGTTGTTTATTCCAAAGGAGCACGCGGTTGATTTGGGCGATGGTTCCAAAGAGGCGGCTGTGCATCTGATTGAAGCTGTGCATGACGTTGCGCCAGAGATTATGGAGGCGCTCGGGGCGTCGAGCTACAATCTTGGTATGAATCACGGTGCTGATGCCGGTCAGCTGGTCTTCCATACGCATTTGCACTTCATGCCACGCTACGCTGGTGTTCCTCGTACGTTTGACAAGAAGACTCCGTCGCAAGAGGAGCTGGCGGAGGTAGCTGAGCTCATCCGCACAAAGACCATGCCGGTTGACGCCTAGCATTGAAATGGTAAAGTTGCCCCTGTATGAAAGTTCTTGTCACAGGCGGATGCGGCTTTATTGGCTCTCATTTTATCCGCGTCGTCTTCAATCAGCGGCCAGATTGGGAGGTCATCAACCTCGATGCCCTCACGTACGCTGGAAATTTGGCTAATACTATTGATATTCAAACCCATCCACGGTATCGCTTTGTCTACGGCTCCATTGCAGACAAGAAGCTCGTGGATACGTTGGTTCAAGAGGCAGATACGGTCGTAAACTTCGCGGCCGAGACCCACGTTGACCGATCGCTCATGGACAATGAGCCGTTTATCATGACGAACGTTTTGGGCGTACAGCGGTTGATTGATGCGTGTGTGAAGCACGGCAAGCGATTCCACCATGTGAGTACCGACGAGGTATTCGGCAGCCTTGGACCGGACGATGAGCGATTCCACGAAGAAACGCCGTACGATCCAAAGAATCCGTACAGTGCGACAAAGGCGGCGTCGGATCATCTCGTGCGTGCGGCGATTCACTCGCATGCGCTGCGCGGAACCATTTCCAACTGCACAAATAACTACGGGCCATTTTTGTATCCCGAAAAGTTCCTCGCCATCGCCATTACGAATATTTTAGAAGGGAAGCCGGTGAGCGTGCAGGGTGATGGTCGGCAGATTCGCGATTGGATTCATGCGGAGGATCATGGCACGGGCATTCTCGCCATCCTCGAGAAAGGTCAGATTGGTCACACGTACATGATGGGCGGCGACTGTGAAATGAATATTGCCGACACCGCTCGGCTCGTCTTGAAGGTTATGGGGGCAAAAGATGATATGCTGCAGTTTGTCAAAGATCGTCCCGGACAAGATCGACGATACGCGATTCATTTCGGGAAGATTGAGGAAGAGCTCGGATGGAAGCCATCGCGGACCTTTGAAGAAGGATTAACAGAAATGGTGCACTGGTACCGTGAGAATGAGTACTGGTGGAAGCCTATTAAACAAAGTTCTGGCTATCGTAAGTGGTACGAAGCACAGATTGGAGGATTAGTATGAAGAAAGTCGAGACGCCCATTGAAGGCCTGTACGTGATCGAGCCGGAAGTATACGGCGATGAACGTGGGTATCTTTTTGAGGCGTTTAATGCGGATAAGTTTGAAGGGCTTGGGTTGCATACGAATTTTCGTCAAGCAAATCAGTCGTTTTCTACAAAAGGGATTCTTCGAGGCATTCATTTTCAGCGTCATCCAAAGCCCATGGCGAAGTTGGTCCGTTGCCCGCACGGCCGTTTGTGGGATGTTGCCGTTGATCTACGACCAGACTCACCAACGTACCGTCAGTGGTTTGGGCTCGAGTTGTCTCACGACAACAAAAAAATGTTGCTTATTCCGGAAGGATTCGGTCACGGTTTTTATGCGATCACGGATTGCATGCTGAGCTATCTGATTTCAGAGACATTTGATCCAGAACTCGATGCCGGCATTGCTTGGGACGATCCGTCCATCGACATTCAGTGGCCGCTGACGGCAAGCCCATCGTTGTCGCAGAAAGATCAGACATTACCATTGCTAAGGGAGATTGAGTTGACGTGGTGATATGAAGATCCTCGTTACAGGCGCTCGGGGCATGCTCGGGCGCGATATTGTTGAGACAGCAAAGGTCTCGGAGTATAGCGTGATCGAGACCGATCGCGATACGCTCGATATCACGGACGAGTCTGCAGTCCGTTCTTTTGTTGAGCGTGAACAGCCAAAATTGATCATCAACACAGCGGCGTACAATCTTGTCGATAAGGTTGAGGATCCGGCTGTGTACCCGCTGGCGTTGGCTGTGAATGCAACCGGTCCGGGGAATCTTGCGAAAGCGGCAAAGGATAACGGTGCAGCGTTCGTGCACTACAGTACGGACTATGTGTTTGCCGGAGATAAGCCCGATGGGTACGTCGAGACCGATGCAACGAATCCGATTTCCAAGTATGGAGAAACAAAAGCAGCCGGCGAAGAGGCTGTGTTGAGCTCAGGCGCGTACGCGTACGTGTGTCGATTGAGCAAGATTTTTGGACGTCCAGGTCTGACGGGGGAGTCAAAAGAGAGTTTTGTGGCGCTCATGCTGCGCTTAGCAAAAGAAAAGCCAGAGCTTCAGATCGTTGATGAAGAAGTTGGCTGTCCGACGTACACGAAAGACGTTGCGTTGGCAACGAAGTCGATGCTCGAGAGCATGCGTCCCGCTGGCGTGTATCACATGGTTAACAGCGGAGAGGGGGTGACGTGGTATGGGTTTGCAAAAGAGATTTTTGAGATCGCTGGCGTCACGACACCGTACAAAGCCGTTTCAGCTGACGCATTCCCACCGCGACCGGCTCCTCGCCCAAAGTTCGCGCCACTTTTGAATACAAAGCTCCCTCCGCTACGGCATCGAGTTGAGGCACTCAAGGAGTTTTTAACTTAGTGCTTCTGTCATTCCTATTTTATTATGGTTTACCAATTCAGTCGCGATCGGGACTAAATTGGTTAATGCCCCCCGACTAACGTCGGGGTTCGGTCGGAATGACACGTGTTAGTAAAAACAAAAACTCCCTTTTGTGGAGAGAGTTTTTGTTTCGTCAACCTGTTGGGGCCTGGGAAGTTGGCCTCACCGGGATTACTTACATTGCATCACGGTTTTTGGGTGGTGTCAAGGGTCTACAGTTCAAAGCTAATTGTATCCTCCATCAACGGCCGTTGGTAAAAACCGTAGGCGCCGTCTCTGAGTCCGTACAGGTACAACGTTTCACCGGCGTCGTCGAGCCACCACGCCACGATCTCGATATCGTCCAGAAGCGTTGTCACAAAACGATCGTTTGCAAATGCGAGATACTCGTACGCTTGGATATCTGCCGTGTCCTGCACGATGACATGCTGACCAATCGGATGCCACAGTACAGATTCGATCGAAAGCGATTGGCGCGTGAGGAAGGTTGTTTCGTGGCCGTCGACACCATAGACATTCACCTCAGAGCCGTCACTAAAGACGAGCAAACGTTGATCGGCGTGCCAATCAAACGACGTTGCTTCACGCTGCAGCAAGATCGGTTCATCGGCATCGATGTTTAACAGGAAAATTTCGTCACGATCGTTTTTCAAGAGCAAGAAGGATCCATCGCGTAACATCAGCTCGTACTCGTCACTCGGCAACAACGCGAGAACACGCTTATCTTTGCCGACGATTTGCTGCACTTCCGTTTGCTCGCCGTTGTCAGAGAAGGTCAGGATGCTCGCGTCAAGCTGAATAGACGCGGCGTCGGTCTGCTCCAGAAGGGTCGATGACCCTGCGACCAGATCGTACTGCACCAAGCCGCGCGAGGTACTCAGGTAGAGTAGGTGATCCGTGCTCGGATGCCATGATGTACGCGTTATGCGTTGCCGAGGTAGGTCGAGTTGCAACGGATCGCCGGCGGCCGAGTACAAACTTGGGTCGATACCAACTTCAAACAGAGCAAGATATCCACCCGAGGACGACCACAGAAGCTCAAGCTCGTCGGCATCACGAACTGTCACCGATTGACTGATCAATTGATGTTCTTGTGAGGCAAGATCATAGAGCCACAGTTCATTCCATCCCGCTTGTTGCGTGAGGTAGGCAAGGAGACCGCCACTTGGATGTACGCTCAACGCCTGGATGTCATTGGCAAACAGACTTTCCGAGGGGGCATCCAAAAACAACAGGATGTTTTGCAAGCTAACCGTCTCGCCACTTTGTACATCAACAACACCCTGCCACGACAGATAGTCGTCCTTCTCAAGTCGCACCGTGTATTCGTCTGGCAGCAACTGTTTGAACACATGCGGCGTCTTCTCGCGCGTATCTTCGTCATCAAGCCAAACCAGCGCATTGCGCGGAGCGGTGGAGATTGAAATCACACCTGTACGAATCACGTGTCCGTTTTGCCAATTCAAACGATAGCCGGCTGTGTAGAGGACCAGCAACGGCCCGGCGATGGCAAAGGTGGCTACAAATAGCCAAAAAACAATTCTCCTCAGGTAGACGGGCATATGTGGTAGAATAGTCCCATTGATTATGAAAAAATTCAACCGTAAGCACATTTGGATTTCCAGCGTTATACTAGGCGTGGTTTTGCTCGTTGCTACGTTTTATCTTGGCTTGTTTGTGGGCGCGTGGCAGGCCACGTCGGTCGCGACCGACGTGGCAGGCGAGTCAGACGTCGTCAATCAAAACCGTTTCTTCAATCGCGCTGACGACGTTGACTTCGGTAACTTCTGGGAAGTGTGGGACTTGGTGCAGGAGGTGTACTATCAGCCAGTGTCTGAGGCAGATCTTTTCTATGGCGCCATGGAGGGAATGGTTTGGGGTCTTGGAGATCCGTACTCGGTGTTCTTCGACCCAGGGGCGGCGGAAGAGTTCGATAACGAGCTTGATGGCGTGTTCTACGGCATTGGAGCCGAGATAGGCAAGAAAGATGACGTCATTGTTGTGATCGCACCTCTTTCTGGATCGCCTGCAGAAGGAGCTGGATTGATGGCAGGGGACGAGATTTGGTATGTGGACGACATGGATATCTTTGGCTACAGCGTGCACGAAGCGGTTCAGATCATCCGCGGTGAGATTGGTACGGAGGTTGTGCTGACGGTGGCACGCGAGGGTGTGGATGAATTTATTGAGATTCCGATCATTCGTGACGAGATCCAGATCAGCAGCGTGGAGTGGGAGATTCGTGATGACGGTATTGCCATCATTGAGATCTCCATGTTCAATGATGATACGACGGACTTGTTTACTCAAGCGGTGCGCGAAGCCTTGGCGGCTGGCGTGGACGGGCTCGTTGTCGATCTGCGAAACAATCCAGGCGGTTTGCTGACCGAAGCGATGAATTTGGCTGGATTTTGGATTGACGACATGACGGTTGTGCAGCAACGTGTGGGCGACGACGTACAGTCATACGATGCAGCCGGTAACGCCTGGCTCTCAACTATCGAAACCGTCGTCCTGGTCAATGGTGGCTCAGCCTCTGCATCAGAGATTCTTGCCGGCGCGTTGCAGGATTATGACTACGCTACGGTTATTGGTGAGCAGACGTTTGGAAAGGGATCGGTGCAGGAGTATTACGAGCTGCCAGACGGATCAGCGCTTAAGATCACGGTCTCAGAGTGGTTGACAGCGTTGGGAAGATCTATTAATGAAGTGGGCATTACGCCAGACATTGAAGTTGAATACACCATTGAACACTATGAGGCGGATCAGACGCCACAAATCGACGCGGCGATCGATTTCCTCACGGCAACCGGGTCGTAAGGAGCAGCATCGTACCGAGGTTTCCGCGGGAGGGATCGTGTTTAAGCGCACCAAAAAAGGTGTTTCCATTGCGATGTTGAAAGACTCGTATGGGAAATGGACGTTTCCCAAGGGGCATCTGGAGCAGGGAGAGACGACGCGACAGGCGGCCATGCGCGAGATCGGAGAGGAGCTCGGGCTCAAGAAGCTGAAGCCAATTGCAAAGCTCGGAACCATTGATATCTGGTTCCGTGATCGTTTTGTGTTTAAAGGAAAGCTGATCCACAAGTACATCCATTATTTTTTGTTTGAGTCGGTCGGGGATCAGAGGCTTCGTAAGCCTGAGCCTAAATCAAAAGACGGCGAAAAGATCCGCGCCGTCGGCTGGGTGCCGGTGAATCAGCTGCGCAAAAAATCAAACTATCAAGATTTGATTCCTATTGTTGACCGTGCGTTGATGGTGATGGAAGGAAAGGGATGGGTGTAAGCAGGAAGCCCCCGAGACTCGGTGTGAGTGTCGGGGGACGTTTCGTCGACCGACGTGAAGCAAGAGTTCCGTCAGTTGAAGAACTTGACGAGGAAGAAGATACCCCAGCCGATCACAGCGAGGACGATGAGCACGATGATGACGTAAGGTATCTTGGCCTGTTCCTCGGGCGGCAGGCGTTGCGTGAAGCGCGATAACGCATCCCATTCCATAGTGTCTCCAGTGGAGGTGTTAATCTAGTTTATATGATTGTTTTTTATTGAACAAATGTTGGAATAAAGTGTTGACGAAAATTTGACTGATCAGTCCATTTTTGGTTCAATAACATCAATAGGACGAATTGAATCTCCCCATTGGGGAGCTTTTTGTCTCCCAAATATTTTCAGCATATTTTGTATGTACAAAGGATCATCCGTTTGGGAGACGTTTATGAGTATTTGTGACGGTGTACTGGACGTCGGTGAAGAAGTGATGTTTTGTGTTGGTCGGCCTCGTGCCGCTATGAGCATGGATCGATATGAATACATGCAAATGAAGAGAGGTATTGCCGATGCTCAGCGAAAACGTGCGGAGAAAACGCTACGTGCTAAAAAAATTGCGAAAATTGAGAAAAAAGCAGGCGAAGTGGCGGTGTTGTTTTCTGAGAAAGGAAAAACAGAATTGTTAAAGTATGCGATTACTCAGCGCATCAAACGTTTGCCCGACGGATATCATTGTTTGGTTTCGTTTGATATTCCAGAAGCGGCGGCTGGTACACGAAAACTTTTTAGAGATTTTTTAAAGACAGTCGGTTTCCGACAACTTCACAGGAGTGTGTGGGTTAGTGAGATGGATATCGTGGAATTGATGCGTGTGCTGGTGAAGAGGTTAGAGATTGATTCTTGGGTGTCTATTTTTGAGGCACGAGATTGATAACCGATTCAGTACCGATCGGGATCAAACTGGTTAGAAGTAGAGATCACCTCGACCCGCTATCTGTGGTCATCATTACACGCCAAACATTGGCAGGAAGAACATGAGAGGGATGGTAATCAGACAGAGGATGCCGATCACCATAAAAAAGACTCCACTGAATCGATACCAGAGGGTGATCAGTTTGTCGCCAAAGGCATCGAGCGACCATTGTGTCATTGTGACATTCCAGAATTTGAATCCGAGAAAGTAATGTTCAAACCATCCGAATTTTTTCGGATCCTTTTTGTATCCGTTGACGAGCGCTTGTAGTGATTGAATGGCAAAAAACTTTCTTCCAATAGTAATCAGGAAGGCGCCAAACGGAAGAGCGACAAGGGTGTACAAGAGGCCAGGGAGAATAGTCATATGCTTCTAGTTTACCATATGGGTATTTGATCCAAATCTATGCTTCGGGTAAAATAGCGCCGTATGAAAGTGATTCTTTTGGAAGACGTAAAGTCTTTGGGATTTGAGGGGGATGTGGTTGAGGTCAGCGAGGGGTACGCCCGCAACTTTTTGTACCCGCAGCACTTGGCCGTGGAGGCAACGCCGCAGATGATGGCCGAGCGCGAGGCAAAGGCAAAAGCAGCGTCGAATAAGGCCCGCAAGGAAGACAAGGCCGCGCGCAAGCTCGCCGCAGCTGTCGACGGCGCTGAAGTCATCATCAAGGCTAAGGCCGATGGCGGCAACCTCTACGCGGCGGTCACTGCTAAAGACGTTGCAAAAGAACTAAAAGCACAAGGGCATAAAGTGAAACCGGAGTTCATCAAATTCGCAGGCACCAAGGAGGTCGGCACCTCCGAAGTTACGGTCTCCTTCCCGAACGCCTACGACGCAACAATCACCCTAATCATTGAAGCCAAATAGTCGACTCCGGAAGGGGTCGGCTCTTTCTATTTGGAAGTGTTTGAAAATTATGAAACACAAGTACCTGTTCATCGTTGGTGGAGTTATGAGTGGTGTTGGAAAAGGAACATCCAGCGCAGCGCTCGGCCTCACACTTAAGTCCAAGGGTTACAACGTCACGGCAATCAAGATCGATCCGTACGTGAACGTCGATGCTGGAACCATGAATCCCGTGGAGCACGGCGAGGTGTTTGTGACCGTGGACGGCGATGAGACCGATCAGGACATCGGAACGTATGAGCGGTACTTGGATACGAATATCACCAAAGTGAACTACATGACGACCGGTCGTGTGTACAAGTCGGTGATTGAGCGTGAGCGAAATTTGGAGTATGGCGGGAAATGCGTGGAGGTTGTGCCAGATGTACCCGAGGAGGTCATTCGTCGCATCAAACGTGCATCCAAAGAAGCCAAGGCTGATGTCACGTTGATCGAGGTTGGAGGAACGGTTGGTGAGTATCAGAACATCCTTTTTTTGGAAGCCGCGCGCATCATGCACACCGAAGATCCGTCGGCTGTACAGTTTTGCTTGGTGAGTTATCTGCCAGTACCGCCATCGATCGGGGAGATGAAAACAAAGCCAACGCAGTACGCCGTGCGAACGCTCAACTCTGCTGGTATTCAGCCTGACTTTGTGATTTGTCGGTCCAGTCAGCCGATGGATGAACCTCGCAAAAAGAAGATTGCGCGTTTTTGTAGCATTCCAGAGAGCAACATCATTGCTGCGGCAGATGCGAAGTCCATCTACGACATTCCAGACATTTTTGAAAAGCAGAAGTTCGCTGAGTCGGTGCTGAAGGGGTTTGGTATGAAACCAAAGCAGAGCGATCTAAAGCAGTGGCGGGCGTTTACGCGCAAGGTGGAGGAGGCCAAAAAGACCGTGAAGATCGGTGTGGCGGGGAAGTACTTCTCCACTGGTGATTTCACCTTGTCCGACGCGTACATCTCGGTACTTGAAGCCATTAAGCATGCAGCAGCCGATCAGGGGGTGAGGGCGGAGATTGCGTGGTTGAACTCTGAGGAATACGAGAAGGACCCGAAGAAGATCAAAGAACTTGAATCGTTTGATGGACTTCTGATTCCTGGTGGGTTTGGATCGCGAGGTATTGAAGGAAAGATTGAGATTATTCGTTTGTGCCGTGAGAAAAAGATTCCGTACCTCGGCATTTGCTACGGTATGCAATGTGCGGTCATTGAGTATGCGCGTAACATGCTTGGTCATAAAGACGCGCACACGACGGAGATTCGTCCAAAGACGGAGCATCCAGTGGTTGATGTAATGGAAGAGCAGAAAGAAAAGTTGGCAAAGGATGAATACGGCGGAACGATGCGTTTGGGATCGTATGACTGCAAGCTTTCAAAGGACACGCAGTCTCGCAAGTGGTACAAGGATGAAATGATCTCCGAGCGCCATCGTCATCGTTATGAGTTTAACAATGCGTATCGACAGGAGTTACAGGATGAAGGGTTGGTGATCGCTGGCGTGAACCCGAAGCAGGACTTGGTGGAGATTGTTGAGTTGAAAGATCATCCGTTCTTCGTTGGTGTGCAATTTCATCCAGAGTTCCAAAGCCGACCACTGTCACCGCATCCTTTGTTCCGCGGATTCATTAATGCCGCAAAGGGCTAGAATCAAAAAAGAACCTCGTGGCTCTTTTTTGATTAGACAACGTTGACGAATGTCTTTCGATTCAACTTGCCGGTGAAGCTTGGCATCATCTTTTTGGAAAACTTCACGGTTCCTCCTGTCGCTGCGTAGAGGGTGTCGTCCTTTCCAACGCGTACGTTTGTTCCTGGACGATACTTGGTACCGCGCTGGCGAACCAAAATTTGACCTGCCTTCACGGCCTGTCCGTCGGACTTCTTGAGTCCAAGTCGCTTTGCTTTCGAGTCACGACCGTTACTAGTCGAACCCTGCGCTTTTTTGTGTGCCATAGTGGCTCGCAAGCTTAGGTGAGGCTCTTACGGCTGGTACAAGAGGAACCTCAAAACTGGCGAAATATTAGCGTATTGGCCAAAAAACGTCAAGTCCGAAGCTGTACAAATGGGGAAAACCGGGATATTATTCGCAGGTATGCAGCCTATTGCGGAGCAGATTGAACAGATTTTAGAGGAAATTCGGCCAAAACTTGCTCGCCACGGCGGGGATGTGGAGCTGGTCCATTTTGACGCCTACGAGCGCGTTGCGTCTCTTCGTATGAAAGGGGCGTGCGTTGGTTGTGCCTTAAGCTCTGCAACGATGAAGGCTGGGATCGAAGGGCTGATTCGAGAACAGGTTCCCGACGTTACTGTGCTCGATGTGTCCGATCATGAATCAGGCGAGAATCCGTACTATGAAGCGAAGTAAGGGGGCAAAGAAAGCGTGGAAGGAGTTTAGAGGGACGCTGGGTGTGATCGCCTCAAAGCGGCTCTTTCGTGTTCTTGTCCCAGTCTCCATTCTGTTCTTGATCTTAAGTGCAGCCGTGCCGTATTTCTATTTGTACCCAGAGGCTGGTGAGCAGATCGCCATTCCACTTCACTATAATATCCACTTTGGCGTCGACCTGTTCGGCCCACCGGAGCGAATGTTCATGGCAAGCACCGTCGGGCTCATCGTTTTCGTCGTCAATATGATTTTGGCAATCGCCCTCTGGCGCAAGCAGACGATCCTGAGCTACGGCCTCTTGTGCGCAACCGCGGTGATTGAAGTGGTATTATTTGTAGCAAGTGTGTTCGTTACTCTTCTTGTGCTCAGTTATCTATGATCGAACCGTTCATCATCGGAAAGATTCTTGCGCTGACGACGATTTCGTTTGTGTTGGCTGTGCTGCTTACGCCGGCGTGGACGCATGTGCTGTACAAGTACAAGATGGGAAAGTCGTTGCGTGACAAGAAGAAGGCGCCGATTTTTCACAAGATGCATGCGAGCAAAGAGGGTACGCCTACGATGGGCGGTGTGCTCATTTGGGGGACGGTACTTGCGACGGTTGCGATTTTTTACCTCCTGTCTTACGTCGACCCAACAGGTATCTTCGGTCAGATGAACTTTCTTTCGCGTGGAGAGACGCTGTTGCCACTGGGGGCGCTCGTGGCGGCGGGTTTGATTGGTTTGGCTGACGACTTTTTCAATGTGAAACGCATTGGAACCAATGGTGGCGGCATCGATATCCGTCATCGACTCCTGTTGTTTCTCATCATTGCGGCAATCGGTGCGTGGTGGTTTTACTTTAAGTTGGACTGGGACTTGCTGCACATTCCGTTTCTCGGATCGTATAACATCGGCTGGTGGTACATTCCGTTGTTTATCTTAGTGATCGTTGCGACGTCGTTTTCTGTAAACCAAACGGACGGGTTGGACGGGTTAGCCGGCGGATCACTTGTGTCGTCGTTTGGAGCGTTGACATTTGTCGCTATTTTCCAAGAGCGCTACGAACTTGCGGCTTTCTGTGGCGTGATCATGGGAGCGTTAATCGCGTTTCTGTGGTTCAACATTTATCCCGCTCGTTTCTTTATGGGTGACACAGGATCGATGTCCCTGGGTGTAACCCTTGGAATCGTCGCGATGCTCACAAACACGGCGTTGTTTTTGCCGGTGATTGGTCTTGTGTTTGTGATTGAGGCCGTTTCTACCATCATTCAACTTGTTTCGAAAAAGCTTTGGAAGAAAAAGATTTTTAAAGTCGCCCCCATTCATCACCATTACGAAGCCCTCGGCTGGCCTGAGCCGAAGGTGGTGATGAGATTCTGGCTGGTCTCGTGGATCGCGGCGGCACTGGGAATCATTTTGTTCCTGCTCGATCTAGCCCTCTCGTAGCACATGGCATCAAAAGGACAGGTTGATCGCGTCTTCTTGGCCTACATTCTGGGCCTTCTTGTTTTTGGGCTGATCATGTTAACCAGCGCCTCTGGTCCGCTTGGCTACGATCGGTTTGGCGACAGCTATTATTTTCTCAAACATCAGTTGATACAGGGGGCGTTGCCAGGGATCGCTGTCCTCGTGATCGCATCTAAGATCAAGTATCAAGCGTACAAGAAGCATGCGTTTTTGCTGCTTGTTGTTTCGATTGTCCTGCTTGTATTGGTTTTCATTCCCGGCATTGGTACGGATTTTGGGACGTTTGCAAACTCTTGGGTGCAAATCGGATCATTCTCGTTTCAGCCGTCGGAGATTGTGAAGCTGACGTTCTTTTTGTACTTGGCCGCGTGGATGGTTGAGCGGAGTCATGGCGAGATCCACGACGTGCGCGCTGGGCTAATGCCGTTTTTGATTATCTTGGGCATCATTACCATATTAATGATGTTGCAACCCGACCTCGGAACGCTGTCCATTATCGCCTCCGTGTCGTTTATCATGTATTTTGTAGCAGGGGGGCCGCTGCGTCATTTGCTTGGGCTTGGTGCGCTTTGTCTTGGTGCGTTTGCGATTGCGATCAAGGCATCGCCGTATCGCGCGGCGCGTTTGATGACGTTCCTGCATCCAGAGCTCGATCCGCAGGGCATTGGGTACCAGATTAACCAGGCGTTGTTAGCGATTGGCTCAGGCGGCATCTTCGGCCGCGGTTACGGTCATTCGCTGCAGAAGTTTCAATACTTGCCAGAGGTCGTAGGGGACTCGATCTTTGCGGTGATGGCCGAGGAGCTGGGATTTGTCTTTACCCTTCTGTTCATCGCAGCGTTTCTGGGGATGCTGCTGCGCGGGCTGGATATTGCCAAGGGCGCGAAAGATCGATTTGGAAAATACCTCGTGGTCGGTATCATCTCGTGGTTCGGCGTACAGGCGTTTGTGAATATCGGCGCGATCGTTGGTGTGATGCCACTGACGGGTGTGCCATTGCCGTTTATGAGTTACGGAGGAACGGCATTGGTGGTATCGCTCGCCGCCGCAGGAGTCGTCTTAAATGTTTCAAAACAATCATGAGTGAAGCTCCAAAGATTCTCTTGTCCGGCGGAGGGACGCTGGGACCGGTGACACCACTACTCGCTGTGGTGGAGGTTTGGCGTGAGAGTGGTGTGGCAGCAGAATTTGCGTGGGTAGGAACCAAGCGTGGTCCGGAACGCGCGCTTGTGGAAGCATCGCGCATTCCGTTTCACACGCTGAGGGCTCCCAAGCTGGATCGACATCGATGGTGGAAGTGGCCAGCTATTCCGTTTACGATGGCATGGAGTTTATATCGTGCGTGGAAACTGCTGCGTGAAATCGAGCCGGATGTGGTGATGAGCGCGGGTGGATATGTGAGCGTACCGCTTGTGATGATGGCACGATTGATGGGCATGAACGTATGGATTCATCAGCTGGACCGTGTGCCGGGACTGGCGAATCGTCTGATGGCACCGTTTGCGCATCGCGTGAGCGTAACGCTCGACGAAAGTCTCGAATCATTTTCAGAAAAAAAACGCCTCGACGTTGGCGGGGTCGTTCGACCGCAGATGTGGCAAGGCGATGTGGAGAAAGCGCGTGAGCGGTTTGGTCTCAAAAAAATCGACGATCGACCAACGCTGTTGGTATTTGGTGGAGGGACAGGCGCTGAGTCATTGAACGAGATGATCGCGGCTATTGGCCCCGACCTTGTTCAGATCGCTGATGTTGTGCACCTATCCGGGAAAGGTAAGTTGCGTTCAGCGTATGAACAGATTAGCGATCGCTACGTTGCTCTCGAGTTTCTGGGCGCGGGCATGGCAGACGCACTGGCACTTGCGGACATTGTTGTGGGTCGAGCTGGGATGGGGACGATTATGGAGCTCGCGGCACTCAAAAAGCCAAGCGTCATTATTCCGCTGCACAACACCGATCAGCTTGGCAATGCACAGCTTCTTGAAGATCGTCAAGCCGCAAAGATTCTGCGCACGATCAATCCACAGATACTCAAACAAGAAATCGAACATCTCATTGACGATCCGTCCGAACGCCGCGCCTTCAGTCGTCGGATCGGTATGTTGTTCTCACCGCGAGGCGCTGAGAGGATCGTCCAGGAGGTGATGAAGATGTTGTAGGGACAAGGCGCGCCTTGTCCCTACGGCAAACAAAAAAGAGATCGTTTCCGATCCCTTTTTTGATATCAGTTTACGCAGCTGGTGCGTCTCCGCCACCTTCGGCTGGTGCCTCTGGTGCAGCCTCTGGTGCTGCTGCTTCGCCACCCTCTGCAGGTGCCTCAGCTGGTGCTTCTGCTGCTGGTGCTGGAGCACAGTTAGGGCAAAGACCCTCACCGTCGAACTCAGCACTACATCCTGTACAAACTCCCATAGTTGATAGAAGTTACTTGAATTACAGATACAGTTTAGAAACGTTGGTGATTTTTGTCAAAGAAACAAATAAACAGCCGTGCAAGACAGCTGTTTATTGGTCCGCCGAGGAGGACTCGAACCTCCGACCCCGGGCTTAAAAGGCCCTTGCTCTACCAACTGAGCTATCGGCGGGCGCCGAATTTATAGCATGATCGAGAAGGAAAATCAACCCTCTGCTATACTACAGACGTGCGTATTGCCATGATCGGACAAAAAGGCGTTGTGGTTGGCGAACGCGGCGGGGGCATTGAGCGACATGTCGCAGAGCTCTCGCGGCGTTTGGTTAGCGCTGGACATGATGTCACCGTTTACGCTCGCGCAAAGTATGACCCCGATATGCCTGAGAACTTCGAGGGTGTGAAGCTTGTGTATCTACCGACCATCTACTCCAAAAATCTCGAAGCGATTTTGCATACATTCTTTTCAACCATCCACGCGCTTCGGCAAGGGTATGACGTTATTCACTATCACGGCGTTGGTCCGTCGACCCTTGCATGGATCCCGCGGCTCTTTGCACGTGAGTCTACCATCGTCACCACGTTTCACTCGCAAGACCGTTTTCACAAGAAGTGGGGATTCTTCGCGCGGATGTATCTCACCTTTGGAGAATGGGCGGCGGTGCGCTTTCCACATTTTTGCATTACGGTCTCTCATGTCCTGCAAGTCTACTGTCGCGAACGCTTAGGTCGTGAGACAGTATATATTCCAAATGGAGCAGAGATGAAAAACGTTCAGAGCTCAGATCAACTGGAACGTTTCGGCCTTTCACCTCAGTCGTACATTCTTAATGTGGGGCGATTGGTCCCTCAAAAAGGTATCCACCTTTTAATTGAGGCCTTTAGAACACTCGACACCGACAAACAACTTGTGATCGTTGGTGCCCCAAGTTTCTCCAAAGGATACTACCAGCAACTCCGAGATCTAGCGGAAGGGGACGATCGCATTCATTTTCTTGGGTATCAGGAAGGTGACACCCTTGACCAGCTGTATGCATACGCTGCCTTCTACGTCCATCCTTCAGAGTCTGAAGGGTTGCCGCTTACAGTGCTCGAGGCGATGAGCTATGGACTCGCACCGCTCGTTTCAGATATTCCTGCCAACATGGAGGCGTTGCATCATACGGGCTTTACATTTCCGTCCGGCAACGTTGATGCATTGCGTGAGGCCCTTGTTCGGCTTTTGCAGCATCCGCAGATCGTTCAAGAGCAATCAGAGGAGGTGCGCGCCGTGATTGAAGTGGAGTTTAATTGGGAAATGATTGCACAGCATACGGAATCCGTTTATGTCACAGCTCGACATTAATCTTAAGACGAATCAAGACGTCTTTTCTTGGTCCACGCACTCAGTCGCCGACGTCTTTGCTGAGCTGGACACGAGCTCGCAGGGCCTTGCGCCCGAGCAGGCGAGGGAACGATTGAAAGAAGGGCGCAACGAATTACCAAAAAAGCCACCGGCCTCGGCGGTTCGGTTGTTTTTTGATCAACTCGCAAGTCCGTTGATGGCGATTTTGGTCGTGGCTGGGCTCATGAGTGCGTTTTTGGGCGAGTGGTTAGATGCCAGTGTGATTATCATCGCCGTACTGCTTAATGCGGTTCTAGGGTTTTTTGAAGAGTACAAGGCAGATCGATCGCTCGAAGAGCTGAGTGCCTTTTTGCCAGAGCAAGCGCGCGTGCGTCGTGGTGGAGCGGTGATGTTGATTGATGCGCGCGAGATTGTTCCTGGAGACATCATGGTGTTGCAAACGGGTGACAAGATTACAGCCGACGGCCGTTTGACAGTTGCGCGATCGATCGAGGTGAATGAGGCGCCACTAACGGGTGAGTCCAATCCGGTGAAGAAGGACACGAGTACGATGACGCAAGTACTGCCTGTCACGGATCAATCGAACATGGTGTTTGCAGGAACGGTATTGGTAGCCGGTCGTGGTGAGTATGTTGTGACCTCCACGGGTCAGCACACGCAGATTGGTCAGATTTCCGATCTTGTTGCTGGCGTCAAAGAGGACCCAACGCCGTTACAACAACAGTTGACGCATTTTGCACGTTTTCTTGGCGTGGCTGTGCTTATTCTTGCGGCAATCGTGTTTGGCGTTGGGATGTGGCGTGGGTTTGAAGCGGCGGAGATGTTCCAGGTATCCGTTGCGTTGGCCGTCTCTGCGGTACCTGAAGGACTAATCGTTGCCATGACCGTCATCTTAGCCATCGGTATGCAGCGCATCTTGAAACGCAAGGCGCTTGTACGTCGGCTTGTTGGTGCCGAAACGTTGGGAAGCGTGTCTGTCATCTGCATGGACAAAACGGGAACGCTCACAACGGGTGAGATGGAAGTTGTATTGTTTGAAGGTGATGAAGAACGTTTGAGGCAAATCATGGCGATCACAAGTACGGCAACACAAGAGAACGAACGGTTTTCTGGATCGCCGACGGAAATTGCCATGGCTCGCGCGGTAGAACAGGTGGCCGCTGGTGGTGCGCGTACGCTGCACGAGTTGCCGTTTGATTCGGCACGTAAGTTTAAGGCCGCGCGCGTGGAGGAGGATGGAGAGAAGAAGCTTTTGGTGGTCGGTGCTCCGGAGATGTTGTTTGAGCGGTTGGATGTGAGTGATCCGGTCCGCGCGCAGTGGTCCGCGCGTTCAGAAGAATTGGCCGCCCAGGGTCTACGCGTTTTATTGATATGTGAGCGCGCTGACACCGGAAGCGATCAGAGTTTGTTGCCAGAGATGATTATCGATTTGTCGGTCGTTGGTCTGATTGGTTTGGAAGATCCGTTGCGCGCATCATCTCGCGAGACGGTTCACAAGGCGCAACTTGCTGGGCTACGACCAGTAATGATCACCGGTGATCATCCGGAAACCGCGCTCGTGATTGCAAGGCGTGTCGGATTAGCTCAAGAGATGGAAGAAGTGATCACTGGCACGGCCTTGGATGACATGCACGATGAAGAGCTGGCTACACGCATTAATGATCTTTTTGTTTTCGCACGCGTACTGCCGCGTCACAAGCTCCGCCTTGTGCGCGCGTGGCAAGATGCGGGCGCATCGGTCGCCATGATCGGTGATGGAGTAAACGATGCCCCTGCAATGAAAGCGGCGGACATTGGCGTCGCCCTTGGATCCGGCACAGCTGTCACCAAAGAGACAGCAGACATGGTGTTGCTTGATAATCACTTCAAGACAATCGTTGCCGCCATTCGCGAGGGCCGCATCATGTTCGACAACATCCGCAAGATGATCGTGTACCTTCTCTCTGACAGCTTCAGCGAGATTATTCTGATTCTGGCCGCTCTTATCATGAGTATCCCGTTACCAATTTTGCCAGCACAAATTCTTTGGATCAACTTGGTGACCGACGGCTTCTCTAGTATTGCCCTCACGTTCGAGCCGGGTGAGGACGGGGTGATGCGCGAACCGCCGCGCAAGAAGCGTGAGCCGTTGCTAAACTTGGAAATGAAAGTGATCATTTTTGTGATCGGTATCGTAACGGATTTGCTCCTATTGGGAGTCTACTTGTACATGATGCATCTCGATGTCGCATCACTCGAACACATCAGGACCTTTATCTTTGCGGCACTTGGTATGGATTCGTTGCTGTATGTTTTTGCTGTGCGCAAGTTCCGCACGAGCATCATCCACTCGAACCCATTTGAGAACAGATGGTTGCTGGTTGGAACGGGTGTGGGCTTCCTCTTCCTGCTGATGCCGATGTTCATCCCACCACTCAAAGCGGCCTTTGGCTTCACGTCACTCACGGGCTTTGAATGGCTTGCGATTGTTAGCCTAGGACTGGTGAACCTTCTATTGATTGAGCTGGTGAAGGGAGTCTTTATCCGTTTACATCGACCAGCGACATAGCTATACTAGGAGCACTATGGATCTATCGAATATTAAGAATTTTCAAGATGCTGTCGTTACGGTGATGGGTCTTGGGCGCTATGAGCAAGGGAGTGGAATGGGCGCTGCAAAGTGGCTGATGCGTCATGGTGCGCAGACGTTGGTGACCGACTTGAAAGATGAAACGGAGCTGGAAGAATCGATGAATCTCATTATGGGGTTCTACGAAGAGTATCGAGAGAAATATCCGGATCGAACGATTTATCAACCCGTGTTTATTCTTGGAGAGCATCGTCGAGATGATTTCCTTGAGGCAGACTGCATCGTAATGAATCCGGGCGTGCCATCGGACTCGGAGTTTATTGTCGCGGCAAAAGAGGCGGGCGTATCGATTGAGTCGGATGTCAGTTTGTTCTTCCGCTATTGTCCGTTTCCGATTTTGGCCGTGACCGGTACAAAGGGCAAGACAACAACCACGAAGATGCTCGGCGAGATGATGAAGAAGACGGATGAGAATACGATCGTCGCTGGAAACGTCGGCGTCTCACCGCTGGAGTTTCTTGATGATCTTCTGGAAGGTGGCAAGGAGCGCAAGATTGTGATCGAGCTGTCATCGTGGTTGCTTGAGAGTCTGCCACCAGCATTTCGTGAGATGGGAAAGGGGCCGGATATTGCCGTGCTTACGAACGTGTTTCCAGATCACCTCAACCGGTATCATTCGTTTGGCGACTATGTTCATTCCAAAGAGATTATCTTTGAATGGCAATCGCCCGAGCAGCACACGGTCCTCAACTGGGATCAGGAGACCGTTCGGTTTATGGAAGAGAAGGTCAAGGCAAAGTTGTCGTGGTGTTCGCAATCGTATCAAGATCATGATGGCTGCTTTGTGAAGGATGGACAGATCGTCTGGCGTCATGACGGAAATGAAGAGGTTGTGGTGCCGGTTGCCGAGGTAGCGCTTAAGGGCGATCACAACATGGAGAATGTGTTGACGTCTGTATGTGCCGCGGCATTGCGTGGTGTTGATCTGGAGTCGATCGCGGCTGTCGTCCGAACATTCGAAGGTGTTTCAGATAGACAAGAGTTAGTTCGCGAGGTGGATGAGATCTCGTACGTCAACGACACAACGGCAACAAACCCAGATGCGGTCATTGCCGCACTCAAACGTTTTGGGGCTGACGGCGATATCATCTTGATTGCCGGTGGACAAAACAAAGAACTCGAGTATCAAACAATGGCTGACGAGGTCGCGAAGACGTGTAAGCACGTGGTTTTGTTTGACGGTGATGCGTCCGATTTGTTTGAGAAAGCGCTTGGTGATCGTGTGCCAATTAGTAAAGACATTGCGAGCATGGAAGCGGCTGTTCAAACGGCAAAGTCGTTGGCGGCAAAGGGAGATATTGTGTTGCTCTCGCCAGGCGCGGCAAGCTTCAACATGTTTAAGAATGAGTTTGATCGCGGTGAGCAGTTCCGCGAGGAAGTCAGAAAGTTGTAATGCTCCATTATATAAAACAACTTGTGCCCACGTGGATGACAGCGCCTTATCATTGGGCGCTGGCCTGGGTTTCGGCGTTGGTCTACGGCTTTCCATCGAATGATTTGATCGTGATCGGTGTGACAGGGACAAACGGCAAATCCTCAACCATACAGTTCATCGCTCAGATGCTTGAGCAAATGGGTGAGAAGGTTGGGTACACCGGAACGGCTGGCTTTTACATTGCAGGAAGAGAAATCGAGAACAAGATGAAGATGACTATGCCGGGCCGCTTTGTGCTACAGCGTCTGATGCGTGACATGGTGAAAGCGGGATGCCGTTACGCGCTTATTGAGACAACCTCGCAAGGCATTGTGCAGTTTCGTCATCTGGGTATTAACTACGATGTCGCTCTCTTTACTAATCTCACTCCGGAGCATATTGAGTCGCATGGTGGGTTTGAAAACTATAAAGCAGCGAAAGGTCGGCTTTTTCAGCATCTCACACGCCGTAAGCACAAGACGTTCGGGAATGAGCAGATGGAAAAGACGTCGGTGATTAACGTTGATGACCCGCACGCTCCTTTCTATTTAGCGTTTGATGCCGATCGTCATGTGCGATTCTCTTGGAACGATGGAGAAGCTGGAGAAGATTGGCTCGTGGTTGATCCGAAATCGCGGGGAGATGACGGTCGACGTGTGGAGGTAAACGGCGTTGATGGCCTTATTCCGTTGCACGCATCGTTTGAACAAAAGAATGCTATTGCGGCGTTGTCGGTTGTGTACGCTCTTGGATTCAGTTTGCGTGAGAGCATGAAGGCCATGGCGCATTTGCAACCGCTGCCAGGACGATTTGAGATGATCGACGAAGGGCAAGATTTTAAGGTCATCGTCGATTACGCATACGAACCTTACGCGCTTGAAGCGTTGCTCAATGCCATTGACAAGCTTGAGCCGAAGCGGATTATCGGCGTACATGGATCGTGTGGAGGTGGTCGCGATGTTGCTCGGCGCGAGGTGATCGGTCGATTGGCCGGGCAGCGGGACGACATTGTTATCGTGACCAACGAAGACCCTTATGATGAAGATCCACGCGCGATTATCGAAGCTGTGGCAGAGGGCGCGCGCGCTGTTGGTAAGAAGGAAGGAGACGATCTGATCTTGATCGACGATCGCATGGAGGCGGTGCAGTACGCGATTGATATTGCACAGAAAGACGATGTCGTTGTGCTGACAGGGAAGGGTTCGGAAACGGTTATGGCAGTGGCAGGTGGGCGCAAAGCGTCTTGGAGTGATCGTGAGGCGGCGGTGCGTGCACTCCGAAGACGTCAAGCACAAGAGGTATGAGATCAAAAGCTCCAGCACTCGAGCTCGCAGCGGACGAGGAGGTCGTCGCCATCGTGCGACGGAGTTGGCTCTCGCAAGCGCCGCGACTTATTCTCATCGGCGCGTGGATTCTCATTCCATTTTTCTTTTTCTTCCCGCTACTTGCCTTCGGGCCAATCGGCCTTTTGGTCTTTGTTGGATGTTGCGCAAGTGGTATCCTCTATGCATTGCGAGAGTGGCACATGTGGTATCACACGATGTGGGTGGTGACGGACCGACGCATCATCGACGTTGATCAACTGAGCTGGACCGCACACGAGGTCCACGAGATCACGCACAGAAAGATCAGAAAGATTCATCTGCGTCGGGATACGATTGGCGCGAAAGTACTGCGCTTTGCCACGGTATGGATTGAGACAAAATCATCGCATACGTACGACGTTGAGTTAGAAGGGGTTCGACGACCAAAGCAGCTAAAGAAGCTTCTCATTGAATTGCGCAAACTAAGTAAAACGACATGAGCGCAGCGCGTACAACGCAAAAGGCAAAGAAGGCGAGATTGTTTGTTGTTGTGAATGTTTTGATTCTATTTTTCTTGCTCATTGCGTTTGGCCGTGAATATGTTGGCAACATCCAGATCGAGCATGAGATCGCTCTTCTGCAAGATGAGAAAGAACAGCTGGAGCAAGATCAACTTGATACGCTGGCGCTGATTGAACAGTTGTCCAGTGAATATTATTTGGAGTCAGAGGCCCGTACAAAGCAGGGGCTTGGACGTGAAGGGGAGACGGTATATGTGATTCAGGATGGAGATGATCACAGCGGATCAGAAAGCGGATCGCAGCAGAGCGAAGAAATTTCATTCTCGAATCCGGCACGGTGGTTCCTGTATTTCTTTGATCCGGTGACATTTGATGGTTTGGAAAAAGAGGGAGAGTAAGTATGCGTGTTGAAAAAAGTCAGCCAAGGGAGGAGCGTGCAACGATGCGCGTTCGATCTATGGCCGCACTCGGTGGTCTTGTTTTGGTTGCGGCACTAGCTGTCTGGTTGTGGTATAGCGCATACATCTTGCATGCGTATGGATCCCTGATGCGCACGGCGCTGCGGGTCGTGCCACTGCCGGGGGCGTTTGTGATGGATGAGGTGGTGTGGATGCGAGACCTTGCCGAGTTGTCGTGGTTTGCAGAGGTATCTGGTTTGGATGATCCGTATGATCGTGCCCTTGAGACGTCGGTGCGACGTGCCTACATTCGTGGTCTTGCCGCAGAGGTTGGCGTGACGGTTGATGATCAGGAGTTGGCTGCAATGGTTGAGAAGATCGATGCACAGATGCTTGATGCTCTTGGTTGGTCGCACCGTGAGTATGAACGATACCTTGCCGAGCCACTGCTGCTGGAGCAGACATTGGAGGCAGAACTCTACGCTTCGTCAGAGTATCAGTCTGGTGCGTACGATGAGATTCTGGCATTGCAATCGCAACACGAAGATATTGGCATTGCCTTCGCAGACCTCGCTTTGCAATATTCACAGGGAGCGACAGCGGAGCTCAGTGGTTGGTTGGGGTACTTGGAGCGTGAGGAGCTGCCGAAGGGCTATGAAGCGGTTTGGGAGTTGGAGATAGAGGAAACGGCGATTATTGAGCTTGATCAAGCGTTTGTCTTGTTGCGTGTGTATGACGTGACGTTTTTGGAGGAAGACGAGCGGCTAAGTGTTGCATTGCAGGAGATACTGGTAAAAAAGGAACCATTAAGTGAGATTTTGGACGATTATATTGCCGAGCATCCGTTGTTTGTTCAGCTGGTTCGTTAAATACATAGCCCCCTCCGGCTCCCCCATGGCTGGGGGAGAGACTTCACGTGTCACCCCTCCAGTTATGGAGGGGCAGGGGGAGGCTGAGCATTGCGTGCAGCAAGATAGCGTGATATAAAAGGCCCGAAATGCCGCTGTAGCTCAGTTGGTAGAGCAATACTTTCGTAAAGTAGAGGTCGGCGGTTCAAGTCCGCCCAGCGGCTCCAAAAAGGACCCAATTTTTGGGTCTTTTTTGTTTATTATGTTGATATACTTGACAAAATCCCGTTTTTTTGATACTGTGCGGCGTCAGGAAGTGGCTGAAAAAGTGCCCACCGACGCATCCCCTCGGCCCACCGAGGGCCATCCTACTCGGGAGGCATCCCGATTCCCCCTCTGGAGGACCCATGCGTACCCTGCTCCTGGCGGCCCTGACCGCCTTCGCCGTGGCCTGCGGGCCGCACCCGACCGAGGCGGTCGTCGGTGACGACACCGCTGCGGCCAGCTCCGACGACGGCTCCGAGTTCGCCGACGCGGGCACCCCCGCCGACGGCGAGGACACCGACGACACCGGCGAGCCGGCCGAGGTCGACGCGGACAGCGACGGCTTCAGCGCCGACGACGACTGCGACGACAACGACGCCTCCGTCTACCCCGGCGCGCCCGAGCTGTGCGACGGCCTCGACAACGACTGCGACAGCAGCATCGACGAGGACGCCGTGGACCAGACCATCTGGTACCGCGACGGCGACGGCGACGGCTACGGCGACGCGAGCATCTCCACCAGCGACTGCGACGTGCCCACGGGCTTCGTCGGCAACAGCGACGACTGCGACGACTCCGATCCGGCCCTGACCACCGACTGCTCCGGCAGCGGCGACGAGGACACCGGCGGCGGCTCGAGCAGTGACTGCGCCTCGGACGAGGTGGAGGTTAGCTACGAGAGCTCGGCGGGCGTCGTGGAGCTGTGGGGCATCACCCCGCAGAGCTCCAAGTGGGGCAGCGGCAACCCGCTGGCGACCGACGATGACGGAGACGGCGTGGCCACCGGCTGCATCGAGTGGACCAGTGGCTCCCTGAAGGTCAACGTGGAGCTCGACTCCTCCCCGTGGTACGCCGCCTACAACGCCGGCAGCTGCGAGGACTCCGACGGCAGCGGTACGCTGTACGACGGGGACGACCTCTGCCAGTGCGACTGGACCGGTACCCTCTACGTCGACGGCGTGGAGAAGAGCGTCAGCTCCACCGGCTGGTCGACCGGCGACGGCACGTCCTACTGGGACGAGGGCTGCGACGGCTACGTCAACTAGTCGTCCACCTCGGACCTCTTCCGCTCCCTGACGGGGGCCCGACTGAGCAATCTGCTCGACTGGGTCCCCGTTCCTGCATCTACGCGCTTTTTAGCGCTTGTTTTGTTACTTTTTTGCTAATTATGCGTATTAATAAGCTTTTGATGCTTTTTTCCTCCTAAATGCTTGACAGAATAGGCCTTTTTTGCTACTCTACGACGTTCGTTCAAAGGCCGGGATACCCCAGCTGACTAGACGAAACCATCCTTTTCACTGGGCACCTGCCCACGGTCCGGCTTGCCGGGCCACCGGGCGTCCTGCCCATCACTCGCACTTCGGGAGAACCCATGAAGCGCACCCTGATGGCCCTGCTGGGCCTGTCCGTTCCCACCGCCATGCTCGCCACCGGCTGCTTCGAGGATGACAACCCCAGCCTCTGCGGCGACGCCGCGACCTGGGAGTCCTCCTCCGGCATCGACCTGAGCGGCTACGGCGTCGACGACGGCACCTACATCTGCGTGACCGACTACGGCGACGGCGCCTGCTACAAGGTCGAGGTCGACGGCGTCGACGGCTACTTCTGGGCCACGGACGACGGCACCACCGCGGCCGCCCTGGCCTGCGAGGAGCTCTACGGCGGCGACGAGGACGACGGCAGCGACGACACCGCCAGCCCCTCGGACGACTCCGGCGTCTTCGACACCGGTGAGTTCTCGGACACCGCGGACACCGGCGACGGCAGCGACGACACCGCCAGCCCCTCGGACGACACCGCCACGCCCGAGCCCGTCGACAACGACGGCGACGGCAGCGACGACACCGAGGACTGCGACGACAACGACGCCAGCGCCTACCCCGGTGCCACCGAGACCTGCGACGACGTCGACAACGACTGCGACGGCACCGTGGACGAGGACGACGCCACCGACGCGTCGACCTGGTACGCGGACGCGGACGGTGACGGCTCCGGCGACCCCGCCGACAGCACGACCGCCTGCGACCAGCCCAGCGGCTACGTCGACAACGCCGACGACTGCGACGACACCGACGCCACCCTCGACGAGTCCTGCGAGAGCACCGACTCCGACGGCGACGGCTACTACGCGGGCATCGACGACTGCAACGACGAGGACGCCACGGTCAACCCGGACTACGACTACCACAACTACTGCGGGACCCCCGTGTCCAACAGCGGCACCTGGTACCTCTACGCCTGGGACGACTACAACTACGACTTCAGCACCTGGATCAACCAGAGTGACAGTCACGTGGCCAGCGCCGAGGACACGGACGAGGCCTGCGGGTGCTACCACGCCCCCACCGGCGCCGTCGTGGAGTTCAACGCCGACAACGGCAGCTCCAACGACAGCGACGACATGGTCTACTCCTGCTCGAGCCAGGGCTCCGCGGTCTACTTCGACGGCACGAACACCTGCTCCGACGTCTCCTTCACCTGGGACGGCGTCGAGGTCACGGAGTTCGACTACGAGGACGGCCACAACATGACCATCACGGTGCCCTAGGCACCTGACCGCTCCGCTCCCCGACGGGGGCCCGGCATCTACGCTGGGTCCCCGTTCCTGCATCCATTGACAGAAATGGCTGTTTTTTGTAGACTTTCGCCATCGCAAATCTACTTAATATCTCAGGTTTGAAGCGATGCAGATGGCTCCTCCCTCGTTTCGTTGAAGCGCGGGCCCATGTGTTCAAGCCGACGACTAAAAGGACTAATCTATGGCAATGCCAACTTTGACCGACCTGTTGAAGGCCGGTGTCCACTTTGGTCATCGCACCTCGCGATGGCATCCTGCGATGCGCCAGTATATCTTCGGCGTTCGCAAAGGCGTTCATGTCATCGACATTGAACAAACGAAAGCTCAGCTTGAAAAAGCAATGGGCGAGATCGAAGAGATCGTCGCAAAGGGAGGGAAAATTATGTTCATTGGTACCAAGCCACAGGTGCAGGACATGGTTGAGAAGTATGCAACCGAATGTGGTATGCCATTTGTCAGCGGTCGCTGGCTCGGCGGAACGTTCACAAACTTCGAAGAGATTCGAAAGCTTGTGAAGGAATTTCTCGACTTGCAAGACAAGCGCGAGAAGGGTGAGTTGCGTAAGTACACCAAGCTTGAGCAGTTGCAGTTCGATCGCAAGATTGATGAGCTTGATGAAAAGATCGGTGGTTTGACTACGCTCACCAAGTTGCCAGAAGCTGTATTCGTCTTTGACATGCGTCACGACAAAACAGCTGTTGCCGAGGCAAGCAAGACCGGCGTGAAAGTGTTTGCCCTGTGTGACACAAACGTCAATCCAAAGATGGCTGACGTTGTCATCCCTGCAAACGACGATGCAATGAGTTCACTCACGCTTATGGGCAAGCTCGTTATGGATGCCGTAAAGGTCGGCTCCGCTCGTGCCAAGAAAAACTAATTGTACATGTATGAGCATTAGTGCAGCAGACGTAAACAAACTTCGAAAAATGACTGGCGTCGGATTGATGCATGCAAAGAAAGCATTGACGGAAGCAGACGGTGATTTTGACAAGGCGGCAGAGATTCTGCGAAAGGCAGGGGGGGCACGTGCAGCAAAGAAAGCAGATCGTGAAACCACCGAAGGTCGCGTTCACTGCTACAGCCACGGAAACGGAAAGATCGGAGCGATGGTAAAGATCGCCTGTGAAACGGACTTCGTTGCTCGCAATGAAGCCTTTATCGAGTTGGCAAATGACATCGCTATGCACGTTGCTGCAATGTCGCCGCTGTATCTCTCTCGCGAAGATGTTCCTGAGGATGTTCTTGCCAAGGAAGCAGAGATTGTAAAGGAGCAGAACACTGGAAAACCGGCTGACATTCTCGACAAGATTGTGGAAGGGAAGCTCGAGAAGTACTACGAGGAAATGTGTCTGCTTGATCAGAAGTTCATCAAAGATGAAGATATGACGATCCAGCAGCTTGTTGAGAGCAAGATCGCCTCACTTGGTGAAAACATGAAAGTAGTAGGATTCTCCCGATTGCAAATCGGTGGATAA
>CAYFME010000005.1:60720-74759 GCA_964344145.1 uncultured Gammaproteobacteria bacterium
TTTTTATGGCTCGGATTGCAATTAATGGTTTTGGTCGCATCGGCCGCTCGACGTTTAAGGCCGCATGGGGAAAGAAGGGGTTCAACGTCGTCGCGATTAATGATTTGACGGACGCAAAGACGCTCGCACATCTCTTGAAGTACGATACAAACTACGGCACTTGGGACGTATCTGTTCGTGCGACAAAGACGGCTCTTATCGTTGGCGGAAAGAAGATTCCAGTTTTGAGTCAGCGCGATCCAGCCGAGCTGCCTTGGGATGAGATGAAGGTGGACATTGTGCTTGAGGCGACGGGGATTTTTCGAACAGAGGAAGCTGCAAGCGCTCATTTGAAGGCGGGAGCGAGGCGCGTGATCATTTCAGCTCCAGGAAAAGGCGGCAATGTGCCGACATATGTTTTGGGAGCAAATGCTGGATACAAGAAACTCAAGGGCAAGCCGGGGGTGGTGAACAACGCCTCGTGTACAACGAACTGTGTTGCACCGGTGACGGCGATTATGGATCAGGCTTTTGGTGTAAAGAAGGCGTTGATGACAACCGTGCACGGGTATACGTCAACGCAGAATCTTATTGATGGTCCACACAAAGATCTTCGACGCGCGCGAGCTGCGGCTGTGAACATGATTCCAACTTCAACGGGTGCGGCGATCGCCACGACAGAAACGTTGCCAAAACTGAAGAACAAGTTTGATGGATTGGCGATCCGTGTGCCGCTTCCAACCATGTCGCTTTCCGACATGACGTTCCTCCTGAAGAAAAGGGTGACGGTTGAGAAGATTCATGCGGCCATGAAAAAGGCCGTTAAGACACCTCGCTTCAAAGGCATTGTTGATTGGACCGATGAACCGTTGGTTTCCTCCGATCTTATTGGGAATCCACACTCAGCTGTTGTTGATTTTGGTCTTACACGAGTGGTCGACGGCGATTTGGTGAAGATTGTGGCGTGGTACGACAACGAGTGGGGCTATGCAAACCGACTTGCTGAGCTCGCCCTCTTTACGGCAAAAGCGTTCTAACCTATGCGTAAGCAAACTCCCTACGATCGATTGTGCAAGCAGACGAACCGCAGGTGGTTCTCAGTTGTCTTGACGATTCTGCGCGTTGCATTGGGAATTGTATTCTTCGGAGCTGGTCTGGCAAAGATGAGTGATTGGAGTGCAGCTGGATATCTTCAAGGCTCAACGGGACCTCTCGCCGATTGGTTTATCTCTTTGGCCGGCAATCCGATTGTGGACCAGTTGAACATTTGGGGGCTCACGTTGATCGGCGTGGCGCTTATTCTCGGCTTACTTGTTCGACCGGCGTCATTCTTTGCGGCAATCATGATGATTCTGTACTACCTATCGCAGTTTGAACAGAACACGGAGCACGGGTTGATCGATGATCACATTGTGTACGCGTTGATTTTTGTCTTATTCCTGTCAGGAGGTATTGGTCATGTATTTGGGTTAGACGGTATTGCGTCTGGACGTATCCGAAAGCAGACGTGGCTGACGAAGCTTCTATTTGGATAGTATGAAGTTGAAAACGCTCCCGCTTTCACGCATCAAGCGCGGTCAGCGTGTTTTTGTTCGTATTGATGCGAATGTTCCGTTGGTGAACGGCCGCATTCCAAAGGGTGGTGCATGGCGACTAGAAAAGGTGGTGGACTATCTGCGAGCACTATCAAAAAAGGGCGCTGTCGTGATCGTTTGTTCGCATATCGGACGCCCGAGCGGAAAGCGCGTGAAGGCGTTGAGCATGGCGCCTGTTGCAAGATGGTTTAAACGTGAGGGGAGATTGAAGGTCAAGCTCGCATCTGGTGTGTCGGGGTCGAACGTTGAGGCGATGATCAATCGGGCGCGTGGGGGCGACGTGATCGTGCTTGAGAATGTTCGATTCGATGCGCGGGAAGAGCAGAACGATCGCACGTTGGCAAAAGAATGGGCATCGATGGCGGATGTGTATGTAAACAATGCGTTTGGTACGTGTCACCGAAAGCATGCGTCTGTTCACGCCATCACAACGTTACTCCCAAGTTATGCTGGTCCGTTGCTTGTTGAGGAGGTGAAAGCGCTTTCTGCAAAACGCAATAAACCATTCATTCTTGTCATCGGAGGGATAAAGCTCAAAACCAAGATGCCGGTGATTGAACGACTCGCTCCTGAGGCGGACGTTGTACTGACCGGAGGCGGTATCGCGTTAACATTTCAGGCTGTGCGTGATCGCCGAACGTTGAAACTGAACGGGAAGACGATGCGCCCTGATGAATTGAAGCTTGCACGTCAGGTGATGAAGCGGTTTGCGAACAAGCTCATCTTGCCGGTTGATTTGGTTGTTCGAGATGGAAAAGGGACAAGAACACTGTGGGCGGATGAATTGGGGTCAAATGACGTCATGATCGACACAGGTCCGAAAGCCCGCGAACAGTATGCGCAGTATTTGGAAAAGGCGAAGACGATTATTTGGAATGGGACCATGGGAGTTATTGAAGAGCGCGCTGCTCAGGCTGGGACGATCGCGTTAGCAAAGGCACTGGCAAAACAAAAGAACGTGAAGACGATTCTTGGAGGGGGGGATACGATCAGTTTTTTGCGAAAAAAGAATCTCGCTAAGGGGTTTACGCATTTGTCGACTGGTGGCGGTGCGATGCTTGTCTTCTTGGGTGGCGGAAAAATGCCCGGACTTGATGTGTTAAAATAAGTTTGTATGAAGAGTTCTATTGATGTTATTCACGCGCATGAGATTCTTGATTCGCGCGGCAATCCAACGTTGAATGTTACTGTCATGTTGCAAGACGGTACGCGCGGTTCAGCGTCTGTTCCATCGGGAGCGTCGACCGGCATTCACGAGGCATTAGAGCTGCGTGATGGCGACAAGAAGCGTTATCGCGGAAAAGGAGTACTCAAAGCGGTGAAGAACGTTAATACGAAGATCGCCCGTGAGCTCAACGGTATGGATGTTCTGCACTTGCAGAAGATCGATGATGCGATGCGGTTGCTTGATGGGACAGTGAATAAGCATAAGCTTGGCGCGAACGCGATTCTTGGTGTGTCGATGGCCTGTGCACACGCCGGAGCACATGTCCGCGAAGTACCGTTGTATCAGCATCTTCGGGAGATGTATGAGTTCCCGTTTAAGAAGTATCGGTTGCCAACACCGACAATGAACGTGCTCAACGGTGGAGCGCATGCAGATTGGATTTTGGATTTTCAAGAGTTCATGATCGTCCCACAGCAGCGCAAGTTTGCTGAGAAGATTCGTTGTGGTTCGGAGGTTTTTCACGCACTCGGCGGGTTACTGAAGGCTGCTGGACACTCGACGCTTAAGGGTGACGAGGGAGGTTATGCTGTGCCGTTTAAAAAGAACGAAGATGCGTTCAAGATGATCGTTAAGGCGATCAAGAAAGCAGGATACAAGTCCGGCAAAGATGTGATGCTTGCCATGGATCCAGCGGTATCCGAGATTTACAATCCAAAAACGAAAAAGTATTGGTTGAAGCGCGAGAACAAGAAGCTCAGCACCAAGCAAATGATTGCGATGTGGGAGCGTTGGGTAAAAAAATATCCGATTGTTTCACTCGAAGATGGACTTGATCAAGATGATTGGGACGGTTGGGTCGAGTTAACGGCTCGTCTTGGCAAAAAGCTCGCGCTTGTTGGGGATGATTACTTGGTGACAAACGTCGAGCGTTTGCAAAAGAGTATTAACATGAAGGCGGCTAACGCGATTCTGATTAAGGTAAATCAGATCGGAACAATGTCGGAGGCGATGGAGGCGATTGCTCTGGCACAAAAGAACAAGTATAAGATTTCCGTTTCTCATCGTTCAGGTGAGACAGCAGATACGACGATTGCGGACATTGCTGTTGCGGTAAACGCGGATTTTATTAAGACGGGTTCGCTATCTCGATCCGAACGGCTTGCGAAGTACAATCGATTGCTTGCGATTGAAGAAGAGCTGAAGCGTTAGAGTTCGTGATCGTAGTGCCAGCCGCTGGTACGTTCGTAAAAATTGGTACTTAACGTTGATGCTCGCACCCAAACGCCCGCTCCGTAACGAGTTTGGAGGCTATCGAGTGCTTCAAGGGTTCTATGGACCTTGTTTTGTTTTGGAAAGAGTCGCTCTGGGATGTGTGTTTTAACAAGATCGGTTGCTCGTACGCCAAGGAGTCGAATGCCAAATTCAGGATTGTAGATTTGTCCAAAGAGCTTCCAGACATTCTGGAAGAGTTCGAGTCCGTCAATAAATGGCTCTTGCAATTGCCGCTGCATACCACGACCGTGGAAGCCTTCGTAGCGTACGTAGACGCCGACGCGTCTTGCAATGAACCCGTCTCGACGCATACGCCAAGCGACTTTATCGCACATGGCAAGGAGGTTTGTCTGGATTTCGATGGTTTCGGTTAGATCATGGGCGAACGTGTATGAATGACCAATCGACTTTGGATCCTCTTTTTCATCAGTAACGATATCGTCGCCAATACCGCGTGCAGCAGCGTAGAGCCAATCGCCATACGATTTAAACTCACGTTGTAGATCTGCAAGGGAGACTTGTCGCAATGCCTTCACGGAGTTCACACCCATGTTGGCGAGGCGTGCTTCAATGCGCGGGCCAATACCGCAAATAGCAGCCAACGGTTGTGCGGCGACGAAATCGAGAAGTGTGTCTGGCGTGATAACGGTGAGACCGTTGGGCTTGTGTGATTCCGCGGCGAGTTTAGCGATCAATTTATTTGGAGCGATACCGATTGAGACAGTACAGTGTTCGCCGCACTCTTTTGCGATTTCGTAACGAATCATCTGCGCGATCATCGTCGCTCCGAAATAGTCACCGGCAGCAAACGTGAGATCAGCCGATGCTTCATCGGTACTGAATTTTTCGACGGCGTCAGAATGACGTCGCAAGATGTTCATGAAACGTTTGGTGATCTCGCTATACTTTTTTGGATCACCAGAGACCATCTTCAGGCCAGGGTGAAGGCGCTTTGCTTCCACGCTCGACATGGCGGTTTTGATGCCAACGTCTTTTGCTTCACGAGATGCAGTAGTGACAACGGTGCGTTCAAGTTGTGATCCGCGTCCCTTACCACCGACCGCGATAGCTTTTCCACGCAAAAAAGGATTTGCCTGTTGCTCGACGGAGGCAAAGTACGAGTTGAAGTCAATATGCAAAATGATTTTATCCGTGCTAGTGTTGATCATATGTCTGAGTTGAATCATATAGCCATTATTCCCGACGGAAACCGTCGCTGGGCTCGTTCCAGGAATCTACCAACGCTTGAAGGACATCGGAAGGGGTATTTGCAGTTTCGTGATGTGTTTGATTGGTGCTTGCAGCGTGGTGTGAAGGAAGTGAGTGTTTGGGCGTTTTCGACAGAGAACTGGAAGCGCACAAAAGAGGAGGTTGGCTATTTGATGCGCTTGATGGAGCAGTTGATCATTGATGAGCTCGATGACCTTGTGAAGCGCGACGTTCGGGTGCAAATTATTGGTCGTCGTGAGGATTTATCAGAGAAGTTGCAAACAGGCATCGAACGCGTTGAGCGGGAGACGGCAAATGGACAAGCCGGAACGTTGAATATTCTTTTTAACTATGGAGGGCAACCTGAGATTATTGAAGGTGTGAAGCGTTGTTTGCGCGAGGGCATTGATCCCGAGGCGCTCGACGAAGAGATGTTTGCTTCGTATTTGTGGACAAGCCGCACATCTAGACCAGATTTGATTATTCGAACATCGGGTGAGACAAGGTTGTCAGGATTCTTTTTGTGGCTGAGTGCTTACAGTGAGTTTTACTTTGCAGACTGTCATTGGCCAGACTTTGGCGAGAAGGAGTTGGACGCTGCGATTGCATCGTTTAAGCAGCGTGAGCGTCGATTCGGTGGAGATTCCGTGTCGTCATTGCGAGGAACGTAGTGACGAAGCAACCCTTTAATCCGTATACAGCTCCACCAGCCGCCACTCCAAGGTTTCGGTATCCAAACGGAGTTTCATGAAGTTGGCGTCATCTGAGACAGAGAAGTAGAAGATGCGTTTCGCGCCTTCTCGTGCACCGTGAACGAGGTTAACCGTTTGCATGGTGTACGTTTTTCCATCCCAACGCACGTCGCGTGGTCGAATACGCTTATTGGCAAAGTCGACGGTGACGTCGACTGGATCATTGAGGTAGGTATGCATAGAATCGCTTTAGCTGTTTTTTAAGGCGACGTCGTGAAAGACGTGTGCGCATGCTTTTGTGCAGATTGCGTAGGCGGCGTTCGAATTTGTTTGAACGGTACGCGTAAGTGGACTTGTAGTGACGCATGGTGAGGGAGGACATAGGGTGGTGAAATGAATAAAGTTTGTTATTTTTGTCAAAGAAAGCACCCGGAGGAGGAGACCGGGTGCTTTCTTCTCTTAGTTCACTCTGAGGCGAGAAGAGCTGGATCCCGACAGCTCTTATCCTCAGAGAACAGACGGGGATCGTCAGATGACGTCGCCTCTTCTCTGCAGCGAGAGCTGGGGATCGTAGATTGTTTTTAACTTACACGGCACCGAACTGTCGTATGACCGCGCGAACAATTCCTTGAATGTTCACATTTCCTTTTACGATGATTGGTTCCATGGTGCTGTTGGCAGGCTGGAGACGCACATGTTTTGCTTCGCGATAAAATCGTTTTAACGTTGCGTACTGGTTATCGAGCAAGGCGACCACGATATCACCGTTTTTTGGTGACGGATTACGCTCGATGACAACAAAGTCTCCGTCAAAGATACCGTCTTCGATCATCGATCGACCTCGTACTTGGAGGACGTACGAATTATCGACGTCCACGACGAGATTCGCCGGAATCGCAATCGCCTCATTCTCTTCAACAGCTTCGATTGGTTCACCTGCGGTAATTAATCCTGCGAGCGGTAGCATGATGCTCATTGGCGAAACCGTTTCCTCACTTTCAACAAGTTCAATCGACCGTGCACTGCCATCGTCTCCCGTATTAATGACGCCCTTTTCACAGAGTGCTTTGATGTGCTGACACACCGTCGATGGGGAAGAGAGCCCTAAGCCTTTCGCAATCTCGCGATACGAAGGGGTGTAGCCTTTTTTCTGAATGAATTTCTCAATAAAGTTGAGAATTTCTTTTTGGCGCTTTGTGAGAGGGGGAAGAGGAGACATACGTTCGTTATCTGTTCTTATTATACACGAACAAAAACTGAACGCAAGGTTGGAATGTGGATAACCGTATGTTACTCTTGCGCACTATGCTCAAAACCGTTGAGATTCCATTGGCCGGGCATCCAGATAAAGTCTGCGATCAGATTGTCGAGGCGCTGCTCGATGAGTATTTGCGTCGAGATGCAAAAAGTCGGGTGAGTTTGAAGGCGTGTGGTTCGCACGGCATGCTGATGATCGGCGGTACGGTGGACTCGAAGGCCGACTTTGATGCCTCGGCTATTGCGCAGAAGGTCTACGGCGAGATCGGCTACTCAGATGACATTCAACCGTTTGTAAACATCGAGCGTCCAAGCGAGGATATCGCGCGACGCATTGTGGGTGGTGGGGCGCAAGGTACGTGCGCCGTGTACGGATATGCAACAAAGGAGACGCGTGAGATGTTGCCGCGCTGTCTCGTGTATGCAAGCGCGCTCGCGCGGCGCGTGGACGACCTACGCAGGCATGATCCAACCTTTGCCTTTTTAAAACCTGACGGCAAGATCCAGTTGACCATGGATGGTGAACGGGTCGTGGCGGTCACGCTGCTCATTCAGCACGCGCCCGAGATCGAGCAGCCGCAGATGCAATCTGCTATGTTGTCACAGGTTGTTGAGCCGATTTTGGGAACGGCAGACGGCGTGCAGGTGTTTATCAACTCATCTGGGTCGTTTGAGACGGGTGGATTTATGGCAAGTGCTGGAGCTTCGGGAAGAAAAGTACTCGCCGACACCTATGGCGGGTTACTTCCACACGGCGGTGCAGCGTTTGCTGGGCGAGATCCGCTGCGACCTGCAAGAGCGGGGACGTACATGGCGCGATATGTCGCCAAGCAGCTTGTAGCGCGCGGTGTGGCGGGGAACGTACTTGTGCACGCGACGTACGCGATCGGAGAGGAAGAGCCGGTTTGTTTGGAAGCGCGGACAGGAAGAGGGGAGGACGTCAGCGAAGCTATTAAACAAGAATTCGATTTTCGACCAGAGGCGATTGTGGAGCGGCTAGACCTGCAAAAACCGGTGTATCAGGCCTTGTCGACCTACGGACAATTTGGGCGCGACGAGATGCCATGGGAACGCCTTGACAGATAATGAACGCGGTGATAGACTCATCGCGTTCTTCGTTCTTTGCGTTTCTACGTATTAGGGTGCGGAGGCCCGATATAGGCATCGCGTTGATATCGGACAGCTGCATGCGTCCCCCCTCCCACATCCGAACGGCTCTGCGGTGTCGTTCCGGAGCAGCTGTGCGTCGTACCGGATCGGCCGTGCACGGCCGGCGAACGGATCCGGAACCCCACGACGCCCTCCGCACCCACCCTCTTGGAAAACACGTTTCGTGAAGCAGGCCGTTGGCCAACCTCTACAACGACGCGCCACGTCGTCTCGTGTATCCCTGCGCCAGGGTAGTCTTGGTAGCACACCCCTCCGGAGTGCTCCGAGTCTGCCCTGGCGCTCAACGTTTCTGCTATAATCAACTCATGAAAAAGCAGGAGGTCTTTGCCACCGTTGCTATTGTGATCATCATCGCGATCTCCATCGCGTTTCTTTTCGTCGCCGAGCCTGAGGAGGCGCGCACGGTCAGCGAGGATGGAGTTGTGACCGTTGAAGGAGAATGGCGTGTTGGAGATCCAGTATCCGTTACGCAGACGGGCGAGCTGCGTTACGAGATCGGACCTGAGTTCACGCACGCAGAGGATCCTATTGTGGTTACGTTCGATTTGATCGCGGCGGGTGCCCAGGGATATCAACTCTATCGCTGGGATGGGCAGATTGACATGTGGAGGTTACTTGAGAACGTTGAGGAGTCTGATCAACAGGTCGTCTTTACGACCTTGACGCGCCTGGGTAGCTTTGGACTCTTTCCACCGGTGTCGATCGAAGCTCCAGATTTTGTTTCTCGCTACGATGCGCTTTTAGAGATGGCTCCGGCTGATACGGTAGGCTATGAGATCGTTGTTGGTGTGGTTGATGAGGATGGCTACGTTCTCGAGTTGCCCGATAAGGTTGAGATTGGTGGCTGCGGGGGTATTATCGGCCATGGAAACGTTACGGAGCGCTCTGAGCTCGAGCACGAGGCACGTGTGTTGGTCGACGATGTTGAAACGCTGGTTCATTTTCTCTTCGTAGGGCAGTGGATTGTGGATGAATCGGGTTGTGTGGAGGGTGAGGAGCTTGAGAGTGTGCTATAATCTCTACATCTTAATTCCGAAGGAGGAGTTTTTCTATGTCAAAATGCCAATTATGTTCGTTCAAGGCCAAGAGTAAGGGCGGTCTCGCATCTCACGTACGTGCGTGCAAGCGAAAGAATGCCGCTCCTCCGGTGAATGACACCCCAGAGCCAGTTCCAGAGGCACCAGCTGCATGCGGAAGCTGTGAGCATCTCCCTGTTGGAAGCATCGAGCTCGTGAGTATCCTCCTGATCCTCGTCTTCTCCCTCTCGGCGGTCCTCGTAACGAGCGTATGGGCACTGAACAGTCAGGCATCAGAAATTCAGCATTTGCAGACACAGGTAAAATAAGATACAAAAGGCTGGACCTCGAAAGGGGTCCAGCTTTTCGTAATCATTGTATGAACAAATTGACCTATCTTTTCCTCGGCCTTGTTTTGATCGGTGCTGGATGTACGTCGGTCGATCCGCTGGGGTATCCAACGGACGATATCATCGAGGAGGAATCGGCAGAATCGCTATCAATAATCGAAGAAGAATCTATGACCTACGAATTCCCAGGCCAGCTCGAAGAACAGCGCATTGAGAACAAGCAGATCCGTATTACGACCGATAAGGGCGATATCGTCTTTACGTTGTTTGCCGACACGGCACCGCTGACGGTTTCGAACTTTGTGTATCTAACGGAGGAGGGATACTACGATGGATTGACATTCCATCGTCGTGAAGAGGGGTTTGTGATTCAAGGCGGAGATCCAAACGGGAATGGAACGGGTGGTCCGGGCTACCAGTTTGAAGACGAGCTAAATGACGATCACACGTACACCCGCGGTATCGTGGCGATGGCCAATGCTGGACCAAACACAAACGGCTCGCAGTTTTTCGTCATGTTGGCGGACGTTCCATTGCCAAAAGCGTATTCGATCTTCGGTGAGGTGACGGAAGGAATGGACGTCGTGGATGAGATCGCGATTGGAGACGTGATGACGAGTGTCGTCGTAGAAGACCGGGAATAGCCGGAATACCATTTGACCAGAGAAGCCGCCCGTACCCTCGTGGTGCGGGCGGTTCGTACTTTCAGAATACGCCACCGGGTGGCGTATTCTATCGTGCTATAATCCATCTATGCCACAACGCATCACGCAACACGCGTTTTATCAATACATGAAGTGTCCAACGTGGCTTTATCACGAGGCACAGGAAGGGGAGGATTTGCGGGCACCATTGATCAAACGCCTCCAAGATGAAGGACTTATCCAAGAGCGCGAACGCGCGCTTCTTTCTGATCGGTCCGTCTCAGAAGTCGACATGCCCGACGTGGATGAGGCGGCACAAAAGACGCTCGAGTTGATGCGTGAGGGTGTTGAGACGATCTACCGTGGCGTGCTTATCCATGGTCATCTCGTTGGCGAACCGGATATTCTCGAGCGCGTGGAAGGCGAGAGTAGGTTCGGCGACTACTACTACGTCGCCTGTGACATCAAACGATCGCGTCATCTGAAAGATGAGTATCGATTCCAGGGCGCATTTTACGCCGATCTGCTTGAGGAGATCCAAGGCGTGCGACCAGTGCAGGGCTATGTGATGCGCGCAGATAAAACGATCGAAGGCTATTTGATCGACGAAGTATACGCGGACTATCGTCTCACGCTTGATGACATCGAGCGCGTGATGGACGGCGATCAGCCGGAACCGTTTTTAACGTCCGCTGCCAAAAACTCACCATGGTTTGATGTGCTTTACAAAGAAGTGCAGGACTGCGACCATCTTTCGCTGATCAATCGTATTTGGCGTAGCGAGATGGATGCGCTGAAAGCGGTGTCGATCAACACGGTCACCGATTTAGCCGAGGCCGACGACAAGCAGCTTAAGGCTGTACCCGGTGTGACAAAAGAGCGCGTGGCGTTTTTGCATCAACAGGCCAAGGCATTGAAGACCAACGAAGTCATTTTTGTCGGTCCGGTGGACTTGCCACCAGAGAACGGTCCAGTGCTGATCATCGACATTGAAAGCGATCCGCTGCGTGACTTGCACTATCTCATCGGCGTCTTGCGCGTGGACGGCGATAGCGAGGAGTACATTCCGTTTTTGGCGCGCACGCCTGAGGAGGAAGGGAAGATGTGGCAGGAGTTTCTGCTATTCATCGACGACTATCCAGACGCACGGATGTATCACTATGGCTGGTACGAGCTGGATGTGTTCCGTCGTTTGGGCGAAAAATACGGCGTGCCAGATCGTATCGCGAAACAATTTGAAGAGCGGATGGTCGACGTGTTGCCGCGTTTGCGCGAGTCGGTCATTTTCCCGCTGTCGTTTTACTCTTTGAAGGACGTTGCCAAGTATCTTGGCTTTGCCTGGCGTCATCCAGAGGCGTCCGGACAGAACTCGGTGCTGTGGTATCAGGAGTTTTTGGACAACGGCGATGAGAGCGCGCTCAAAGATGTGATTGAGTATAATGAAGATGATGTGCGCGCAACGTGGATGTTAAGAAATTGGGCGGTCGGGTCGTGATATGTTGGGTTGGAAAAAGAAGCAGGGTAAGGAACTCCAGCGTTGGCAAGTGTATTTGATGCTGGCGGTTTTGTTGATCGCGTCGGTTTTGTATGTTATTCAAAAGATTCGCGGCGTTGAGCTGGTGGAGTCGGACGACGAAGAGTTGCTCTGCGCTGTCACAGGAGGCACTTGGGATTCTGATCAAGGGCTATGCTTAAAGGAATAATCAAACTCGTCGTCATCCTCGCTGCGGGAGCGGCGATTTGGTGGTGGATGGGCGCTGGCGAGGAGGAAGTTGTGCGCGTAGAGGTTGAGGAGGTGACGTATGAGGAGGTGATAGATGACAGCGGATCGCAAGCGGATAGCGGCGGATCAGAGATCGAGGAGGAGGATGAAGGCGTCACCCCTCCAGTTATGGAGGGGCAGGGGGAGGTCGAGTCTGAGGAAGGTGTCGAGGATGAGCCTTCCGACGAGTCTGTCGACGCAACAGATGACGCATCTCCGACATCCGACTCAACCCTTCCTACAACATTCAATCTAGCCGTACCATTCACTCCACAAGCGCCGTTTGCCAACTGGGACCTGCCGTATCAGGAGGCATGCGAGGAGGCGTCGGCGTACATGGTGTACATGTATTACCAAGGCGAGCCATCGGGACTCATCAATCCAAACGACGCCGATGAGGCGATTTGGGAGCTGGTAGATTTTCAAAACGATCTGTTCGGCGACTATCTCGATACAACGGCAGACGAGACGCGACAGTTTATTGACTTGTTCTACAATCTAACGGTGATCGTGGAAGAAGATCCAACCGTTGAGTTGATTAAAGAAGAGATCGCTGCCGGACGGCCGGTGATCGTGCCAGCCGCAGGTCGCGAGCTTGGGAATCCGTTTTTCTCAGGCGATGGGCCGCTCTATCACATGCTCGTGATCAAGGGCTATACTGAAGATCAGTTTATTGTGAATGATCCGGGTACGAAGCGTGGGCAGGATTACGTGTACGATATTGATGTGCTCATGAGTGCGATAGGGGATTGGAACGACGGCGATCCAGCGAATGGGGCGAAACGTGTTATTCTGTTAGCACCGTGATATGGATATTTTGCTTGGAATAGCTCTTGGCGTGCTCATTGGATTCGTACTTGCCGTGCCAGCGATCATTTTGGAGACCTCACGACGTGTAAAGAACCTGCCACTGCTAATCGATGTAAAACTTTGGGGAGATAAGAAGTTGTCAGAAGGGGAGTTGTTTGCCGCAGCTCTGCTTTTTCATTTTGTGGTCGCAGCGCTCTATGGCGGACTGTACGTGGTATTCGTTCAAAACGACTGGTTGTTTATCACGAACGCTCCATACACAATTCACTCGATGCTCGTGTTTGCCTTCCTCGGATGGATCGTGTTGAACGCTTTGCTGCTACCGATCATCGGCCTAGGATTCTTCGGGCGAGGACATGGAAAGACGATTTGGTACGAGACGCTCATCAGTTTGATGCTCGAGGGAGCAATTTTGTGGATGCTTATCCAATACTATCAACCGGTATTTTTTAACTAGCTTATGAAAAAGACAGGATTCGGTTTACTCATCGGTATCGTGATCGTATTTGCGGTCGGTATCAACGCCTTCGCCGTCTTATGGCTGCAGGCCGATGACGAAGCGGTCGAAACGATCGTTGAAGAGATCGCTGAAGATGAGGGTGGGGAGCCGGAAGAAATCGATGACAAGATCCAGGAAAATGAATTTCTTTTCACCTTGGACGAAGGAATGCGCGCGGACTATGCATCTAACCCGATGGTGACCTATCAGGATGATGAGAAGTTGATCTTGGCATATGAAGACCGAGCCGAGGCTCTTATGTTTGCGCCTGGAGAAGACGCGCCACTGATCGTCACCTATGACGGTTTGGAGTTCGAAGAGATCGAAGATCGGACCGGGTTATCGACCCATCCGCAAGGCGTTTTGATCGACGACCTATATCATAAGTACATCTTTTATCCGTCTGAAGGCGTGAAGCATGCGACCTCTGAAGATAACCTCGATTATGTTGCCGAGGACACGATTGCGCTTGAAGTGTATGCGGAAGACGCATCCGATGCGCGTGAGTTTGGCGTTTCAACGTTCTTTGCTGATGATGAAGGTGGAGTTGTACTGCTGTTTAACTCAACGGATGAGGATGGGGCGATTGTTGTGAACCGCGCTTACGCATCGTCAG
>CAYFME010000006.1:0-58674 GCA_964344145.1 uncultured Gammaproteobacteria bacterium
AGAAGGGAAAGTCTGCTTCAGCATGTCCGAATGAACGGACTCTGCAAGGTGCTGGGATCGGGGATCGCCTCCAGGCGTACTCCTCGAATCTACTTACAGCATGGCATAGATTAGCCAAAAAGTCAATCATCCTGTCAAGGATTTCTGAACAAAAAATGAAAAAGCGGCTTTTTGCAGCATTTTTGCTACCTGTCAAGGGGTAACATGTGCATAAACTGTGAACAGATCAGTACGCCACTCGGTGGCGTATTTTGACGGAACGCCTATCGACCGCTAACCTGATAAGAAGAGGAGCGGAGGATTCATGAGCCGTCTTCAAGATCGAAAGTCCGAGCACGACGAGATGAAGCTGGGTGGCGGTGGACTCAGTGGCGTCTACGGCGACCCGAGCAAGGCGCCCGGTGCTGACGAAGCGGGGCCAGCGATCATGCCCGGCGTGCCGGGGATGCACTGGTGGAAGAAGCCGGTGTACGAGACGCCCGAGTGGTGGCGCGAGCGTGGATGGCCGATTCCGAGTCGTCAGGGCGCCGTGATCACGACCATCGTCGGTGTCGCTGCCGTGCTGCTGGCGGTGCAGGTTCAGCGTCAGCACGATGCTCGCACGCAGGAGGAACTGGCGCAACTCGACGCGTTGGTCGAACGCTGTGTGAACGATCCCACCGGACCGGACTGCCCTGAGCGCGACGGCATCACGGTCGACGCCTTTCGTGATGCGATTTCACCCCCCGAGGCGGTCGCGCAGCGGGAGTACGAGGCGTGCCAGAGGAGGTTCGGTGATGACTGCTGGATTTACTTCGACGTGGAGACTGGCCAGTGGCGGTCGAGTGAGCAGCAGCGTCTGCGCGAATGTCTCCTGCCCAGCGACCCGTGCGGCTATCGTTCCGGGACGGTCGAGGCGAACGCCCTGTCCACGACCGGTACTGAGCAGGTGATGGTCGCGACGCCGCAGTTCACCGACGCGTTCATCCAGAAGCTCGAGGCGGCCGACGCCGGAGATGGTCCCGACCAAGAGCGCATCGAAGCGTTCCTCGCTGACTGGGAGGCAGGCGGCAGCCCGAATCCGTTCCGCGAGCTGGATAGGACAACGCTGCCTGCGCATTACCAGAGTGACGAGCGAACGCTCGACTTCGTGCTGACCACGCCCTACGGCCGCATCCCGACGATCGACGAACCGTAGCGCGTTCGTAGCGTAAACCGACCCCGCCCCTGGTGCTCCAGGCGGCGGGGAATGTGCTTACAGAAAGTCGAAGACCACGCGAGTGCGTGGTCCTGACGGTTGGGGTTGAAGTTGAGGTAGATCAGCGGTAGATCAGCGTCACGATGAGCAGGATGAAGGTCATGGTCGACCCGATGCTCGTCGAGTACATCATCGGCTTGTCCTTGATCTTGATCCCGTACATCAGCCAGGCGAGGCTGGAGCCCATGATGAGGCTCAGGTAGGGGATCGAGATCTGGACCGACGACTGCTGCTCGATGATCTGCATGATCTGGGACGGGTTGCCCAGGAGCAGGCAGGCGAACTGCATCACCATGGCGATCGTACCGAGGTTCTTGCTGGCGAGGGAGAGGAGTTTGTTCACGATTCTATCCGGGGCAGGAATGGAGGAGATTTCGTACTGTTTCAGGAATATAATCATACCACAAAATAGGCATTTTGTCAAGGCTTTTGGCTTATAATACGCCACCCGGTGGCGTATTATCTTTATGCTCTTTTAGTCTCGAGAAGACGAATGCTTTGTAGTCGTCATGATTTTGAAAGTGAGACAGGATTGGGTCCGTCACGAGAAAATTTTGCGTTTCGTTGTGTCCGTATTTGTAGAAGGAAGACCAAGGATATCGGTAAATGAAATCTTGATGATCACCAGAAGTAAGTTCGAACGGATTGAAATGGATGTATGCCGATGTCTGCAGAAGATAAGCAGTGGAGTCCACGTGTTTAATTTTGTAGGCACTTTCAAACAAGCTTCCGGATCGTTCGTATTTTTTGTTGAAGTAGTGCGCGTACCCCATCGACAACCGATGCATGAATTTTGAGATGCCATTTCGTATCGTTTGGCTGACAAGGAGGTGGTAGTGATTGTTCATCAGGCAGAAGCTATGTAGCTTGATGAGGGCGCGATCGTCGACAATCCGGCAACGCACTTTCTTTTCTAACGATTGGTTCGATCGATTGAGGACATTGAAAAGCGAGAAATATGATGCGAAACGCTGCCTGTCAGCCACGTCCAAGAAGATATTCCTCTTTTCTACCCCACGATTATAGATGTGATAAAACTCCCCGTTTACAAATTCGACGTTCCGCATAGTTGCGATTTATGAATCAATTGGGGAGGTGCCTATATTTTATCAAACCAGAATACGCCACCGAGTGGCGTATTCTGGTTTTAGCGGTTGTTGAGACACATTTATCCCCACGAGGTGTCGGAGGCCGTCGACAGGTATCGGGTCGGTGGTCTCTTTGGTTTTGTAGTACCTGTCGGAACGCACCGACACCAAAATGCCAAAATTGGCTAAAACCACTCTTGTTTGTGATCTGTGGATGTGAGGCAATGGATGTAGGGATGGCTAGATCCCATCAAAACATTCGTGCACTGGCCCGTTTGAGACAACAGATGACACAAATGAGGAGAGAGATCATTTGTCGTCTGTCTATCGTCGTCCTGGTCTGCGAATAGGTCCCGCTCGTCAGTTACCCAAAAAAGAGAAGACGAGTTACAAGACTTCTATGGGGAGTAGAGGTTGATAGATCCATGTACGTCCTTCATGGGGCGAGCAGATGCTTGCCCCACATGGATCACCGATCAAGACGTTCAACGTTCACTTTTTCTATCCTCGCCGCTGCGAGACTCCCACGGAAAAAGAGGCCGCTGATCATCCTGATCGCGTCTCTCACTGCACCTAGACAATTTGGAGTCATTATGACGCTCCTCAAGAAGGCACTCGGCATCCTCAACATCTTGGCGTGGGGTGCTGCGCTCGCGGCACTCGGGTCTCTGACCTCGGGCTGCAGCCTCGGCTTCGACAGCCTGCAGGAGGATCCGGGAGTGGGCGGAGGTCGCGACACGGTCACCATCAACATGCCCTTCACCGCCGGCTACCAGAGCCAGTGCGTGCAGGGCGTGGGCGACGACTACTCGCACGACTACACCTCGACCTACTTCGACCTCGACCTGGACACGCCCAACGATGTCGACGACAGCGTCTTCGCGCCCATCTCCGGCACGGCCTACGTGCACGAGAGCACGGACGGCTTCGGCACCCACATCAACATCGATCTGGGCGACGGAACCTACATCGTGCTCGGGCACTTGAGCGAGACGCTGATCGAGCACGGCGAGCCGGTCGCCGCGGGTCAGCTCATCGCTCTGGAGGGGACGACGGGCGACTCGACGGGCGACCACGTCCACATCGGTCGTCACGAAGGTGAGGCCGACGAGGATGCCTCGGATGGCACGTCCATCGATGGTCTGTCCATCAACGTCCACGACAGCGCCACCGGCGCGGACACCACGCTGTCGGTGCACGAGTTCACCTGCGGGCTCTACGATGGGCACGTCTACACGTCGCAGCTCGCGACACCCCTGTGGCACCCCGATGGTTCGCTCATCAAGACGCCCACGGACGCCAAGGTCTACCTCCTCTCAGACGGGGCGGCGCACCACGTCGACAACGAGGACGTGTTCTGGAGCTACAACTTCGACTTCGATGACGTGATGATCATCGATGACGAGGAGTTGGACTGCTACGGCAGTGGTGACTCGATCGTCCACGAGACCGACATCCGCGGTGCCTACGACGGCGACGTGTGGCTGCTGGTGGGCAGCGAGGACGACGACGATCGCTACGCCAAGCGCGTGCGTCACACCGACTGGCAGACCACGCTCAAGAGCTGGGGCATCATCGCGAGTACCCACGACGACCTGGACGACGAGCATGTGCTGCACGACTACCCGCAGCACAGCGACTACGCAACCTTCCGCGACGGCACCATCGTCACGGAGGCGAGCACCTCGGACGTCTACTTCGTCGCCGATGGGGTCGCCATGCCGATCTACGACTACGACACCTTCCTCATGCTGGATCTGTACGGGCGCGAGCTCATGCAGGTCGACGACGGCACTGTGGAGATCGTTCAGGAGAAGGTCGGCGACTGCGCTACGGACAGTTCGTGCCTGCACGCCACGAGCGTGACCACGTGCGGTGGCCCGGAAGCCACGTTCACGGCAGCTGGTGGCAACGACGATCACCAGGACGATGAGGAGGAAGAGGAGGTTCCGGACGACGAGTCCGAGCCGTCCGAGGAGGAAGAAGACGAAGATCCGCAGGAGGATCCCGACGACGAGGACACCGGTGACACGCCGGAGGAGGACGAGAGCTGTGAGCTGACGATCTCTTGGGAGGTTCCGTACAGCGCTACGGCTGCGACCATCACCCTGGAAGTGGAGATCGAACAGGATGGCGACAGCTACAGTGGCTGGGACATCGAGTCCTCGGTGACCGACGCGCAGAGCATCAGCGATACCTTCGAGCTCGACGACGATGACACCAAGGCTCGTGCCAACATCACGTTCCAGTACGAGGATGGCGGCAGCGACTACTGGGGTTGTACCTCTACGTCCAGCAGCGAGGACGACGACGAGCTGGTCGGGACCTGGAGCGCGCACGTGACGTGCGACAGCGACACCGAGTCGATCGACGTGGACGTCTACCACAAGACGTCTGGCGTGGTCGATGGCTGCGAGGCCGAGATGGTTTGGTGACCCGTAGGGACACGGCATGCCGTGTCCCTACACCGTGACGGGGCGTGTGTAAATACGCCCCGTCTTCGTGCACCCTATGGTATACTTTGTGTACATATGCCAACGGTTCGCCACCACCTGAAACGATGCACAAAGTGGCTCAAAACCAACCGCGTTTATACGATTGGAACGCTTGCGGTTGTGTTTGCGTTTCTCGCGGCATTCCCTGCGCACGCGGATGGATTTGAAGAGACTATCGCGTCGAGCGTTGCCACCATTTTCCACATCCTCACCTTCTTCCTTGCGTTCATCATCAACGCCATCGGGTACGCGGTTGGAAAGTTGTTGGTGCTTGTTTTGGGAATGGTGATCATCCCGATCCTTGGTTACAACGGATTCGCTGACAGTAACCTCATCGACATCGGTTGGCCGCTTGTGCGCGACGTGGTGAACATGTTCGTGATTGTCATTTTGCTTGTCATCGCGATTCGCACGATCATCGGCTACGGCGATAAAGGGTGGGAGCAGCAGCTGCCGCGACTCTTCATTGCGGTCATTGCCGTAAACTTCAGTCGTACGATTACATTGCTGATTGTCGACATGGGGCAGGTGGTCATGTTTACCTTCGTAAATGCCCTGCGAGACATTGCCGCTGGAAACTTCACCAACATGTTCCAGCTGACGGATTTCTTTGCGTTGAACACGGAAAACATAGAAGCGAGTAACGATTTTGAGGCAGGCGCCTCAGCTCTTAATGATCTTGGGTACCTTGCGACTTCCTACGCCACGTTGATTTTCTTGATTGCAGTGTTTGCGGTGATGGTCCTGCTAGCAATCGTTTTCATTTACCGCATTGTCATCATCTGGGTGCTCACCATCATGTCACCGGCGGCATTTTTCTTGAGTGGAATCAAATCCGTTGTTCCTAAGGCCGGCGGTCCAGCTGAAGAGTGGTGGAAGAAACTCATTGGTGCCGTCGCTCTTGGTCCGATTTTGACCTTCTTCTTGTGGCTCGCCCTTGCTTCGGCGGCAGAAGGATCCATAGCCTCTTCGGAAGGATTCCCGACGGAGGGGACGGAGGACGTCCCAACCTTGCTTTCCGAAGCGCTTGGTATTGAACAATTACTCAGCCTATTCTTAGCAATGGTCATTATTATGGCCGGGTTCCAGGCGGCCAGCTCATCGGCGAGTTCGCTGGGAGGATTTGCTGGTAGCATGATCAACGAAAAGACGGGAAAGACATTGGTGAAAAACGCTGCCACGATGCCTGCGACGTTGGGCTACAGAGCTGGAAAAGCAGGGGTTAAGTTCGGCGGACGGCAAGTCTTGGCCCGTACTGGCATTGGTGAAACGATAGGAAGAAATATTCAACGTGTTGGTGGTGACCTGGAGAAAAGCGGTGTGATCGGTGGACGCGCGGCAGGACGACTGGTCCGTGGACTTGGTGGTCGTGTAGAAACCGAATCTGCTGCTGTGGTCGACAAGGCACGAGAGGTAGGAATGGAGCGGGCACAGAGCAAGGGCCGCCGCGAACGCATCAACGACATGATGGGCGTTGGCGATCCGGGCGACGCATTCATGCTGTCGGATCGCTACGAGCAGGAGGCAAACTTCCAAGACTTGCTTACTGATAAGAAGATGCGCAGCGAGCTCAAGGATGTAACTGAGGAGACAGCGAAGCGTGAGGCAGACAGTCGTGCAGATCAGTTTGAGAATGACGAAGAGCGTGAGGCTTGGATCGAGCAGCGTCAGCGTGAGCTGTACGACGAGAAGATGGGTCACGCTCTCACATGGGCTGATAGTGATTACGGGAAGGCGTTGCTTGCGGATAAGAAGGCGGAAGTCAATAAAGCGAAAGCCGGCAACCTTCGTGCAATGGGTAGCGCTGAGGAGATTGGTGACTTCATTGGGGAGATGGGCGACGACTTCAAGCTCTCCATGCTCTCCGAGGAGGACATGCAAAATGAAGAGGTTCTTCAGGCATTGGCCGGCCACACCATGCGTGAGTACTACGATAAGGACAACAATCTCATCCGCGAGTCCGCCCTCCAGCAGGCAGCAATGGGTAAGGGTGGTGTTGACGCGAAGGTCAAGCGTGCGGCGCGTGGTGAAGGAGCGGAGTTTGATGATCTTGTTCAGTACGCTGGTTGGGCAACGGATGACGACGGCAATCCAGTTCTGGATTCAGCTGGTAATCGCGTACGCGAACGGGTGGAGTCCTCCACGGCGATCGGACAAGCGATTCAGAATGATCAGCTTAAGCTGCACGAGCTGACCGTAGATCATCTGAGTACCGAAGATGCTTCCGGTGCATCAGTACTGGATGAAAATAAGATCGCTGCAATGGCAAAGGCACTGGTATCGTCTGGTGCGGACCTTGGTGGGCTTGCAGAGTTGCAGGGTAGCGATCCTGCAGCGTACGGCGCATTGATGACGGCCTTGCAGGATGGTTCTCGAGCTGCAGCAACGACAGAAGAACGTCGAAAGTGGGACAAGGCATATCTTAGTGCCGACACATCGGGCGCTTCATCAACGGGATTTGTTGACGGAGCTGGAGGGTTCCATAGTGACGATGCGAAGAAGTCTGTCCGTGAGATGGTTGTCGAACAGCCAACACAAGTCTTCAAGTTTGAGGCAAATCTTTCCGCAACGGCTGGAAGTACAGATTTGACCAAGTTGATTGAAAGCAAGGTGAGCAAGACAACGGCTCGCAATATGAAAGACCTTTTTGCACAGGCAGAGGATTCTGGAGATACACACATGCAGGAGCGTATTCGCCAGTCAGCAGCGACGATTGCCGAGGCACTGCAGCGTGAGGTTACTGCCGCTGGTGCTGATGTAACACGAGAAATGGAGAACAAGCTTCGAACGTTCCAGTCATTGTCCCGTTACACTACTCCATAATCCGTAACTCGTCTTCATGGCGCAGCGGAATCTACATTCGAATAAAAAGATTCGCGATTTCTTGATGGACACATCGTTTTACGATGTTATCGATAAAATCGTTGAACAGTACAAACTCCCAAAAGGAAGAGAGGAGGAATTTTTGGATTTGACTGACGCGGTGATGAACGGCAAATTGCCCGCTGCGAAAATGCCGGACTTTGTGAAGGAGGCGTTTGGGCTGTCTGCTGAAGATGCCAAGGCGGTCGCGATTCAACTCGTTGGTCATCGTTTGTTGCCGCTTGATAGTTATCTTGAGGGCGCCATGGTAAAGCAGTTGAAAGAGTGGGGGGCGAAGGTTGCTGATTTTCCCGAGCTGCGCATTAAAGAAGATCCGATTACGGTTGCATCGTTGTTGCAAGATCAGGCAAAGAAGCTTGGGCTTGATTTGCCGGATCATTTGATGAAACGGTTCGTGTATCTAACCAAGGGGTATTTAAGTAAGGAGCGGAGCAAGGATGCAACCACAACGTTGATGAAGCGGCCAATGAACATTGGTGGACTTGGTTTGCAGGACGGCATGATTGAAAAGATTCTGGATTGGTTGACCACGGTCGATTTGTCAGCGGCAGAGGATTATCAACAGGGTGGGGGTAATGAACCAGAACCCGAGGTAACATCGTCACCAGAGCCTAAGCCAGTCGGGTCATCCGACCCGACTGCCCGGTCGAATGACCGGGCAGAGCCCGCGGTTCCCATTTCGAAGCCGAAGGCTGAGAAATCTATTCGGCGAAAAGATCCCTCGTCGGCTTCGCCTCCTCGGGATGACAGTGAGCCGGCCGTCAAAAAAGCGCTACCACCAGCAAAGGTTGCAACAAAAGCGATTACGGACGAGGTTCCTGTTATCGCCGGCGAGCTTATTCATGATCACGAAAAGCAGGAGGTCGAAGATCATAAGCAAGCCGTCGCGAAGTTGTCGCCAAAGATCGAGTCAAAGCGGCTGCCAAAAACGATTGAGCAGGCGACAGCGGTGCTCATCGATCACGCACCAAATAAAAAGCTGACCAAAAAGAAGGCTGCATCTCTTGCCGAGGCGGTGATTAGGGGTCGTTTGGAAACGGGGAGGCTGTATCAGCAACTGAAAGATCTGCACGGATTCGATGCTGAGGCGGCGCAGGCAGTCATGTTGCCGTTGGCGAAGCTTAAGAAGGAGTACGAGGGTTCCATTTCGAAGCCGAAGGCTGAGAAATCTATTCCGAGGAATGGATCTCTCGCTGACGCTCGAGATGGGGAGGGGTCAGAGCGCAAGCTCATGGATCGTCGTCACGCAGCCCTGACCAAGACACCGTCAAAACAATCTGTTGAGCCGGTGCTTCCTGGCGCACGCGTGAGTGCTGCTCGCACAAAGGACGAGGAGCTCGCCGCACAACACAGCAAAGTTAATGTTCAGGCGGAGAAGGAAGCAAAGCAGAAGGATCGCCCATCCAAGGCAAAGGTAAAGCTGAGCAAGCCATCTGTTCCACCAAAGCCAGCACCAAAGGAGAAAACGAAAGTGACAGACGTGAAGTTTACGCCCACGCTTGTTGGGCCGGTTGAGGAGCTCGGCACCATGACGATTGCTGACTTCCGTCGTCTTGCCTCCGATCCTGCTGAAGGGGCACGCAAGGTGATGGACACATTGGCGCTTCTGGAAGACACAGACTACGAAGAACGAATCGCTGGTGTGGCTGCATGGCGTAAGAGCCCGATTAATCAACTCTATCTGCAGATGGTCCAAGAGGGTCTGCATGCGGGAAGTTCGGTAGCAGAAGTAGCATCTTCACGCCGCAATCAGGGGCAGGAGAGCTTGAGCCCAGCTGAACTGCAAGCGATTGTCAGCCTGAACGCACAGGTCAAGTTTTAGTGTTATAATGTAGACGGATGCCTCAACAATTCGTGGTACCACAATTTCTTGATACAGAAGCGAAGATTATCGGGCCAATTACGGCGCGACAGTTTCTGATCATGTTGGCAACCGTGCTTGCTGAGTTTTTGATCTACCGCATTTTTCTTAACATTGTGGCGATCATCGCGCTTGGCGTACCGGTGTTGGGCATCGGATTGATTTTCGCCTTTGCGAAGGTGAACGGCCTTCCGTTTCATTTCATCATTCTCAACATGATTCAGACGTTCCGTAAGCCGATGTTGCGTGTGTGGGACAAAACGATCGACGATTCAACCATCAAAGCGCAAATGAAAAAGAACGTTGATAAACAACCACCTCCACCACCGCCAACCAAGCGTCCGCTTGAGCAGTCTCGACTCGGCGACATTTCGTTGGTCGTAAATACCGGAGGCGTTTATCAGCCTGAAGAGTAGGGAATATCTATGGCAAAGCAGCAAACCATGCAATCAAAGAAGCTCGCAAAGTCCAAGCCGGGCCCACCAACCCAGCGGTATTTGGATATTGCCGAGATTCGTGAAGATACCGTCGTGTTGAAAGATGGAACGCTGCGGGCGGTGATTATGGTGTCATCGATCAACTTTGCCCTGAAGTCGCAGGAAGAACAGCAGGCGACGGTTCAGTCGTACATGCAGTTTTTAAACGGACTTGATTATCCTATCCAGGTGGTTATTCAGTCGCGCAAGATGAACGTGGATGCGTACATGGAAGCGCTCAAAAAGCGTGAGGCAGAGATTAGCAACGATTTGCTCAAGGCGCAGATTCGTGATTATCGCGGGTTCGTCAACGAGCTCGTGGACTTGGGAGAAATTATGCAAAAGCGTTTCTATGTTGTGGTTCCGTACGACCCGGTAACGGACAAGAAGCGCAACTTTTGGTCGAAGTTGTCCGAGGCCATCATGCCGGCAACCATTGTGAAGTTGAATGAGAAGAAGTTTAAGGAGCGTCGTTATGAGGTCATGCAACGCGTGAGCATCATTCAAGGTGGTCTCACGGGCATGGGCCTGCAAAGTGCGGTGCTTGATACGCAAAGTCTGATCGAGTTGTACTACACGGTGTACAACCCCGATGTCTTTGATACGCAAAAGCTTGTGAATCTCAACGAACTACAGGTCGAAGAGGGCTTCTAAGTATTAGTGTTTAGGCATTTGAGGCCAGTTCTAGGCGCGGGGACAACGACGAGGAAGCGTACTCATTCGTACGATGACGAGTCGTAGGGGCCCCGCAACAACGAAATGGTCCAAATGCGTAAACACTATATGGCAATTGACGTCCAACAATATCAAAAGCAGCAGCCAAAGCAGCCAGGAGGAGATGAGCCCAAGAAGCTTACCCCCGAGCAGCTGCAGGCGGCTGATCAAAAAAAGACGCTTGAGGAAGAGCGCGCGTATCGTCGAGGAACCATCGCCGTTCGTGATTTGATCGCGCCGGCATCGTTCCAGATCAATCCAGACTTTTTGCGTATTGGAAATAAGTTTGTCCGAACGCTGTTTATTGTGACGTATCCACGTTACGTGAACATCGGCTGGGGAGCGCCGCTGATCAACTACAACGGAACCATCGACATCGGCATGTTCTTTTATCCGATTCCGTCTGAGACGATTTTGAAGCAATTGAAAGAAAAGGTTGGTATTCTGGAGGCGCAGATCATCTCCGACAACGAGAAGGGTGCGCCGCGTGATCCGATCCAAGAGACGGCGTTGCGTGACGTTGAGCAGTTGCGAGACGACCTCACACAGGGTATCGAGCACTTCTTCCAATTTGGTTTCTACATTACGGTCTATGCAGACGACAAAGAGGAACTCGACCGACGCAGTGGTGAGATTGAATCCATCTTCGGTTCAAAGTTGATTTACACCAAGCGAGGATTCTATCAGGCGGAACAAGGATTCAACTCAACCATGCCGCTTGGAAACGACGAGCTCATGATTACGTTTAACATGAGTACCTCGCCAATCGCGTCGTCGTTCCCGTTCATTTCTTCCGACCTTACGAGCGATTCAGGAATCCTCTACGGAATCAATCGCCACAACAACTCGCTGATTCTGTTTGATCGGTTCTCGTTGCAAAACGCGAACGCGGTTGTGTTTGCTACCTCTGGTGCGGGAAAAAGTTATGCGGTGAAGCTGGAGATCCTGCGTTCATTGATGATGGGATCAGACGTGATCGTTATCGACCCTGAGATGGAGTACCGCACATTGTCAGACGCTGTTGGTGGTACGTATGTGAATGTGTCGCTGGCGTCGGAGAGTAAGATTAATCCGTTTGACTTGCCGCGCGCGGTTGGAGAGGGAACGTCGGTCGAGGACATTTTGCGCAGCGCGGTGATTACCATCAAAGGACTGCTGCGTATCATGATTGGTCAGCCGATCGGTGCAAGTACTCAGCGTGGGTTCACACCTGCGGAGGATTCCACACTCGATCGCGCCATTCTTGAGTCTTACGCCAAGAAAGACATCACGCCAGACCTGCCGAGCTTGCAAGGCGTTGAGTATCCGATTTTGCAAGACTTGCAAGAGATTTTGGAAGGAATGGAAGGAGCGGGAGATCTTGTTGATCGACTCAAAAAGTATACAGAAGGGACATTCGCCGGTCTGCTCAATTCGCCAACAACGGTGCAGATGAACAACCAACTCGTGATCTTCTCGGTTCGCGATTTGGAGGATGAGTTGCGTCCGATGGCGATTTACACCATTGTCAACTACATCTGGAACGTCGTTCGCTCAGAGCGCAAGAAGCGATTGCTCACGATTGATGAGGCATGGTGGCTGATGCAACACGAGGACTCGGCGAAGTTTATTTTCGCACTCGTGAAGCGTGCGCGTAAGTACTATCTTGGCGTAACGACGATCACCCAAGACGTGAACGACTTTTTGCGCAATGCCTACGGCCAGGCAATTGTAACGAACTCATCACTGCAGATGCTGCTCAAGCAGTCACCAGCCGGTATTGATGTCATTGCCGAGACCTTCAATCTCACGCAAAGCGAACGCTATCTTCTTCTTGAGGCAGCCGTGGGTGAGGGCATCTTCTTTGCTGGATCAAAGCACGCGGCGGTGAAAGTGGTTGCTTCGTATACCGAAGATCAGCTGATCACGACGAATCCAGAGCAGCTGCTTGAGATTGAGCGTGCGCGCAAAGAGTTTGAAGAATCGTTTGGCGGCAAGCAAGAGAAGAAGCAAAAGGCCGCCAAGGTGAAGTTGGAAGAGAAGCCGATGGATCCAACAAAGAAGGACGTCCTGGGCGGCGCTCAGGCGCCAAGTAAGTAAGTTTGAATGTTCGTATGGAACGAAAGCACAAAATTGAGATCATCATCGCTGTCCTGATTTTGCTAGGATTGGCGGTATTACTATGGTGGTACTTTGCTCGACCGGTGATCGAGGAGCAACGTTTGGAAGAAGAGGAGTTGGAGCGTTTGGATGAAGATGGAGACGGAGAGATCGATACGATTGATACTTCTGATTTGCCCGACCAGCCTGAGACGATCGCTCGCGTGTTTGTAGAGCGGTTCGGAAGCTTCTCGAGCGAGTCTGGGTATGAGAACATCGATGACATTTTGGTCTTGGCAACAAGTTCATTGCAGTCGCAGTTGGAAGCCATCGCCGACGAGGCCCGCTCGCAGGATTCGGGAGCGTATTACGGTGTTTCAACAACAGTACTCACCATTGAAGAGGTGTCTGCATCAGAGACGAGCATGTCGTACGTGATCACCACACAGCGCGAGGAGTCCATCGACAGTCCGGCAAACACATCGATTCGCTATCAAGAGATTGAACTCACCCTCGTTGCAAGCGGCGATACGTGGTTGATTAGTTCGTTTGCTTGGGGTGAATCGCTATAATTCACTCCGTCGTTGCGAACCCGGCGAAGCCGGGTGAAGCAATCTATGCGTAAAGGTTGCTTCGTCGGCCGTTGTCCTCCTCGCAACGACGGCTAGAGGAGAGAGTATGTTTTTGTTTGATGCTGTGTTTCCGCGCTTTTGTGTTTCTTGCAGGCGCGAGGGTTCACTTTTGTGCGTGCCATGCAAGATGCGATGGAATGATGTTCCCATTGCCATGTCTGGCAAGCGACACGTGTTTTCGTTTGCTTATGCTGATCCAATCGCGAGAGCGCTGATTTGTGCATGGAAGTACGCGTACGACTGGAGTGCGTGGGATTTGCTGCGCGAGAAACTCGATGCTGCCGCTCCGGTGATCGAATCGTTTGTGCACGCAACAAAGATCGACGCCATTACCTACGTTCCGTTACATCCGATCAAGACCTGTCAGCGCGGGTTTGATCAAGCGGAGGTTGTGGCACAGTGGGTTCGTGATCAAGTCGGCGTACCTGTGAGGCAACTTCTTGCGCGCACGATGTACACGAAACAGCAAGCGCGACAGACAACGCAGAAACGGCGTGAGTTGATCAAGAAAAACCCGTTCATGCTGTCCAACGTCGAGGTCGAACGAGTCCTGCTCGTCGATGATGTTTGGACAACGGGTTCGACGATGCAGGCGGCTGGGGCGTGCCTGAGAAAAGGTGGCGTAGATGTTTGGCGCTATACGTTGGCCAAGGGCTAGATGCCCCGCTAAGCGCGGCTATCGAGCTCAGCTCGAAGCACGATGACCCCGGACCGGCGTTCCCGGTTCGGGGTCTTGGCGATTCGATGATCGCACCTCCTGGGAATCGCTGTACATGTGTTCAGCGGTTTCCGAGAGGAAGACGATCTAGAGCGCCAGACGTTCTTCGAGGGTACGGATGACCAGGTCGACCTTGCCTTCGACGCCGCGCGAGCAGTCGACATGGATGAGCTGCGGGTGTCCTTCCCAGGCCGCGAGGGTGCGTGCGTCGAGCTGCGCGACTATGCCTGGGTCGGTCTCGTAGCGCTCCTCGTTGCCGGCATGACGAACGTAGAGCTCCGGGTCATGCGTGGCGATCGACTCGAGGTGGAAGATGATGTCGTAGGCATCGCGGTGAGACGGCACGTGCCCGCCGTCCATGACGCGCCGACTGAACGCTGGCATGCCGCCGTGATCGTGCACGTAGGCAGCGCCGTCGAGACGGCCACGATCGCAGATCAACATCCGGGCCCCCTGAGCCTGCGCACACCGCGCGAAGGCTTCCTCCATCTCGACGATCAGCCGGAAGATGGAGCGCTGGAAGGGCCAGAGCAGCACCGGGTCCGGGATCTGGCCGGGCGGCTGCACGTTGCCGGTCAGCAGCAGCGTCGCTGCCTCGGGCACGAAGACCACGTCCTGTCCATCGCCGAAGCGGGCCTTGAGTGCCTCCATCACCGTCGTCTTGCCACTCGCGGGTCCACCGGTGATAACTACTCGTAACAAGGCCATACAGCCACCTCCTGGGCTCACAACCTAACAGCTGAATGTAGATGCGTCAAACACAAAAAGACAGCACGTTTGTGCTGTCTTTTTGGCGGAGAGGGAGGGATTCGAACCCTCGGTGCCCGTGAGGACACACTTCCTTAGCAGGGAAGCCCGTTCGACCGCTCCGGCACCTCTCCGTATGATTGTATTGTTCGATTCTCTGGCGGAGAGGGAGGGATTCGAACCCTCGGTGCCCGTGAGGACACGACAGTTTTCAAGACTGTTGCCTTCGACCGCTCAGCCACCTCTCCGTTTTATATGATGTGTCTACGTTGTGGAGTTACTGATCGTCTTCCCACCAAGCACTGTTTTATCAGAAATTCCGTTCCCTCATGGTCAAGTACGTATAACCAATCGTACACACAAGATTTCGTTTTTTTGACTACGTATCCTTGTGAGTTTGAATGGATCCTGCGAAGATCAACTTCCTTTCTACTTGTGAAGCGAACCTGAACTCGCTTGAGACCAGATTGTGTGTCTACGACGAGGTCGTACGGGCTGGACTCGGTGAGGGGTAGTAGGACATCAAATCCCATCTTTGTGAATGACGCTACCGCCTGCGCGACAGCGATATCTCCTTTTCTTTGAGTTGCTCGCATACAGTTATTATAGCCGGTATGGGCAACCGTTTCAATATGCTACCTACTTTGGAAAGCGTCAACAGGATAGCCTAGTTCGCCTAGGAAATCAAGACCCGAAATGCTATACTATTGGCGTATGGTTGACGAATCACGTCAGGAACCTGAAACCTTTGAAGAGGAACTGATCGATGCCGGAGAGTCTCAGGTAGAATGGAAAACCTGGGAATATCCGCCACATGAGCGTTCAATCGTTTGGTTTATTGCGGCCGGCGTTGTTGGCGCTGCTTTATTGATCTACGCCATCGTTTCGGCCAACTACCTCTTTGCAATCATTGTGTTGATGATGGGGGTAATCATGCTCATCGACGGCCTGCGTCATCCAGACCGTATTGACATCCACATCACCGATGCCGGCGTTGTTGTTGGTGACAAGTACTACAGCTTCAACATGATCAAGGACTTTTCGATCATCTACGAACCGCCGGAGGTGAAGCTTCTGTATATTGATTTTAACAATGTCTGGCAACCACTTCTGGTCGTCCCACTGGAGGACGTTGACCCAAACGCGGTGCGAGACAGCTTGCTCCCATACGCCTTTGAAAATCTTCAACGAGAAGAAGAAACCTTGACAGATACCCTCCGTAGGCTGTATAAGTTGTAGCGCAAACCCTATTTTGCGCCTGTAGCTCAGTTGGATAGAGCGTCAGCTTGCGGAGCTGGAAGTCGTAGGTTCGAATCCTGCCAGGCGCGCCACAAACCCCGCTTTCATAGCGGGTTTTGTGATTGTCAGCAACTTGATTTTTTCTGCCCGATGCGTTAAACTCCCAGATCATGTCTATTCTTGAGAGAGAAGTCAGGTATACAAAGGGCGTCGGCGCGGTGAAGGCGCGCGATTTTGCGCGCATGGGCGTAACCACGCTACACGATGCTTTGTTTGATTTTCCGTTCCGCTACGATGATCTATCCGAGCAGGCCTCGATTTCTGATCTGAAAGCTGGCCAAAAGGCAACCGTCCGCGGACGTATTGGATCAATCGCCAATCGCAAAGGTCGCAATAAGCGCATGACCATTACCGAGGCGATCATTGAGGATGGCACTGGATCGATCAAAGCCGTTTGGTTTCATCAAGGTTTTCTTACAAAGACCTTGCGCACCGGTACGCTCGTGTCGCTCTCTGGAAAAGTAGACGATCGCTATGGTCTCTCGCTCGTGAATCCAGTGTACGAGGTCGTGGGGGACAGCAAAGTGACGAAGCATACGGGTCGTATCGTTCCGATCTATTCGCTCTCGGGCGCAATTACGCAGAAGCTTCGCCGATCAGTTGTGGAGGCGGCCATGAAGGGTCTGTCTGAGATTGAGGATTGGTTGCCCGAGGAAATCCGGAAGCGTCATCGATTGATCGATCTACACGTTGCGCTTTCTGATATCCACTTTCCAGATTCCTCGCGTGATCAAGAACATGCGTTGGAACGACTGAAGTTTGATGAGTTTTTCTTACATCAGCTCCTGCACGCCAAGGCGCGCCGTGAGCTCAAGCGTCAGACGGCTCCGTCGATTGCCTTTAGTGAGGCGACGGTGAAAAAGGCTGTGAAGAGTCTGCCGTTTGAGCTGACCGACGCTCAGCGTAAGGCCGTGTGGGCCATTATTCAGGATATGGAGCGCGACGAGCCGATGAATAGATTGCTTGAAGGTGATGTGGGAACCGGAAAGACGGTCGTAGCAGCGTTGGTTGCGCTGAATGCCGCGGCAGAGACATGGCAGTCGGCTCTTTTGGCACCAACGGAGATTCTCTCCGAGCAACACGCCAACACGTTGCAGAAACTCTTTGGTAACAAGCTGAACATCGCGCTGTTCACGCGCACGAAGCGACGTGTAGGCGACAAGGAAGTGACGAAGGCGCAGATGCTCGATGGGCTTCGCAACGGAAAGATTGATTTAGTTATTGGAACGCATGCTATTTTGTCTGACGACGTGTTGTTCAATCGACTCGGGCTGATTGTGGTTGATGAACAGCATCGGTTTGGGGTGAAGCAGCGCCAGGCGCTTAAGGATCGCAAGGGTGACGCTGATGGTATTCCACACTTACTTTCGATGACGGCAACGCCGATTCCGCGTTCTCTCGCGCTGGTACTTTATGGTGATCTGGATCGATCGTTGCTGGATGAGTATCCTGCCGGACGCAAGGCGATTGAAACGCGCATTGTGCCTGTTGGTCGTGAGGCAACGTTTTATGAGCGGATGCAAGAGCAGATGGATGCTGGGCGACAGATTTTTGTGGTTTGTCCATTGATCGAAGAGTCGGATGCTCTTGGTGTGCAATCGGTCAACGAGGTGTACAGCGAGTTTAACAGCGGACCGTTTGCGGCGTACAACATTGGCATGCTTCACGGAAAGTTGAAGACAGCGGAAAAGGACGAGATCATGGGACGGTTCGTTGCTGGTGATTTGGATATGGTGATCTCGACCACCGTGGTTGAGGTTGGGGTGGACGTGCCAAATGCAACCGTCATGTTCATCGAAGGTGCTGAACGATTTGGCTTGGCACAGCTGCACCAACTACGCGGACGTGTTGGGCGAGGGGAGCATGAGAGCTTTTGTTTCTTGCATCCTTCAGGTGAGCTTTCAGACTTGGCAAAAAGGCGTCTGCAAGCGGTAACGCAAACGCAAAACGGGTTTATTCTTGCCGACCAGGATTTAAAACTGCGTGGCCCTGGAAATATCTTTGGAACGTCTCAGTCAGGATTCGAAGCTTTCAAGCTCGGCTCCTACGCGGACGTTGATCTGATCGCCGCCGCGCGCGATGAAGCAAAAGAGGCCTTGGATCACGATCCGGACTTAGATACGTGGCCATTGCTTAAGACTCGTGTCCTTGAGTACGTCGACGAGATTCATTTTGAGTAGCTAGGCACGTTTCCAATGTACGAAGCGAGTTTCCACACAGTGAAATGCTAAGTTCAACGCGTAGCCCAATAAGCCCGTTATCAGGATGATGGCGTACATTTCTGGAATCTGGTAGCTGATTTGTGCGTCAATGATGCGGTGGCCCAAGCCTACCGTTGTTCCGATAAACATTTCTGTTACGACAATCAGGACGAGGGCAAGGCTGATGGCATTTCTCAGTCCGATGAATGTCTGCGGAAGGCTTTCCCAAAAGAGAACATAGCGAAGCCGCTGCACTATAGTCGCGCCCATCAGTGTTGTTGCCAACGCGCGCGTTGGAGATGTGTTCATGACTCCGTAAGCAGTGTTGAAAATGATGATGAGGATGGAGGCGAAAATGGCGACAGCGATTTTTGATACGTCACCAATGCCAAATAGTAGTAGAAAGAGAGGGAAGAGTGCGGCTGATGGGGTGGAGCGAAAGAAGTCGATGACAAATTCCATACTTTCATACAGAGGCCGCTTATGTCCAAGCCAAATTCCCAGGGGAATGCCAAAAAGGGCAGAGAGCAAGAATGCCACCAACGTTCGTATAAGTGTTGCCAGAGCATCAGGAAGAATAGACTGAGTGTTAAGAACCTCCCATAGCGAATGCGCTACTGACAATGGGGCAGGGAGAAGGAACGCATCAACCAGCTCAAACTTAGACACGAGCGTCCAGATGATGAGGATCAGTAACGGGCCAATGGCTATGTGTTTCTTCATGGGTAATAACATTGTGGAATACTTCGAGGATGTTTCTCTGTACAGACGTGAATGCGGAAGAGCCAATATCCTTGATTGATCGCGGACGTGAGATTGGATTGTTGATGGTTGCTGCGATGCGTGTCGGTCTGTTGGTGAACACGACGATTTGATCCGCGAGGTAGACAGCCTCTTCAATACTGTGAGTAATCAAGAGGGTTGTTGTGTGATGCTGTGAACAGTATTGCTGCAGGTAGTTGCGCAGACGAATCGTCCATTCGTAATCAAGTGCAGAGAACGGCTCGTCCAGGAGCAGCAGTGTTGGACGTACAATGAGAGCTCGCATGAACGCGAGGATCTGTCGCTGTCCACCGCTGAGCTGGTAGGGATATTTGTCCCAGTAAATCGGAAGATCGATGAGTTGTTGCATTTCCTCTACACGTTGCTCGATCACATCTTTGGCATGTCCTTGGAGTTCTAGAGGGAAAGCGAGGTTTTGTTTATTGGTTCGCCAAGGAAGAAGCGTGTCGCTTGAGCCCTGAAATACGTAGCTGAATCGAAGCGAGTCGAGGTCGTGAATCATGATTGTTCCGGCATCCTCGGTTTCTATTTGGGAAATGAGTTTAAAGAGCGTTGATTTCCCACAACCGTTTGGCCCAACGAACACAGTGGTTTCTCCATTTGGAATCGTGAAAGAAACATCAGAGAATACCGGGTGGCCGTCGAATTGCTTTGAAAGATTGTCAACCGAAATGGTTGGCATACGTTATCGGTAGATCAGATCCTCAAAGAGGATACGTTCATCGGTGACACCGTACTCGAAGAAGATATCGTAGAAGGTTTGCACGGCATCGATTTCTTCTTGCGTGAAGTTACGCGTCATGGCAAAGCGCATGATGGGTGCTTCCGCGATCAGTTCATCGGTCAGGGGCGTGTGGCCTTTAAGGTACTGTCGAGCCGCTTCCGGATCTGCGTACACCTCCTCAATAGAACGTTCCATGATGTCTAGCACGAGTGCTGTTGTGTTTGGATTTTCTTGAGCGAAATCTGTTCGTAGAATGCCGGCGCCACCGTAGAATGGATTTGCGATACCTGCAACCGTTGCCGGTGACTGAAGTTCGTAACCGATATCATTTGCTGTCACGACAGTCACCATGGGCTGAATGGCAAGCAGAACATCGATTTGACCAGAGTCTAGCGCCGTGGCCTGTAGACTTGGTGCGAGCTCAATGAGAGTCACGTCATCGATAGATACGTCAAATTGTGCAAGAAGATGTTCGGAGATGGTGCGCCATTGGATGCCTGGAAGGATGCCAAGAGATTTCCCCGAGAGATCCTCGATACTCTCTATGTCACTTCCGTGTTTCACTAAAAATGCGTCGTTGATCCTTTCATCGTCTCCGCCTGTTCCCATGTAAATCTCAATCTGTCCCGGGTTCTGGTATGCGGCGATTCCGGCGATTCCCATTGCTCCGCTTGGGGATGTCATATCGACTTGATTAGACATGAGGGCGTCGATGATTTGGTTTGGCGACTGGAATGTTGTCACCTCGACTGTAAGTCCGGCTTCTTCGAAGTATCCTTTTTCCAATGCCAAGAAGAAGGGGAGGGAGTGGACGACGGGTAAATCGGCGAAACGTACATGTGTCGTCTCTTCATCGACGACGACCTCGTCGTCGTTCATCGTATAAGTGACCAGGGTCGCTGTAGCAGCAATCAGGACTACCACGAGGATGAGGAGTTTTGTGTAGTTCATAGGTTTATTTGAGAAAGACTGTGACGATCATATCCCGTTCCATTGAACAAGGTAATATACGTTTATACATAGATATTTGATTTGGTTTTTTGACAAAATGAGGCCTTTTTGGTTCTCTTAACTCAATAAGTCAAGAAGGTTTGAACATGTATTCAGATACTCTCGAGCAGATCGGCCTATCGGAGCGTCAGGCAAAGGTGTATGAGACTCTGCTTAGGGCGGGGTCAGTAACGGTCGGTCCCTTGGCCGAGCGCCTCGGTCTCCATAAGCAATCGCTATACGATACGCTTGCAGACTTGGAGGCCAAAGGACTTGTTGAAGTAGCCGTTGGAGATGGGCCCCGTGTATTTGGCGCCGTCGACCCGTCTGTTTTATTAACGCAACAAAAAGAACGCGGATTGCTATTGGAACGCTTGGTGCCAGAGCTGAGTTTGCTGCAGGGTTCTGATCAGCATGTGAGTGATATCAAGACGTATGCCGGATTAAAGGTAGTGCACACGTTTCATGAACAGATGCTGAAGCGGGCGCCAGAAGGATCTAACGTCGATGTGTTGGGGGCGGGAGGAGATATCTTTTTGGCCTTTGCAACAAAACGAGCATTCTTTGATCGATATGAGAATCGGCGTATCAAAAAGAAGATCACGCATCGACTACTCATGTTTCATAATCAACGGGTTACGAATCCTGCATATACAAAACGTCGATACGTGCAGGTACGCTACCTGCCAGACGCTTTGCAACAAATGCCCATGGCAACGCAGATTTGGCCTGATAGTATTGTCATGCTCTTGTTTGGTGAGGAGCCGCAAGTGGTACATATAAAAAGCAAACGAATCCGTGATGGATTCGTCGCTTACTTTGAAAGTTTGTGGGGCGTGGCTAAAGTGTAGGATCGTTGAGGTTCTTGAGTACCTATTCACATCCCATATCTTGACCGATCGGTGAAGTTATGGGGTAATGGATATAGAAGGACGCCTCTTGCAAGAGGTCTTTTTTCATTCACTCATTACATTTATGTTGAGGAGAGATTCAACGACTTGGAGAGTTGTTTTAGGTCTTTGTGAGACCGTTGAGGAGATCGCGGGAATCGCAGCACATGGCGTTTCGCGTCCTCGTGTCGCGATGACGATGGATCGCTACGAGTTTGCGCAAATGCGCGCCGGTGTCGAACGGGCTGAGTGGGCAAAAGCCATGTATGAGCTCCAACGGAAGAAGCTTTTAAAAATTGATAAAAAGGCAGAAAAAGCAGAGATTTCATTTACAGAAAAGGGGAGGACGGAGGTACTAAAGGTGAAGATTGCCGCCTGTAAGGATCGCTTGCCATCTGGGCAGTCATGCTTGGTTGCTTTTGATATTCCCGAACGTGCCGCAAAAATACGGTACATGTTTCGAAAGTTTTTAAAACAATCTGGATTTATGCAACATCAGAGGAGTGTTTGGATGTCGCCCTATAACGTCTCAGATGATCTACGACAACTCGTGAAGAGATTCAAGGCAGAGGATTGGATTTCTGTTTATACGGTGGTGTAGTTGTTCGTATAATTTAACCGATCGGTTAAATTATACGAATCGACCTACCTACCTATTTCTTAGCAGGAATAGTTTCCAATGCTCTTGATCGTCTTTGGAGAAATCGGTTTTTTAAACCCAAGACGATCAGCCTCTTTGATCCGTTTTTGCAAAAATGGCACCGAGCGGACTTCGCCTCCGAGTCCAAGTTCGCCAAACACGGCGATATCTTGTGCGAGAGGCTTGTCAGTTAGAGAAGAAATAATCGCGGCGCAGACAGCAAGGTCAGCGGCGTGTTCTTTTATTTTCATCCCACCAACGACGTTCACGTACACATCTTGTGCTGCCACGCTATGCTTTGTCCGTTTGTTGATGATGGCCAAGAGCATCTGCAGGCGACCGGCGTCATATCCTGATGTACGACGAATCGGATTGGCGAAGGTGCTTTTTTCAACGAGTGCTTGAATCTCGACGAGCACCGGTCGTGTTCCTTCCATCAGGCATGTGACGACAGATCCGGGTGTGGCGGCGCGTTCTTCCAAGAAGCGGGCGGACGGGTTGTCGATCGATTCCATGCCCTTAGCTGTCATTTCAAAGAAACCGATTTCATCAGTGCCACCGAAGCGATGCTTGGCAGCGCGCAAGATACGGTAGATATTGTCTCGATCGCCCTCGAGCGAGAGTACCGTGTCGACAAGGTGCTCAAGCGTTTTTGGCCCAGCGACCGATCCATCTTTTGTGACTTGGCCGATGATGATGACCGGCACATTGCTCGACTTTGCGTAGCCAATGAGCTGTGCGGTTGCCGCACGTACAGCCGTCGGTGTTCCCGGGACCGTGTCGACGTCTTGGGGAAGGGCGGTCTGAATAGAATCGACAATCAAGAGTGATGGCTTCAATTTCTGCGCAGCGGCGATCACGTTTGCCACCTCAATCGTATTGGAAAAGGCGATGTTGTCGGGTTTGAGTCCAAGACGTTCAAGACGCATCGCGATTTGCCCTTGCGACTCCTCACCTGAGACGTAGAGGGCCTGTGCATTAGGTTTTGCCAACGATGCGGCGAGCTGTGCTACGAGCGTGGATTTTCCTACACCCGGCTCACCAGCCAAAAGCGTGACAGATCCCGACACGAGCCCGCCAGAGAGCACGCGATCGCATTCAGGAATTCCCGTCGACACGCGGGCTGTTGGTTCAGCGCTCGCAGATCCAAGGTCAACAAGAGGGGCGGCCGTGGTGGCCGTCCCTCCCTTGTCGCCTAGCGTCCCCCACTTACCGCACTGGGAGCATCGTCCTTGCCAACGAAGATACTGAGCATCGCAGTGTGAACAGTTTAACATAGCTATTGGTACATGCGCATGGCAAATTTAAGAGGTTCAAATACGTCCGTGACAGAGGCTTCAACAATACCAGAATTAGGATCGTTAATGGCAATGTTTCCGTTACCAGATTCCGCTAAACCGGTTAGCACAATAAAGTGACCGCCGCTGGTGAAGATACTTGGCCCGACAGAGACGATGAAGATTTCGCCCTCTTCTAGCGCATTGTAGATGCCATTCGTATCGTCGATGGAGAAAATCTCACCATAGATTCCATTGTCGACTGCAATCGATGATTCGTTGAAGGCCGAGTAGTACGTTCCATTGCAGTTGCAGGCTGAATCACAGGCTCGGTGGCCTTCCGAGAGGTAGTATTGGGCGACGTAGCTTGGTGTAGCCTCTGCAACGCCAAAGGTGTGGTACACCATAGCGGCCGATGTTGGACCGCAGCCGGATGTTTCGACTGTTGTACCGCAACTGTAGTCGGTATCGTTTCCACGTTGCGTGTAGTACGTGACATCGTTTGTACCACGCGAGGCAACATCACTCTCCGTCACCGGTGGATCAGACAGATCTAGGTTGGCGATGTCATCAAAGGTGTCCTCTGTTGAAACGAATTCTGATTTAACCGCTCGGATCGTTAAAGAATCGTACGTGAGTAGATGAGGATCGATGAGAGTGGCCAACGTTGCTGCGCCAAGCAGGAGAATGACACCCGTGACCGCATTGCGTATGCGTTCCTTTGCTTTTCCGATGCGGCTGGTATTCCCGCGTGCCACCATCCACTGTAGTCCAGCAATCATGAGAACGACGACGGCAATTAGCCCGCCGGCAGGGAGAAGCCAGTTGTAAACGGCTTCAATATATTCTCCAAGATAGTTGCTGACAACGGCATCGCCGTCCTGATAGGCGGGCGTGAACTCCAGCCCAGGGATATCGACACCCAGATTAGGATCCGAAACTCCCGTGAGCTCAGCCGTTGCTTCGTCCAACGTTTCGTTATCACCTTGCGCAAGAACCGTCATGGTGCCGTCGACGGTACATTGGATGCTATACCCGCTTACCACGCTATCGAGCGTTGCAATGGTCGTACAGTAGTCTTGGCAGTCGTCAATGCTCTCCATGGTCGATCCATCCGACGGATAGGGGTCGGTTGGCTCACACGTGCACTCGGGCGTGTCTTCGCATTCATCAAAATCACCAGCCAGCACAAAGCCCGGAAGCATCAGTGGAATGAGGAGAAAGATGAGAAGACGATGCATATTAGTAGTTTGACTCATCAAGGCAGGTTAGAAGATCGCCGCCAGCGTGGAAGGAGATGTGAACGTGCGGCCCTGAAGTGTTGCCAGACTGTTCCCATGGTTGGCAGCTGCAATCTTCGTCAACAAAAGGAGAAGAACAGGTTGGTCCGGCCTTGATGCATTGACTTGCCTGTGACCAATCACTCGGCGCACTTTCACCGCTGCAACAGTTACCACCGATGTGTCCGATGGAATCCCCCTGCTTGACCGTGTCACCTGTTTGCAAAGAGTCCCCGTCAGGCCCTAAGAAATCCTTCATGTGGCAGATAGAGATTTGTGCCCCAGATCCTGTGAGCGTGATTTGATTTCCACATCGGTTGCCGTTGCCTTGTACAACTTTCACCGTGCCGTCGAATGGTGCGTACAACGCTCCGCCAAACCCGGCAGCATAATCAAGGGCGTTTACCTGTGTGTAGTCGTAATCGACGTTCCGAAGATGATAATTGCAGGAGAACACAGCGCCCGTAGGAGAAGCGAGCTCTCCGTCCATTGTACATGATCCAAGCTCCTTTGCGTTTTCGACAGCTCCAAGGCAGTCCTCGGCAACAACGCCCGGAGAGGTGCCAACCGATCCTTCTTCACCACCCGTGTCTTCATCGAGCTGTTGAGCGATCAGGCTGGTTTCCAGCGCTTCGAAGGTCACGAGACGGGGGTCGATGAGATAGGCCAAGGTGTACGCACCAAGTAAGAGGATGACGCCAGTAACGGCGTTGCGGATGCGCCCCTTTGCTTTATCGATGCGACTGGTATTTCCACGTGCCAGCATCCACTGCAGTCCAGCGATCATAAGTACAACAACGGCGAGCAAGGCGGCAGCCGGCAAGAGCCAGTCGTAGATCGCCGCGACATACTCTCCGAGATAATTGCTCACGAATCGATCACCGTCGCGGTAGGCGCTGGAAAATTCAAGTCCCGGGATATCGACGCCGAGGTCTGGATCTTCATAGTAATAGTCATCAAAGTCGTCCTGGATGCTGTCGAGTCCACCTTGGCTGATCGTCGTAATCTCGCCGTCCACGGTACATTGAAGACTATAGCCGGTTACCGTCTCTTCTTGCCCAGATACATCGGTACAGTATTCCTGACAGTCCTCAACACTCCCAATGACCGTTTGGTTTTCAAGAGGAGTTACATCTTCCGGTGTACAGGTGCATGACACCGTATCTTCCTCACAATCTGAAAATTCCTCCGCGCCGACTGGAAAGGGAAGGAGGAAAATCAGGGCGATAAGAACGATGTGCGGCCAGCGCATTATTGTGTCAGTTCAAGATTGAGAATCACCGCGCGGATTTCGCTTTCAGAGATGATACCGGTGTACCATTCGTCGTTGATGCTAATCGTTGGTGCAGAGATGAGTTCAAGGTCAACGGCATCTTGATACGACGACTCCATGTCTTCAAAGGTTTGTTGTTTGTTCATGCAACGATTGAACCGCCAGCTTCCAAGATCGACTTCATCAGCAATCGCTTCAAAAAGTTCTGCAGCTGTGTCTTCGTTGATGTCCTGTTGATGGGCAAAGAGAAGGTCATGGTAGTCCCAAAACGCCCCCTGTTCTCCCGCGCAGCGCGCCGCCAGCGAGGCATTCGGTGCAAGCGGATGCGCGTAGACGTTCGGGAAGTCTTTCCAAACGAGCGTAATCTCATCTGGATAATCTTCGGCAACGTTGTTCAACGCCATAGCAACGTCCGCACACGTCTCGCACAAAAAGTCGCTGTAGTGAGTGATGATGATTGGGGCGTCTTGCGACCCTTTGACTGGGTCATAGTCTTGAATACCTGTGTCGATCTCGTCCTCCTCGTCAGTAAACACAACCGTCTGTGTTGGCAACACGGATATCAACATCATCACGAACACAATAAAGATCAGTCCGGCAAAGATGAGGAGAGCGAGTGGTGTGCGTTGAACCATAATCCTCCTGGTTATTTCAGACGAATGAAGTTCAGCCGATCGAGCGAGTCGGTGAAGTAGAGGATGGATTCATCGTCGCTCACGCTGAGATTGAACATCTGCATGTCCAAAACGGGTGTAGCAAGTAGTGAGACGCGTCCTGTTGAGAGGTTGACCTCGTAGACGTCGTCGTAGGAGTCGATCAGACGATGGTCGAGGCCTGAGCCGGCTGTTACCTCCCGCGGTGCGGCACAGATAATCGTTGTTTCATCTTGGAATGTACACTTTTCTACCCATGTTTGCAGATCAATACGCTCGCGTTCCGAGCCGATGGAGCCCGTTGCGTTTGTGTACCAGAGCGATGGTGTGTCGCCCTCAGAGGCAAGGGCAACGGAGTAAAGAATGGCTGTGCCGGTTGGCGACCAGATCGCCGAGAAGTTACCGCCCTCCACGATTAGGCTGCCGACAGCCTCACCATCCATATCAATGAGATAAATCTCGTCTCGACCAAATCCAGATTGCGTTTGACCTGTATCGGAGAAGGCAACAACTTGGTTTGTTGGGGAGATGTTCACCGTCACATCGTCAGCATTATTGCCCAGTCCAGCCACGACTTGCGTCTGTGATCCATCACTACTACTGATCACCAATGCGTTCGCATTCGAGTCGATGCTCATACTCTTGTTCGCCACCTCGTCTCCGTCATCGGAGAACTCGAAGTCTTCCCAGTGACTTGGTAGCGTGGTTTGCTCACCAGTCTCCAGATCGTAGATGATGTTTGATCCGTCAGGGAACTCGAGCGCTGCCTTTGTTCCTGAGTCAGCGATGACGACCGTTTCCGCCTCGGCAAAGGCTTGGTCGGTGATGGCGATGAGCTCACCGCTGCTGTCGATCATGTAAAACAATCCGTCGCGCTCATCGTAAAAGAGAATCGTATCTCCGACGATCGTTGGCGCTGTCACGCCCGATGAGGTTAGTCGTTGTGTGTACGTCTCACCACCATCGGCAACAGAGGAGGGGAGTTGGCCGGTGACGTCCTCTTCTTCTTCAACACCTTCGCGCTCTTCAATTTCTTCCGATAGCGAGAGGCGGCCGTCTTCGTCAACGATCTCCTCGTCTTCGACATCATCTTCAATCTGCGGACCGCCACCAAAGAATAGCGCGTACAAGCCCCAACCAATGAGAGCTGCCGCCGCCAGGACGCCAACAATACCGAGGAGCATTTTTAAACGTGGAGAAAGATACATAAGGTTAGAAGAAAGTGATGCCTAAGTAGGTAACGACCGTTGCAAAGATGATGAACGGCATGAGGGTATAAACAATAGCGAGGTGAATGAGGGCGATAACGGCAATCAGCAACATCCAGTAGACCGGGATGAGTAGCCACATGAACAGGTCGTACAGATTGATCAGCATGCCGACCGATTCGGCAGCATTATCTGGCGGCTTACCTGATGGTACCGTCAAGGGTGGCGGCTCCGCCCAAGAGATAACGGTTCCTTCCGCGATGAATGGCTTTCCGCCATTGAGGGCACCGGTGAGTCCCTGCCAACTCGTGAGTACCGTTCCAAAACTAAACCAGCTTTCCAGAGCCGCGCCTTCAACCTCAATGACCGCCCCTTGATCGACGGCACTCCATATGGCTTTTTTCGTTCCTTTCCCGGCTGCTTTTTTGAATGCCTTTTTGAATTGTTCTTTTGCTTTCGCTTTTACTTTTTCGATCGCTTTTTGTTTGAGTTCCTCAATTCGTTTGTTCACGGCATTGCGAATTGGCTGCGCAAACGTTTGATCTAGTTTTGCTTTGATCATGTCGCCCATGCCACCTTGCTCAAGTTCCTCGCCGTACCAGTCTTGCATCTGATTCTTCTCATCTTCCGAGAATTCGCTAGCGCTTTGGAGAAAATTGTCTGGCAAGGCAAACTGTTGCGCGCGCATTTGGTCCATGTGACGCTTCTGCGCCATGTCGCGCTTGAAGACCTGTTCGTCAACGGAGTTGCGCGCGTTCGGTACTTGCGCGGCGTTGAGAGGAATAACCTCAGCACGATGACCGCCAGGCTTGGATTGCTGTCGTCGCGTTCGGTTCGGAACAAAGCGGTCAGAAGCATCAATAACTTGGCCACGTTTTCGTGACCTTGCTTGAGACGGGTTCTGCTTCGCGAATTTATTCGCCCGCAAAGCCCGCGCGCGGTTCATGTCTAGCGCCGCTTGCGCCATGACATGATTATACTACGTTTACGCCTGTTTTGTCTGCTGTAAGTGTGCCGTTTTTGTTTGAAAGTAAAACGGGCTCGATTTCTTGTTCAATGATGCGCAACAGTCCACGCGCGCCTTCTTTTTCCGCCACCCTACTACGAACGTATTTGTAGACTGACGAATCAATATCAATGGCAACACCCTGCTCATGCAAATGCGTGAGGATGGGCGCCAGTTGTTGCTTTATGATAGCCGTCGCATGACGCGTGGAAAGAGGGGAGAAGAGGCAAATTTGATCCAGACGGTTGAGTAGTTCGGTTCGGAAGATATCTTCTAGGTCCGCGCGGACATCCTCAGGGCTCCACGCATCACCTCCAAATCCCATAGCACCACGCTCAAAGCGTTCGCGTCCAACGTTGGTTGTGAGAACGATGATGGCTTGTCCAAAGGAAATCATCTTGCCGGTACCATCGCGGATCTGACCTTCTTCCAAGATTTGCAGCAGCAAGTTTTGAATATCCGGATGCGCTTTCTCCATCTCGTCAAAGAGTACAAGCGATGCTGGATGATGTTTGAGATGATCTGTCAGTACGTTTGTATCACGATAGCCAACATAGCCGGCAGGGGAACCAAGCAGCTTGCTAGCACTATGTGCCTCCCGGTATTCAGACATGTCCAAGCGCAGCAGCGCGTCCTTGTGTGGCAGGATCGTCTTGGCAATAATTTTTGCTAGCTCGGTTTTTCCCACACCTGATGGCCCGGCGAACAAGAATGACGCACGAGGACGTATTCCTTCGTTCCATCGTGGTCGCGTGAGCACGCGCGCAACGTCATCAATCACACGATCTTGGCCAACGATTGTTTCGCTCAACTGTTTTTTGAGCGTTGAGTGCTCTTGTTGCTCGTGACTTTGCAGGTCTTCCTTTGTCATGCCGCGAATGCGCATGACGGTGTTGCGGATATGTTCCTTGTTGACGATAACTGGCGTATCACCTTTTCCACGCGCGCCCATCGCCGCACCCGCTTCATCCATTAAGTCGATGGCTTTGTCGGGGAAGTATTGCATCGTCAGGTAGCGCTGCGCGAGCTCCAAGATCGTCTCGATCGCTTCATCGTCAAAGCGGACGTTATGATATTGCTCGTAGGTCGGCTGTACGCCTTGAAGAATCGTGCGTGTTTGATCGAGCGTCGGCTCGTCAACAACGATTGGCTGGAAGCGTCGCTCAACCGCACCGTCGGCTTCAATGAACTTTTTGTACTCCGCCGGGGTCGTCGCACCGATGCAACGAATCGTACCGCGGGCGAGAGCAGGCTTTAAGATGTTGGCGGCGTCGAGTGATCCAGAGGCTGAACCAGCGCCCATGATGGTATGTACCTCGTCGATGAAGAGAATGATGTCTTCTGATCCAGCGATCTCATCGATCAGCGAACGGAGACGAGCCTCAAACTCTCCACGGTACATAGTCCCGGCGATCAAACTTGCAAGATCAAGTTGGTAAATGCGTTTGCCTTTAAGGGCTGCGTCTGTTTTTTTCTCAACGATCAAACGGGCGAGACCTTCTACGATGGCCGTTTTCCCCACGCCCGGCTCTCCAATGAGGATCGGGTTATTTTTTGTGCGGCGGGAGAGGATGTGGGTCATGCGCTCGAGTTCATGCGCGCGACCAATGACGGGCGTGACACGTTTGAGCGCCTCCGGATCAGTGAGCTCGTGGGCGAAATCTTCCAGTGCTGAGACGCCATCATCTTCCTCCAGGTCATCCCCGCCGGAGGCGGGCCAGCCTTCGGCTGGAAACTCCACCGGCGCGCCATCGGGCTGCACTTGTAGCGAAGTTGTCGGCGGCAAGCTGTCGAGCTCAGGAAAGAGCGTTGTCGTCTTCAAGAGCATGGAAACGTGCTGCAAGAGACCGTCTGTTTGTACGGACTGATTGGTGAAGAACTGCTTTAGTGGTTGGTGAGGGAGTTGCAGAAGGCTGGCGAGCAGGTGCTCGGTGCCAACGTGTCGGTGATCGTAAATATTCGCCGTGAGGACGGCTTTTTCAACGGCCTTGCGGGCATGCGCATTCAGGACCGGGATTTTGGAAGACGTTGACGGATTGTTCGCGCTGGCTGACTTGGCAAACTGTTCAAGCGCTGCTTCTTTCACACCAGCCTTCTCGAGCATGTGCGCGGCAACAGAGCCGGGTTGCTTGTACAGCGCCCAGAGAAAGTGCTCGGGACCAACGTCGTCTCCGCCATGGTCGACCGCAAAGCACAGCGACCGCGTGAGGACGTCTTTCAGGTGCGTTGTGAATTTGCTGACAATGTCCATTAAGAAAACGGTACACATTGAGTATACCGCATTCTTACCCTGGTCAAGAACCTTCGTCAAACAGTTTTTGGACGACCGTGTCGATCGTACCACCAGCGGATAAAGTACAAGAATGGTGTGTCAATGGCGGCGATTACAACTTTTGCGGCAATGGCCGCAATGATGAGCTGGCCCACAGGGAACACGCCAAAAAATGCGACAGTGTAGAAGATGAGTGAGTCAACGACTTGGCTGACAGCTGTTGAAGCATTATTGCGCAGCCAAAGATGCTTGTTGTGCGTTTTCTTTTTCAAGAAGTGGAACGCCCACACGTCGTGCGTTTGCGCGGCCGTGTAGGCAAGCACAGATGCAAGTCCAATGCGCCAGCTGCTGCCAAGCAACGTTTCAAACGCCTCTTGATGCTCCCAAAACGGCGCCGGTTCCAGAACAACGGCAACCTGCGCGACAAACACATAGAGAAGCAGCGCGAGGAATCCTACCCCGACAGCTTTTTTGGCCGCACGTTTGCCCCAGAATTCTGAAATCGTGTCGGTCAGCAAGAATGTCATCGAGTAAGCGACAACAGTCACGGACACCGCCAACGGTCCGATCATCGTGACTTTAGTTGCAATCACCTGTGAGACTAGGATTGAGGCGACGAACAAACCAATGAGATACTCAACGCCATAGCGCCGTCCAAGCAGACATCCGACTGTTGTGAGCACGAGCGTTAAGAGGAGCCAGACAATAAGAATGGGATCCATAAAACGTGTTTATTTGCTGGCATCATAAGCATCTGTATCTTGATTTCAACAGAATAAAGTACAGAAAAACTTATTCTATTGGGATATTGGTGACAATGTAGCTCGATTTGTAATTTTTTTTGACAAAAATGATGAAGGCGGCTATCTTGTAGGCCTATGGATTCTTCCTTGGTAAGAACATTTGAAGGAGTAGGATTTAGCAAAAAAGAAGCAGCCGTCTACGCGGCGCTTTTGGAGCTCGGGAAAGCGAATGCGTCGGAGATTGCAGCGCGATCGCAAATCGGACGATCGAATGTTTACGTCACGATCGAGAAACTGCAAAAGAAGGGATATGTGACAACAGTGCTGGGTGCGGGAGTGAAGCGTTTTGTTGCTTCAGATCCGTCTGCTGTTTTGTCGCAGTATCAAGCGTCTGTTCAGTCATTCAAAGAGATGATGCCGTTTATCCAGGCCATGTATCATCGCGCGGACGGCAAACCACAGATTCAGTACTTTGAAGGAAAAGAAGCGGTGCTCAAGGCGTATCAGGATGTCTATCGACAGAAGGGGAAGGAGGTGCTGTACATCACGTCGACGCAGAAGTTGTATGACGTGATGCCAGAAGAGGTTGATTTTTGGATGCGCTTTCACAAAACAAATAAAGGTGCGCTTCCTGGAAAGCATTTGCTTTCACGCACAGACATGGATGAACAGTTTGCAAAAAACGTCACCCCGTACAATCAAGATGTGCGTTTTTTGCCGGAGGGAGAAATCCCTGGAATGAATTTTTTCGTTTACGGCGACAACGTCGGCATTACATCGTTGGACGGTTCGATGTTCTTAGTCCTTATCACGTCTGAACAAATCGCTGAGTCGTTTCGCATGTTGTTCCGTCTGCTTTGGTCAGCTTCCCATCCCTCGTAACTTAGTAATACGATCATCGATTGGTGGATGTGTGGCAAATAGCCGTTGGTACCATTTTTTTGACGACTTTGTTTTTTCTCCAAACGGGCTCGCGATAAACAGATGCGCGGTCGCGTGGTTGGCGCTTTTGAGCGGCTGGTTGTTGGCGCGGAGCTTCTCAAGTGCTGAGGCCAGGCCGTCAGGGTGACGAGTGAGGAGTGATCCGGAGGCGTCGGCGAGGTACTCGCGAGCGCGCGAGACGGCGAGCTTGATGAGCTGGGCAATCAGTGGTGAGAGCAATGCGAGCGCAATGGCGATAAGAATCGCTGGCCATGGCACGTTCTTGCGACCGCCGCTTCGCATGCCAACGCGCAGCATGATGTCTGAGAGCAAGACAACCAGTCCGACCAACACGACGACTAACGTCATCACACGAATATCATAGTTTTTGATGTGCGAGAGTTCGTGCGCGATCACCCCTTCCAGTTCTTGTTTGTTCAGCGCCCCTAAAATACCTCGCGTAAACGTCACGGCTGCATGCTTCGGATCTCGTCCGGTTGCAAATGCATTGAGCGACGGGTCATCGATGATGTAGACCTTTGGCATCGGTAGCCCAGCGGTAATAGCGAGGTTTTCCACCATCACATACAAGTCACGCGCGTTCTCTTTGTTCACTTCTTTTGCTCGGTGCGTGAGCAGAACCGTCTTGGAGGAGGCGTAAAAGGCAAACAGACTGTAGAGAACCGAGACAATAAAGCCAGTGATAATCGACGGCACAATGTCGGCACCCATATAGGCGCCAAAGCCTACGAAGATCAACATGATCAAAACAGAAAACAGGGTCACCAAGACCCATGTTTTCCGTTTATTCGCATCGATCTGCGAATACATACCTTAGAATTTTACTTCTGGGGTTGCTTTTGCTTCTTCCGGTGCGTCGAAGAATTCGTAATCCTTAAATCCGAGCATGCCGGCAACTAAGTTACTTGGGAAGACCTGCTTCTTGGTGTTGAAGTCGCGGACATTGCCGTTGTAGAAGCGGCGAGCGGCCTGGATCTTATCCTCGGCGTCAACGAGCTCTTTTTGAAGATGCAAGAAGTTGCTTGAAGCCTTTAGGTCTGGATAGTTTTCCGAGACGGCAAAGAGCGACTTAAGCGTTTCTGAGAGGAAGTTTTCTGCCTTTGCATGCTCTGCAGGGGTTTTTGCCTGCATGGCACCAGCGCGAGCCTCAGTCACCTTCTCAAACACGCCTTTCTCATGCTTGGCATATCCTTTTACTGTGTTGACCAAGTTGGGGATAAGGTCGTAGCGACGCTTGAGCTGAACCTCAATGTCGGACCACGCTTCGTCCACGCGGTTGCGGAGCTTGATGAGGCCGTTAAAGACAACGATCAGCCACAGGGCGATCAGGACGACAACACCAATAATGATGTAGAGTGCGATCATAGTTGGAAAAATAGGAATTATCCTTTAGTATAAGGCTACGTTGAATCATTTTAGCTGTCAATATTATGCAAATCGATCGATCGATTTTTAAAATGTACGATATCCGTGGTCGTCTGGATGGACAGGTGTCGCCAGAGCTTGCCTATGCGATTGGTCGAGGGTTCGCAACACTTTTGAGTCGAGAGGTTGATGGTCCATTGCGCGTAGCGGTGGGAAGGGATATGCGTGATTCGTCCCCGGGTTTGCAAAAAGAGGTGATACGTGGACTTCAGGAAAGTGGATGTCATGTTGTTGATATTGGTCTGGTTTCTACTCCGGCGTTCTATTTTGGTGTCGGAAATGCTGACGCACATGGGGGTGTTGTTGTCTCCGCCTCTCACAATCCGTCTGAATACAATGGGTTTAAAATGGTGCGCGCGAACGCGGTACCGGTGAGTGGTGAGAGCGGGATTCATGATCTCGCAGACATTATTGAGCAGGATGCGTACATGCCGACGGGTGAGGGTTCGATTGAGCAGCAAGAGGGGGTTGAGCGTGCCTTTGTTGAGATGAGTGCCGCGTTTGCTGGTGAGGATTCTATCGGTTCGTTGCGCATTGTTGCCGATCCTGGGAATGGAATGGGGGCACGGTATCTTGAGGAAATGATTGATCATCTGGATTTGACTGCGGAGCGGTTGTTTTGGGAGTTGGACGGCAATTTCCCGAATCATGAATCCAACCCATTTAAAGAAGAGACCCTTGATGAGTTGAAAAAGCGTGTTGTCGAGAGCGGGGCTGATATGGGTATTGCCACGGATGGTGATGGCGATCGCATTGCATTTGTTGATGAGACGGGCGCTGTGTTGGATCCTTCTATTTTGCGTGGAGTCATTGCTCAGATCGTGTTACGTGATCATCCGGGGGCTAATATTTGCTACGACGTTCGCCCAGGAAAGGTGACTATTGATCTTATTGAGGAGGCAGGCGGAGTCCCGGTGGTGACCCGTGTGGGACATTCGTTGATTAAGGAGAAGATGCGAGAGGTGGATGCGCCGTTTGCTGGAGAGTCATCTGGACATTTTTACTATCGATACCCAACGGGCTCGTACGACGGGCCGGTCACAATGTGTGTTCAGCTAATGCAGGAAATGCAGCGGCGAGGAATGAAGTTGTCCGATTTTACAAAGGAGTTTGGTCGCTATGTCCATTCGGGGGAGATTAATTTCAACGTGGAAGACAAGGTGGCGAAGATTGAAGAGATCAAAGAAGCGTTTTCGGATGGCGATATAAATGACTTGGATGGGGTGACGATTACTTATGACGATTTTTGGTTCAATGTTCGGCCATCGAATACAGAGTCAAAGCTACGACTCAACTTGGAGGCTGTTGACCAAGACACAATGGAAAGGCGTCGCGACGAGGTGACTGCGATCATCAAGAAATAGCATGCTGGGTGTTTTCGACTCAGGAGCTGGCGGCTTGACGGTCGTGCAAGAATTGGCAAAGGCGTTTCCCGACGTCTCGATGATGTATTTGGGTGATCACGCCCGAGCGCCATACGGCGACCGATCGCCCGAGGAGATTCGAGAGTTTACGGGCGAGGCGATTGATTGGCTGTTTGCACAAGGCTGCGATCAGGTGTTACTCGCCTGTAACACGGCGTCCGCGGCGACGCGCGGGACCTTGGATGATGATCGTGTGTTGGGGATCGTTGATCCAACCAAGGAATGGTTAGCAAAACAGGAATCAGAGAACGTGGGACTTTTGGCGACCACGGCGACGGTGGCGTCGGGTGTGTATCACGATGCGGTTGCGTACCAGCATTCGTGCCCAGCGTGGGTGTTGTTTATTGAGAAAGGGAATCCTCAGTCTGACGGTGCTCGAGAGGTGGTTGCGCGCGACGTTCACGCGCTGATTGATGGCCGCGATATCAAAACGATCGTGCTGGCCTGTACGCACTATCCGTACTTTCATGATTTGCTTGCGGAGATTTTGCCAAGCGACGTTCAAGTGGTTGATCAAGGTGAGATGGTGGCCGACTGGCTCAAGCAACACGCATCGCCGCAGCCCGCAGATGGCGAGCGATCACTCCAGTTTTTTACAACAGATGACCCTCAAGAGGTCTCACGTCGTGCCGCCGACTTTTTTGGCGCACCCGTCACCTTTCAAAAGGCAGAATTTTAAGCTAGAATAGCGGCATGTTTTGGACGATTATCATTTTTTTACTCATGCTTTCTGTGCTCGTGCTTGTTCACGAGTGGGGGCATTATTTTGTTGCCAAGAAGATCGGCGCAAAGGTCGAAGAGTTTGGTCTTGGATTCCCGCCGCGTGCGTACACGTGGAAGGGCAAGGACGGGATGATTTGGTCCTTGAACTGGATTCCGCTTGGCGGTTTTGTGAAAGTGAAGGGTGAGGGTGGAGACCACCGCGAAGATAAAGATAGCTTTGGAAACAAGTCGTTGACGGCTCGCTTCGCTGTACTTTTCGCCGGCGTATTCATGAACATGATCGCTGCCGCTGTCTTGCTCGGTCTCGCATTCGGCATCGGCATTCCGACGATTGTGGAAGGGGACTTCGGCGACTCGGCGATTATCACAGATACGGAACTGATGATCACGCAGGTTCTGGAAGAGTCTCCTGCTGCGCTTTCAGGAATCGAAGCAGGCGACCGCGTGATGACCATCAACGGTGAGTCATTCGCAGATGGTGAGGAAGCTCGAGCGTACTTGCAGGATATCGATCCAAATGAAGTAGTATCGTTCTTGGTTGTACGCGACGGTGCGTCACAAGAGATCGAGGCAGTGCCGAGCTATTTAGAAGAGATTGACGACATGGGGGTCGGTATCGCGATCGTACAAACGGGCATCGTGCAGTATCCGTGGTACGTTGCGCCGATCAAGGGTGCGGAGGCGACGGTCTTTTATACAAAGGAAATCCTTGCGGCTTTTGGGGAGATTGTGCGAGGATGGATAGGGGACGAGGGGCCAGAGGTCGAGTTGGCCGGACCCATTGGCATTGCCGTGATCACTGGAGAGGTTGCTGCGCAGGGATTTGTGAATCTGCTCCAGTTTGCCGCGATTCTTTCCATCAACTTGGCGATCATCAATGTGTTGCCGTTCCCAGCCCTGGATGGCGGCCGCATCCTCTTTGTCATCATCGAGGCGGTGCGTCGAAAGCCGGTGGACGCCAAGATTGAAACCGTGGTACATAATATTGGCTTTTTGATCCTGATTGGATTGATCGTACTGGTGACCTACAAAGATATATTGAATCTGCTGTAATGTAACCATTTCGACCGAAGGGAGAAATCTATTCGAATAGATCTCTCGCTGACGCTCGAGATGGGAATACATATGAAAAACGACTTAGAACAAATCCGCGACGAGTTTCTCAAGGGCCTTGAAGAGGTGAGTGATTCTTTGGGTTTGGAAGATCTTCGTGTTGAGTATCTCGGTCGTAAGGGAAAGCTTACGCAATTGATGAAAGGCCTGCCTGATTTAGCTGAGGATGTTCGTCGCGAGATGGGACAGCTTGGAAACGAGGTGAAGAAGACGCTCGAGGTCGCATTCTCCGAAGCGCATGAGGCAATGCATTCGGCTGAGCAAACGCGTCAGGCGCAGACCGATCAGATTGACGTCACACAACCAGGCATTCGACCGGCACAGGGACATACACATTTAACGACCAAGGCCACGGAGGAGATTTGTCAGCTTTTTAAACGTTTGGGATTTGTTCGCGTACGTCATCCAGAAGTCGATTGGGACTACTATGCCTTTGAGTCGCTCAACATGCCAAAGACGCATCCGGCACGCGACGAATGGGAAACGTTCTTCATTGGTGACGGCGGTCGTATTGAAGAGGGTGAGAAGGGGAAGATTGTGCTGACACCGCATACGTCCAATGGGCAGGTGCGCGAGATGGAGCGTGGCAATCAGAATATTCGGATGATCAACATCAACAAATGCTATCGTCGGCAATCAGACGCTTCGCACACGCCGATGTTTCATCAGTTTGAAGGACTCATGGTTGGCAAAGGTGTAACCATTACGCACTTGAAAGGGGTCTTTGATTTTTTTGTGAAAGAGTTTTTCGGTCCAGAGCGCGAGGTGCGTCTTCGCCCATTCCACTTCCGCTTTACCGAACCGTCGGTTGAGCTGGATATCACGTGTGGCGTCTGCCTTGGATCGGGTGTGAATGAAGGAGCAAATTGCAAGATCTGCAAAGAAGGGTGGCTCGAGCTTGGTGGCGCTGGCATGACGCATCCAAACGTCATCAAAGCCGGCGGTCTTGATCCAGATGAATACACAGGGTTTGCCTTTGGTTGGGGCGTTGAACGCACGATGATGATGAAATCAGGCATGAATATTGACGACATTCGTGTGTTGTATAAGAACGATCTTCGATTCCTCGAACAGTTTTAATTGATTGGAAGATATGGATATTGAAGCAAGCTACAAGTGGGTGAAAGAGTATCTCGGTGGTGATTTTGAGCCCAAGACGTTTTCCAAAGAGGTGACGGCGAAGGCCTTTCCGGTTGATTACACAAAGTCGATGGCGGGCGCCTTTGATGGCGTTGTTGTTGGAGAGATTTTGTCGATTGATAAGCATCCAAATGCCGATAAGTTGCATTTGGCCAAAGTGGATGTTGGGAAAGATCAGCCGTTGTCGATTGTGTTTGGTTCGATGGCCGAGATGTATGTCGGAGCGAAGATTCCAGTCGCCGTTGCACCGATGACCATGCCCAACGGGATGGAGATCCGAAAGTCAAAACTACGTGGGGAGCTGTCCGAAGGAATGCTGTGTTTGGATCAAGAGCTTGGACTATCACAGAAAGGGGTGTCCATTCGGTTCTTTGAAGAGGGTATGAAGAATGGAACGCCACTGACCGAGGCCTTGGATATCGCGGATGAGACAATTTTCGAAGTTGAGATTACGACGAACCGCGTCGACGCGATGGGAATCGTCGGTTTAGCACGCGAAGCGGGAGCAGCGATGAACATTCCGTTTACGTTTGAACCACCGGAGTTGCCGTCTGGCGACGTAGGGGCTGGTAGCGCAGACGTAGGGGCTTGGCGCGCCAAGCCCCTACGAGTCGACGTCCAAGATCCCGAAGGATGTCCGCGCTACATGGCGGTTGTGATTGATGGCGTGAAGGTTGGTCCCTCACCCGCATGGTTGCAAACACGACTCTTGCTCGCCGGCCATCGGCCAATCAACAACATCGTCGACATTACCAACTACGTCTTGCGCGAGTTTGGTCAGCCGATGCACGCGTTTGATTACGAGAAGCTCGACGGCAACACGATTGTCGTACGCCGAGCCAAGAAAGGGGAGCAGATCAAAGCGTTGGATGAGGAGACGTATGAGCTTGATCCAGCCGATTTAGTGATTGCCGATGGCGATAAGCCTGTTGCTGTTGCTGGTGTGATGGGAGGATTTGATACGGGAACTTGGGACGGCACGACCACGATCGTGTTTGAGTCAGCAACGTTTGATGCATTGTCTGTTCGCAAGACCGCTCGACGTCATCATCTTTACTCTGACTCTCAGCTGTTGTTTGAAAAGGGACTCTCTAGCGAGGCTCCGGCTGCGGCGCTTGCACGAGCGATTGAGCTCACGCTCGAGATCGCTGGCGGACAGGTCGCAAGTGCGATTCTCGATGAACGCGCCGGAGCGTACGAACCGCTTGTATTCCCATTCCGACCGCAGAAGGCTCGCGATTTGATCGGCGTCGATTTGTCAGACGACGATATGATCGACTTGTTAACGCGTGTTGGATTTGAAGTAGCGAAGGACGGCGAGGTGTACAAGGTAACCGTGCCATTTTGGCGTGATCACGACATTGAGCATGAAGTTGATCTTACCGAGGAGATTGCGCGGCTCTACGGCTACGGCAACATGCCGGCTGAGTTGCCTGATTCACCGCCACCGACCACTCCCGAGGATCCTGCGTTGGCGTGGGAGATGAAGACCAAGAAGCTGTTGGCAGGATTTGGGTACACGGAGCTCTACGGTTATTCGATGATCAGCGTCGAGGACATGCTTAAGTACGGGCTGGATCCCGAAGCGGCTGTCCAGATTCACAACCCACTTTCAAGCGATCTCACGCACATGCGTCCATCGCTCATGCCATCGTTGTTAAAAGATATCGAGGCGAATCAAGGTGTGCGTCCCGCAGCCCAGGTGTTTGAGCTGCAGCGTGTCTATCTTCCGAAAGAGGGAGGTTTGCCAGATGAGCGGACGAATCTTGTGATCGCGCAGTACGGCGTAGACGATGTTGAGCAGGCCTTTTTGCAAGTGAAGGGCGCTGTAGAGAGCTGGGCAGAGTTCGCGGGCATTGCATTGGATATTCGATCGCCTGGTGCTGGGGAGGAAGTTCCAACAAGTTGGCATCCAACGCGTTCTGCCATTGTTTCTTCAGATGGAGATGCCATTGCGGTGATTGGTCAGATCAAGCCTCAGGTACAAGACATCTTTGGTATCAACAAGCCTGTCGTGGCCGCTATGATCGACTTTGAAGCACTCGTTGGTAAGATGTCGGTGGCTCGTCGTTATGAACCGATTCCTGAGTTCCCAGCAGTGGAACGAGATGTTGCCGTTGTGGTTGATGATGCGGTCGCGTACGGCGACTTGGCTTCAGCTGTTGAAGAAGTTGACGACCTTATTCGCAGCGTTGATCTTATTGAGGTGTATCGTGGGACAGGAATCGACGATGGCAAGAAGAGTGTCACACTTTCGTTGACGTTACGTTCGGATGAGAAGACGCTCGCATCAGAAGATGCGGACAAAGCCATGCAGAAGGTTATCGATCTGTTGGAAGGTCGCTTTTCCGGAACGATTAGATAGTGCTATAATTTTGTTGTATGGAGGCAACCGACATTCTACTAATCGTCATCGCGTTTTGTGTCCTGTGGGTCACGGCGTTTATTTGCTGGTTCATTTATCATCTCGCGATGATGCTCAAGGCCGTGAACGACGTTTTGCAAGAGGTCCGCTGGTCGATCGAGAAGGTCGAGCAAGCGTTGCAGGCGATGAAAGTAAAGGTGGAGAAAGGGAGCGGTCATTTGAGTAAGTTGGCCGGGCATGTTAAAAAAACCGCAGAAGGTTTTTACTCACCAAAGAAGAAATAGTATGGGAAAAGGTCCAGAGCAATGGAATCCGATTTCGGAGGCAACGGAGCGTCTCAGTCGGATGGTAGAAGAAATTGGAGGGACCGTTGAGTCATCTGAAGGAAAGATGACTGTCAAAAATGGTCTTGTGGAGGCCGAAGTGACCGTTGATATGAACGGGCGCTTTACCGCGAAGCTTTCCAAGGGTGGAAAGGAGTTGGTAACGTTGAATGCCACGGATCTTGAAACGGTGAAGACAAACCTCGTTGGTCATAACGAGGGAGCGCAGGTTATGCCTGGCGAGGAACACTTGCCTGATGGGGTCGCGCATCAGGGTATTGATTTCGATGCTGAGCAAGCACGGACTGCGCAGCAAGCGGCAAGCGAGCGTCCTGCGTCAGGGGAAGTGCCACAGCCAATGGCGGAGGAAGATATGGCGAGGCCGGATTTGAAGCCCACACGAGCGTTTCAAGGAGTCGGGGACGAAGATAATCCAGGTACTGCAAAGGCGGCGTAAGAAGAAGACAAAAAGAGCCCTCGCGGCTCTTTTCGGTTTCTGGTAAAGTACCTGCGTTGAACCCCCTATGGATCCTAAGGATTTCGTCCACCTCCACGTCCACTCACACTACTCACTTCTTGAGGCTCTCCCGAGTCCCAAGAAGCTTGTTGCCCGTGCCAAGAAGCAGGGTGCGAGCGCTTTGGCGTTGACGGATAATGGAGCGTTGTATGGCGCGGTTGAGTTTTACAAGGCTTGCAAGGACGCCGATATCAAACCGATCATCGGCCTGGACGTATACGTTGCTTTGGACAAGATGACGGATAAGCGCGCGGCGATCGACAAGAAGAACCATCGCCTCACGCTCATCGCTCGTAACGATGCCGGTTACAAGAATCTCCTCAAGATGGCTACGGATGCCTTCATGGAGGGTTTTTACTACAAGCCAAGAATCGACAAAGCGTATCTTCGCGAGCACGCTGAGGGACTGACGGCACTCACAGGAGGTGTGGCCGGAGAGATCCCGGAGATTTTGCACGGAGGTGATACGGCCAAGGCGAAGGCGACCCTCGAGCTCTTTCAAGATATCTTCGGCAAGGAGTATGTTTACCTCGAGCTCATTCATCATCCTGACTTCCCGCAGCAAGTTGAAGTAAATGAGTTGCTCAAGGCGTTCGCCAGAGAGACCGGCGCGCCACTTGTGTGTACAAAAAATGTGTTTTACCTCGATCCGGAAGATCGGGAAGGGTATGAGGCACAGCTATGCATTCAGCGCAGCCGGACGCTGGAGGATTTCCGTCGTACACGCACGAGCGATACGGATCTCTCGATGACCGATCCCAAGGAGATCATCGAATATTTCTCCGACGTCCCGGAAGCGGCCGAGAACACGAAGAAGATCGCCGACTCTGTCAGCTTTGAAATGGATCTGGGTAATGCGTACCTGCCGATTTTCCCGATGCCGGAGGGAAAAGACGACAACGAGTATCTCCACGACCTTGCGATGGAAGGGTTGAAGGAGCGGTACAGCGACATCACGCCAGAGATTCTTGAGCGCTTTGAGTTTGAGTACGAGACTATCAAGCGCATGGGCTACGCTTCGTACTTTATTATTGTTGGTGACTTTGTAAACTGGGCCAAGGATCAGGGGATTTTGGTTGGTCCTGGGCGGGGCTCCGCGGCAGGTTCGATCATCTCGTACGCCATGAAAATCACCGATCTCGACCCTCTCAAGTACGGACTGCTGTTTGAGCGATTTTTGAATCCTGATCGTATCTCGATGCCTGATGTTGATATGGATTTTGCCGACTCCAGGCGTGCAGAAGTGCTCAAATACGTGCAGGAAAAGTACGGTGAGGACCGTGTGGCTGGCATTATCACCTTTGGAACATTGATGCCGCGCGCTGCCGCTCGCGACGCCGCTCGTGTGCTTGGATTGTCGTTTGATGAGGCCGATGTGATTGCAAAGGCCATCCCACCTCCGGTGCAGGGACGTCACACGCCGCTTGCAATTGCGCAAAAGGAGCATCCTGATCTTGTCGATCTTCTCAAGTCCAATCCGATGGCTCGGCGCGTCATCGAGCTTGCCAAAAAGATCGAAGGGAATCCGCGTCACACGAGTCAGCATGCTTGTGGTTTTGTGATCGGTGACGTGCCATTGGTTGAGCGCGCGCCGCTCAAGGAAGGGCAGCGCGATGATACGGCGCTCATCACCCAGTACTCGCTCGACTCAGCCGAGGCGGTCGGCTTGGTGAAGATGGATTTCCTCGGACTTTCAAACTTGTCGATTATTGAAGACGCGCTGGACATTATCCAAGCCGTGCACAAGGTCGACATCGACATCGATACGATTCCGCTGGACGACCAGAAGACATTCGAGCTCTTGGGCCGTGGTGAGACTATCGGCGTGTTCCAACTTGAGTCTGACGGCATGCGTCGTTATATCAAGGATCTGCAACCTACTGAGTTTGAAGACATCGTCGCCATGGTGTCGCTGTACCGTCCAGGGCCGCTATCTGCCGGCATGGTGCCGCAGTACATCAACCGTAAGAATGGTCGTGAGAAAGTGACGTATGATCACCCGCTGATGGAGGAGATCCTTAAGGAAACGTATGGCGTGACTATTTATCAGGAGCAGATCATGAAGATCTCTCGAGCCCTTGCTGGCTTCACCGCTGGTGAGGCAGACACGCTGCGGAAGGCCATGGGAAAGAAGAAGCGCGAGGTGTTGGCCAAAATGTTTACGTCGTTTATTGATGGGTGTATAAAAAATGGCGTCAAGAAATCGATCGCGCAAAAGATCTGGAAGGACTGGGAAGGATTTGCCGACTATGCCTTTAACAAGTCGCACGCGGCGTGCTACGCGCTCATCGCGTACCGTACGGCGTATCTAAAAGCGCACTATCCGTCCGAGTTTATGGCGGCGGTGATGAACTCGGACATCAATACGATCGATCGCATCACGATCGAGGTTGAAGAGTGCAAGCGTATGGGCATTGAGGTGCTGCCACCGGATGTGAATGAGTCGTACCCAGGTTTCGCGGTTGTGCCCGAGACAGGGAATGTTCGCTGGGGCTTGGCGGCGATCAAGAACTTCGGCTACGAGGTTGGAAAGGCGATTCAGCTTGAGCGAAAAGAAAACGGATTGTACGAAGATCTTGCTGACCTTGCCAGTCGTCTCGATTCACATCAGCTCAACAAGAAGTCGCTTGAGTCGTTGGCGAAATCAGGAGCGCTCGATCGTTTCGCTGACCGTGGTCAGATCGTAGCTAACATCGACCAGATTCTGCTTTTCAACCGCCAGGCGCAGAAGGACAAGGCACAGAATCAATCGTCGCTTTTTGATCTTTCTCCGGCCATGGAAACGCAGCGATTTGTTCTTCGCGAAGCTCCGCCGGTGAGTCAAGAACAGCTGCTTTCGTGGGAAAAAGAGCTGTTGGGCCTGTATGTTTCTTCTCATCCATCAAAACTGGTGGACGACGCCCTCAAGGGTCTTGTGGTCTCAGCTGGCACGCTCGCTCAGCGCAAGAAAGACGAAATCGTGTGCTTGGGGGGCGTGATTGTGAACGTAAAAAAGATCATCACAAAGAAGTCGCAACAGCCCATGGCGTTTGTCCGCTTGGAGGACGGTTCCGGATCAGCGGAGATTGTTGTCTTTCCAAAGACGTACGCCAAGGTGCGCGAACAACTTGAGGATGGATCATTCGCGCTCGTGCAAGGAAAGGTGGCCGTGCGTGAACGTAATGAGCGTCAGGAATGGTCGTTGCTTTGTGATCAGTTGCATCGGTTTGTACAGGATGATCTCGACGAGGTCGTGGCGCACTTGAAACGTGGCGGCTGGCCAACAGAAGGGGATGAGGCGGAAGATTCTTGGGCTCCGCCGATAAACGACGAGGGAATCTTTATTACCATTCCAGAGAAGCCGACGCATGAGATGATTACACGCTTGCGTTCGATTTTTACGGACCATCCTGGGTCGGACCCAGTCTATCTTCTGGTGACGTCTGGCGCACGTGAGCGCAAGGTTGCTACTGAGTATAGCGTTCGCAGGCAGCCTCAGGTTTTAGATGAAATTGCTCAGATTGTCGGTCAGGGCAATGTGCGTTAGAATATTGCTATAAAGGTTGAACACAATATGTCTCCAGCCCCAAAGAAGAAAACAGGAAAAAGACGGACCTCCAAGACAGCCAATAAGCCAATGTCCCGATCCCTGAGGATTTACCAGCGGATCGCGGTTTTGTTTGTTGTGGTGTCGTTCCTCCTCCTGCTCTTTGTTCTGTATCTGTCGGTATCATCGGCAACGATCCGCGTGACGCCGAATCCGCAGGTGGTTAGCCATGAGGTAAGTATGGAGATCGTGCCAGAGGCGCGGACGAACGGGCAGGTGAGCGGTTATGTTCGTCAGCAAGCCGTTGAGGTGTCCGATGTGTTTGAGCTTCCAGAGGAAGGTGCGGCAGCGACGGAGGCGAAGGCCGGAGGGCTTGTGACGATTATCAATGAAACAGGTTCGGATCAGGCGCTCGTGGCAACAACGCGGCTGTTGTCTGAAGAAGGTGTATTGTTCCGCATTGATGAGGCCGTGAACGTTCCTGCTGGCGGCGAGGTGACAACGATGGCGCACGCAGATGAGGCGGGGCTCGGCGGCGAGATTGGCGCAACACAGTTTACGATTCCTGGACTCTCTGCGTCGCTTCAAGCGTCGATCTATGCTGTGAGTACGCAAGCGATGACCGGCGGCGTTCAGTACATTCAGACGTTGAGTGAGTCGCATGTGCAGGATGCGTATGCGCAACTCGAAGCGAAGGCGCGTGATGAGGCGGTGTTGGCGCTTGCTGACGGAATCGATACAGACGTTTTTGATGGATCGTCTATCGATGTTGAAGTACTCTCACAGTCCGTAGATACTGAGATTGGAACCGAGACAGGTTCGTTTGGCGCGTCGATGAGTGTGCAAGTGACTGGCCTTTTCTTCGACGAAGAGGCGATTTTGCAGTACGCAAGTGCGTTGCTACAGGGACAGGTGGGCGAAGATTATGAGCTTGCGGAGGTGAACGAGGACTACGTGATTGAGGTACGATCCGTCGATCCATCGGCAGAGCAGGCGAGCTTGCGCGTGTACATCGACGGGACGTCGGTGATTTCCACGGCAAGCGACATCCTAGATCCGGAACGTCTTCTCGGTCGCACACCGCAAGAAGCAGCGACGATTTTGGAAACGTCAGAGTTGATCGACGAGATCGACATCCGTTTTACGCCGTTTTGGCTGCAACGCATCCCGACGCTCGAAGATCACATCAAGATTATTGTTGATTACTAGTATGTCTGAAAAATTGCATGCGATGCGCCACAGTTGCGCGCACGTGCTCGCCGCAGCTGTTGAGCGCCTGTATCCAGGGGCGAAGTTTGGCGTCGGCCCCGTTGTTGATAATGGATTCTACTACGATATCCTGACGTCTGATCCTATTAGCGAAGATGATCTCAAGAAGATCGAGAAGGAGATGCAGAAGATCATCAAAGAGAAGCACGAGATGGAGCGCGATGAAATGTCGATCGACGACGCAATCACGTTCTTTGGCGATCGCGATCAGGATTTCAAAGTAGAGCTTCTTAAGAGTTTGAAAGAGAAGGGAACGACCAAGGTGAATCCCGATGAAGCACAAGACATTGATCCGAACGCTTCAACCGCGAGCGTGTACAAGACCGGCGAGTTTGTCGATCTTTGTCGCGGTCCACACGTGCAGAACGTAAAAGAGATCGGTGCGTTTAAGCTCTGGAAGCTTGCGGGTGCGTATTGGCGTGGTGATGAGAAGAATCCACAAATGCAGCGCGTGTACGGATTGTGTTTTGAGACCAAGGATGAGCTCAAGGCGTATCTGACCATGCTCGAGGAGGCCAAGAAGCGTGATCATCGTAAACTGTCGTCGGAGCTTGATCTGGTCGCTTGGTCAGACATGGTCGGTGCTGGTCTTCCACTTTGGACACCGCGTGGGACACTCTTACGCAACATTCTGGATGAGTATGTGTGGCGACTGCGTAAGCAATACGGGTATCAGAAGGTGGAGATTCCACACATCACCAAGCGAGATCTCTACGAGCGCAGTGGTCACTGGGAGAAGTTCAAGGACGATCTGTTCCGCATTGAGAGTCGTGAAGGACATGAGTTTGCCATGAAGCCGATGAACTGCCCGCACCACACGCAGATTTACGATCGCAACAAGTGGAGCTATCGTAGCTTGCCACAGCGCTACGCGAACACGACGATGTGTTATCGCGATGAGCAGACAGGTGAGTTGCATGGCTTCTCGCGTCTGCGTGCCTTTACGCAAGATGATGCGCACGTGTTCTGTCGTGAGAGTCAGGCAAAGGATGAGGCGTTTAAGATTTGGGATATAATTGAAACGTTCTACGGGGCCTTCGGGTTTGATCTGAAGCTGCGATTGTCAACGCATGATCCCGACAACATGGATGCATACATCGGAACGCTGGAACAATGGGACGGGTATGTCGAGAAGATGAAGGGATGGCTTGAGGAGCGCAAGGCGGAGTACTTTGTTGGCGTGGGTGAGGCGGCGTTTTATGGAGCGAAGATCGATTTTATTGCTACAGATGCGATTGGTCGTGAGTGGCAAGTGGCGACTGTACAAGTAGACCGCAGCATGCCGGAGAGTTTTGATCTGACGTGCGTGAACGAGGAAGGGAAGGATGAGCGTATTGTGATGCTTCACGCCGCGATCATGGGATCGATTGAGCGTTTCCTCTCGATCATGATCGAGCACACGGCTGGCACGTTCCCAATGTGGCTTGCGCCGGAGCAGATCCGTATTGTGACCGTGAGCGATGACTTTGCAGAGTTTGCACGTGAGCTACGCGACAAGCTTGTTGCCGCTGACCTGCGTGCGGAACTTGATGATAGCAGCGAAAAGGTCGGCAAGAAGATTCGTAATGCCGCGATGATGAAGGTGCCGTGGACGATTGTGGTTGGTGAGAAAGAAGCCGGAGGAGGCGACTTCAATGTGAATGTCTTTGGCGAGGATGAAGACGTGAGCGTTCCTGCGGGCAAAATCGTGAAGCATGCATTGAAGGCTGCAAAGATGCCGCTCTAGCCTTTCTATTGAGAAAAACAAAAGAACGCCTTGGTGGCGTTCTTTTGGGTGTGTGTTTACGCAGCGATATCTTCCGCTGCATCTGTGGCTGCCGCAGCCGCTTCTCGATCTTCTGCTGCTCGCTCAGCAACTTCACCGCGATGTGCTGTCGCTACTTCTGCGCGTTCATCTTCGGTGTATGTCCCCAATCCTTTGTCCATAGATCGTGCCTCAGCGTCTGCGGCTGCGACCTCTCCACGTTCAATGCGTCCACGGATCGCTGCTGTCTCACGAGCGTTTTTTTCTTGCGCCAGCCGAATGGCACGCTCAGAATCGGTTTCTCCGCCACCAAAGAGTCGTTTCAAAAATCCCATATTTGTTTACGTTTAGCTTAATTTACTACTTACAGGTATCTTACGCCCGCATCGTCCGATTTGTCTATGGGGTTGTTGATGGAATAAATGTATTCTGCTAACATTAGCCCAGTTATTAATACGCCACCGAGTGGCGTATTCAGTATGTCTATTCAATTGCACAAAATCATCGCCATTGTTGGTCTGACAGCTAGCGGAAAGTCAGATCTCGCTCTTCAGGTTGCTAAAAAGGTCGGCGGAGAGCTTATCGCGGCTGATTCACGAACGGTGTACCGAGGCATGGATATTGGGACGGCGAAGACGAAAGATATCCTCGGTGTTGATCTTGTCGATCCTGATGAAGCATTCACGGTGGCTGATTTTAAAACGTACGCAGAGCAGAAGATTGGCGAGATCCTTGATCGCGGAAGTATTCCGATCCTCGTAGGTGGTACAGGTCTCTACATTCAAGCCGTGATCGATAACTTCGGGTTTGATCAGACAAAAGGGGAGGCGAAGTACGATGCGTTGCAAATCGGCATCGATGTTGATCGCGAGGAATTGTACAAGCGGATCGATGCGCGTGTTGATAAGATGATCGAGCTTGGACTCGTGGAGGAAGTGAGGGCGCTGCGCGACAAGTACGGTTGCGATGTAAAGTCCATGACCGGCATCGGCTATCGGCAAGTTTGTCAGTATTTGAATGGAGAGATCGATTTGGACGAAGCGATTCGTCTAATCAAGCGCGACACGCGTCATTATGCAAAGCGCCAGTGGACGTGGTTCAAGCGTGATGATCGGATTGTTTGGGTGAAGGGCGTTGAAGAGGCTCTAAAACACATCCGCACATTCTTCAACCAAGAAACCCCTGCCTAACGGCGGGGGTTTTGGTTTATGCTTTGAAGCGCTCTAAGACTGGTCGAAAGAAAATGTATTTGCGGTGACGGAACATTGGGATAGTTTCGATCTGGGCGATGTCATTGCCGAAGGTTCCGTAGAGTTCGCGTGTGATGTCAGTCATCTGCTCCGGAGACGCGACCTCGATCCCAATTTCAAAATCCCACGATGCGATGCATTCGATAAAGTGAACGACATTGGGATGCTTGTCTGCCCAGGTGTGGAGCTGTTTTTCAAGCGTCGCGTTGAGACCGTTGGTGTATATATGTAAGTTGTAAAGGGCGTATCCAAGCTCAGCTGTGTCAATGGCATATATGTCTCCAGGATAGATGCCGCGTTCTTTTAGGCGTCGGATGCGGCTATGCCACGTTGAGATAGGGATACCCAGTTGTTTTGCATGATAGCGGACAGGGAAGGTGGGTTTTTGAGTGATGGCAAGAAGAATACTTTCATCCGTTTTATCAAACCGAACATCGGATGTGTCAACGGCACCAAAGGTCAGTGATTCTTTTTCCACGCTTGGATCAAAGTGCGTTCTATTGTAACGATGAAAACGTTTGCTCATGCGAACGGCTTTTTTGATCGTCATTCCTTTAAAGACGCTCGAAAGATAGGAAAGGAAGGTTATGAATTCGGCGACATCACGCGCAAAGACGGCGACACCGTATTGATATTGACCACCAAGCTCGGCGAGCCACGTGACGTATGGATTGCTTTCAAGCTCTTTAATACCTGTTTCGACTTTGTCCGCGCCGTGTTTTGATGAGACAGAAAAGAAGATCACAAAGTCCGTGAATCCAAGAGGATAGAGGTTTACAAATGGAACGCGCGTGACCGTGCCCCACCGTTGAAGCTCACGCAGAGCGTAGCGGACACTATTCACGCCCATGTCGAGTCTCGACGCAAGCGTCTTGGTGTCCATGTCGGCATGAAGTTCCGCTCCAGCCAGAACGCGTTTTTCGTTATTCGAAAGTTTCATATTTTACAAGATTATCATTATTTATTGTACAGAGTACAAAAGAATTGTCAAAAATGACCAGACATTGATAGATTTCGATTAGTTTATTGTTGAGTGTTTAAATCGTATGACCAAAAAATGACCGATCGGTCAAATTATGGTCAAAATGAAAATCGTTCTATGCAGGAAACCTACTCTTATCGCTTCGTTTTAATCAGTGTTATCTATGTTACTGCATTGATGGTGGCTAACACGGTCGCGTCTAAATTAGTGCTGATCGGACCATTTGTGATCACTGGAGGAATTGTCATCTTCCCGTTGACGTACATTTTTGGTGACATCCTTACAGAAGTATATGGATACAGAAAATCACGTCGCATCATCTGGCTTGGGTTTTTGTCGCTCGTGATTATGGTCGCCGGCTACATGGCAGTCCAAGCATTGCCTCATCCTGCGTTTTGGACGAACCAGGAGGCGTACGAATCGATCCTTGGATTTGTTCCGCGCATCGTGATCGCCTCAATGATTGGATATCTCGTTGGTGAGTTTTCTAATTCAGTCGTGATGTCGATTATGAAGGTACGGATGAAGGGGCGGGCGCTTTGGATGCGGACGATCGGATCAACGATCGTTGGCGAGGGGGTTGATACATTGATCTTTGTAACGATCGCGTTTGCGGGAATCTTGGCGTGGGGCGAGTTTTGGCAGGTTGTTCTCTCTGGCTATGTTTTGAAGGTTGCCTATGAAGTGATTGCGACACCAATCACGTACAAGATCGTGAAGTATCTTAAAAAGACGGAAGACGTCGACGTCTATGATCACGACGTGAACTACAGTCCGTTTGTTCTGACGTAACCAAGAAACCCCTGCCGGAGCGGCGGGGGTTTTGGTTAGTTTAGTTTTTCTTTGAGAACCTTTTCGGTGAGTTGAGGATCGGCGTTGCCGCGGGAGGCTTTCATGACTTGGCCGACGAAGAACTTGATCAGCTTCTCATCGCCGTTTTTGTATCGTTCAACTTCTTTTGGATTTTCCTCGATGACTGTGTCGACCAAAGAGGCGAGGGCTGTGACGTCGTCCAGTCGCTGCGCTCCAAGGTCTTCCATGATGTGCGATGGGTCACCACCCGTCTCGAGCATCTGCCCAAGGACCTCAAGCCCCTTCGTCCCCGTCAGCTTTCCATCCGCAATCAACGTGATGAACTCAGCAAAGTTCTCAGGGCTGATCTTCATGGTACGGATGCTTCCTTTGCGCTCGATCAACAATCCCATCAACTTGTTCAAGAGCCATCCGGCTACAAGCTTTGCCAGCGTTTTGCGATGCGCGAGGATATTTTCATCATCAAGCTCAGGCTTTGCTGTGAGCCACGCGCCAAGCTCGCTCATGGCATGTTCCGTAAAGTCCGCCATCGCAGGATCATCTACCATCATGCGGACGTCTTCTGGCTTAAAGCCATATTCTTCGACAAACCGCGTTCGCTTCGCGCGAGGCAACTCTGGCAACTCTCGCTCAGCGGCGGTTGCCATGTCGGCCAAGTCCATCGGTGGAATATCCGGCTCTGGGAAGTAGCGGTAGTCAGCCGAGTCTTCCTTGCTGCGCTGCTCCTCCGTTACCTGCTTGGCATCGTTCCAACCACGCGTTGTCAAAACAGACGGCGCTTCGCCAGCTTCCCACAGTCTTGCCTGACGCTTAATCTCATACTCGATTGCACGTTCAACCGCTTTAAACGAGTTCACGTTTTTAATCTCTGTCTTTGGATAGAGCTTTTCTTCTCCGACTGGCTTGAGAGAAATGTTTACATCGCATCGCAGATGACCCTTTTCCATGTCGCCGTCCGATACACCTAAGGTACGCGCGATGAGTCGCAACTCCTGCATGTACGCCTTCGCTTGCGCGGCACTAGAGATATCCGGTCGACTCACGATCTCGCAAAGCGGTGATCCGCCGCGATTGAAATCAACATACGACTTCCCGTCGTCACCATGAATGTTCTTTGCGGCGTCTTCTTCAAGGTGAAGACGTTCAATGCGAATCGTCACCGGCTCTGCTTCGCCTGGCACATCTAAATCAACAGAACCGTCATGCATGATCGGCAAGTCGAACTGCGAGATCTGGTAGGCCTTTGGAAGGTCAGGGTAGAAGTAGTGCTTGCGATCGAACTTCGAGTGCGGCGTGATCTCACCACCGAGCGCCAACCCAAGTAACACCGCCCATCGCACCGCCTGCTCGTTTGGCACCGGCAGCACGCCGGGGTGACCAACACAGATAGGGCAGATGTTCACGTTTGGCGTAGCAACTTCTTCGTTTGAACAGCCGCAAAACAACTTGCTCTTGGTGGCAAGTTGGATATGTGTTTCCAATCCAATGACAGGTTCAAGCTTCATACGCGGGCAGTGTAGGCCAAAAGGACAAGGAGTTCAAGCCTTGAGATCCTGGAACATCAGAACCCAATAAATCAGAAATGCGGGCAGAAAGAGGATATCCAGCAGCTGGAAGGAAATGATCTCCAGCAGCGTAGGTTGTGTTTCAATAAAAAAGGTAAAGAGATCCAGTCCGCGGATATTCGCAAAGGCTACGGCAACGAATCCGGCGAGCAGGGCGTAGGGAAGACCGATCATCAGCACGCCGCCGAGCAATCGTTTCAGCAGCATCCATGTTTGTTTCTTCGTGCGCTTCACGCTTTCTTTAAGCGCGGCGATCGGATCGAGCTTTTCGCGAACAACGAGGATTTGTGCGTAGGACAGGCGAACGATGACGATGAGTCCCGGGACAATCAACAGAACCAATCCAATAGCGGTTATGACGTTCACGACGATCGACAAGAAAAGATACGGTATGAAGAGCTTCCATGCTTGCTTGCTCACGGCGCGTGGTCGCAAACGTTTCTTGTTTTGTAGCAGAGGCGTGATCTTGATGATCACAATCGTCAACCACGTGCCGATGATCAGTCCAAGCGTACCGTTGATGACCTGGACGATGTCCACCATGTCACCGGGCGAGGCGAGGGAAAGCAAAACAGAAAGTGCCATGGGAACCAATAGCCACGCACTGTAGCCAATGAAGACTGTTGCGTGGCGTAGGTACAGGGACCAGCTATCTTTTGAAAGATCAGCCACGGTTGGCTTTGAGGCTTCCATAGAGCAACTGGTCGGCAATGATAAACAGTGGTGGATACAGGACGCGAATACCTGTCGTGAGAGCGACCGTTACGATGAGTCCAGCATACAGACCGAAGGTTGGTCCGAGGTTGTGCAGACTGCCGACGATGAGGGTGAGCAGCAGACCGACGATGATCTCCACAACGATCACTCCAGCTCCAAAGACGATCTTTGGAATCAAGATACGCCACAGCGTTGCCCAGAAGCGCCCATCACTCACGCGGAACGATTCTTTCAGTGCCGTGACACCACCCTTGCCATCCAACAGCATAGCGTAACCAGCAAACGCGAGGCGTACGGAAAGCCATATGGTCAGTACGAGTGCGGCTAGTGTTCCAAGGAAGGTGAGCAAGAATCCGAGGGAGTTGAAAATGAGGCTGTTCCAGAAGAGCGCTCCGATGAGCAGGAGGAATCCTGGAACGATGAGCAAGACGGGTGCGACTGAGGCGACGCTTTTGAGAATCATGACCCAGAGATACACAAAGAAGTCTTGCCATGAACGTCGAGAGAGCTCCTTGAACGTGTACTTTTTGTTTGAGATATGAAAATCAACACCGCGTACCAGGTTCATATAGATCCAGATGGAGGTGATAGGGATGGCAAAGACGGAGATGCCGACGGCCAAGGCGAACGCGATAATCGTTGCCTGCTCGGGGCTACCTCCGACAATTGACGCGATCGTCTCCGTCTCGCCGTCAGGCAGTAGGACGAGTCGCAGGATGACAAAAACGCCGACCAAGAATCCCCACAATGAGATTTTCATCAATGGTTTGAAGTTCTTGGTGTAGACGTCCCAGGTTCGGTCAATGATTTGTCCGATGGAGATAAGATTGGCCATACGAAATGTGGGGTAAGATTGCGTTCCACACGAGCTCGTGAATGTCTTCGCGGCTCAGGAGCTGCTCGTCCTGAACGCATTCGATCCGGTGGAAGTTATCAAAACAGTTAACGATTTCTAAATAGGATTGTTCGGCGGCGATAAGGTGCGTGTGATCATCTTCGTGTATGTCTTTTTTTAAGTTGCTTTTGTATTCGCGTTCCTTCATGAGCTCGATGGTCGTGCGTGCCGGAACATGAAGGACGATGTTGATGTCGGGTTTTGGAATGCCCATGAGTTCGTGCTCAAACTCCATTTCCCATTGGAAGAAGGCTTGGCGCTCAAGAGGGTCGTCTATCTTGGAACCCTGATGCCCCATGTTCGACCCGACGTAACGGTCAGCCACAACATGCGTTCCAGCATCGAGCCAGTCTCGAATTTGGAATGAAGCATCAAATCGATCAACGGCGTAAAGCACGGAGGCTTGATGGGCGGTCACCTCGTGTGCATGACCATATTTCCCCTCAAGGTACTCTTCCAGCGCTCCAGCGCTTTTGTGTCCATACTTTGGAAAAGAGATCGTTTCTACGGGAAGTCCTTCGTTGCGGAATCGCTGTACCAAAAGGTTTGTCTGGGTGGCTTTTCCAGATCCATCCGTCCCATCGATGACGATCAATCGACCTCGCATGTCGTGTGCAGTATATCAGCTATTGTCCGGTTGTTCCAAAGCCCCCACGACTTTCTGCTGCGAGCTCTTCTACTTCTTCAAACGTCGGCTTTGCCACAGGAAGGATCATTCCTTGGGCAACACGATCTCCGGCCTTGAGCTCTACCGGTTCGTCGCTGATGTTTTCAATGAGTAAATGGATTTCGTCTTCTGGTCCAGAGTAGTCTTGATCAATAATCCCGACGCTGTTAGCAAGGTCAATGCGCTTCTTTGGCGGGTTGGACGAGCGAGAGGCGAGTACGAGCGCGTGACCCTCGGGAACTTCGATAACAAGCCCAGTGCGAGCCATAACAAAGCTTCGAGGGGCGATGTTCGTGTCTTCCACCAATCCAAGGTCAAAGGCAACGGCGCCTGAAGTCTTGTACTCAGGGATCACTGCGTCGGGATGTGTGCGTCGAAAACGGATATTCATACGGCAGCATTTTAGCACGTCGTGAACGATACTCATCCACACCTATTATTGAACGACATCGGCGCATTTCCTAAGCTGTGCTCAGGAGGTAGTTGCGTACCATGCTTGCGCAGGTGCCTCTTTATAAACAGAACAATGATCTTATGCGCGCGTATCATGATCTTGTTGAGATGATTCTCAATGAGGGTCGGCTCAAAAAGAATCGCACAGGCGTTGGCGCCTATACGGTGGCAGGAGCGATGTTCGCGCACGAGATGGAGGAAGGTTTTCCACTTCTGACAACCAAGAAAGTTCCGTTCCGATTGGTTGCCTCTGAATTGGAGTTTTTTATTAACGCGATCACGGATAAACAGTGGTTGATCGATCGGAACAATCACATCTGGGACGAATGGGCGCATCCACAGAAAGCACCATATGGACACGATGACGAATCAAAGCGAAGGATGATGGAGGAGCGCGATCTGGGTGCCATTTACGGCTTCCAATGGCGTCACTACAACGCTCCGTACGAGCATTATCATACGGACTACACGGGTAAGGGATATGATCAGCTGCAGAAGCTTGTTGATACGCTGAAAACGGATCCCGCAGACCGACGGATGATTGTCTCCGCCTGGAATCCTTTGATGATGGATCAAATGGGGCTTCCGCCGTGTCATTACGGCTTTCAGGTGACAGTGATTGGCGACAGACTTAATCTGATGTGGAATCAGCGGTCGATTGATACTATGCTTGGACTGCCATTTAATATTGCGAGTTACGGTTTACTTCTTCATCTCCTTGCGAAAGAGTCGGGATTTAAGGAGGGTCGATTGGTCGGATTTTTGGGTGACGTTCATATTTACGAGAATCACGTTGAAGGGGCGCGAGAGCAGTTAGCGCGTGACCCAGACCAATACGCGTTGCCAAAGATCCAGACAGATTCGTTTACTTCAATTTTCGATTGGGAGTACAAGGATTCAGAAATTCTTGAATACAAAAGTTATCCGCGCATCAGGTTTGAGATTGCGGTATGAACACATTTATTATAGCCGCGATGTCAGTCAATGGCATGATCGCGCAAGCGCCCGGGCAAGTTTCTCTCGACTGGACCAGCAAGGAGGATCTTGCTTTTTTTGTGAGCAAGACAAAAGAAGCGCGTGCGATGGTGATGGGGCGCAAGACGTTTGAGACCATTGGCAAGCCGCTGAAGGGTCGACTGATCAAAGTGATGACACGTGACGTTTCTGGTCGCGAGGATATCCCGGATCAAGTTGAATGGACGAGAGACGAGCCAGCTGCGATTGTAAGGCAGCTCGAAGGGCGCGGATACGATCAGGTTGCCATTGTCGGAGGGGGAGAAGTATACCGATTGTTTCTGGAATCTGGACTTGTGACTGATCTTTATCTCACCGTCGAACCAGTTCTCTTTGGCAACGGCACTCCGTTCGTTCAAGGCTTTGATCGTATCGATGCAACCCTAGAGAGCGTCGAACGTCTCGGTGACCAATCTGTTCTTCTGCACTACAGTCTTTAAGGATATCTGATAAACTGATGCATATGCCTGACAACCTCATGAATACTCCGTCTGTCACATCGGCTGCGCCAATGCCGACCACTGTTTCTAGCCTAAACCCGGGCGTTTCGGGTGCGTTGGCGATCCAGGACATTCGTCAGCTGATGCAAGAAGGAAGGATTTTAGAGGCACGTCCGGAGCATCTTCAGCCGGCGTCGATGGACCTATCGTTGTCGGGCGAGGTGTACCGCATGCGAGGAAGTTTCTTGCCGCGTCGTGGAGAGAAAATTCGCGACATTCTCAAGGACGCTGTTTTGTTTCCAGCCAACCTTCAGCAGCCGCTGGAGCTTAACGGCATCTATTGGATTCGCTTGAACGAGTCGTTGCGCCTTCCTGAGCACATTCATGCGTTGACGAACAACAAGTCGTCGTCAGGTCGCGTGAACTTGCAGACGAGATTGATCATCAATGGTGTGTCATCGTTTGACTACATTCCTCGCGGCTACGAAGGAGAGCTTTGGCTTGAGGTGATTCCTAAGTCGTTCCCAGTAAAGCTCGCGCATGGTGAGCGATTGAACCAGATTCGGTTTTTTGGAAACGATGCTCGCTTGTCTCCGGCAGAGTACGTGAAGGCGCACGAGACCTACGGACTGTTGCGTGATCTCCAAGGCAATATAATGGACCTCTCCGACAAGGGGCATATGGCATCGATTACGATGACCATCGACCTCTCACAGCATGAGATCATTGGATACAAATGTAGTCCAACCACTTCTCGGGTGTTGGACTTCTCTCGGCGAGATCATGAACCAAGTGAGTTTTTTGAGCCGATGCACAGGCCGGCAAACGGTCAGATTGTTCTGAAGCGCGATGAATTCTATATCTTGGCAACAAAAGAAGCGGTGCGTATTCCAAATGAGTTCTCAGGGCAGATGTCCGCTTATGACGTCACCAAAGGCGAGTTCCGATCGCATTATGCCGGGTTCTTTGACCCGGGGTTCGGGTACGGACCAAATGGGGAAGTACAGGGAAAACAGGGCGTGCTAGAAGTATTCACCCATGACAATGACTTTGTTCTTCGCGATGGTCAGCCGATCTGTGGAATCGTCTACGAGAGGCTATCCCAGGTGACCGATACGCCTTACGGCTCAGGCGGACTGGGATCAAACTATTTCCAACAGACCGGCCCACGACTTTCGAAGCATTTTAAACAGGTTTA
>CAYFME010000006.1:58774-72893 GCA_964344145.1 uncultured Gammaproteobacteria bacterium
TTAAAGCGTTGACGTATCGATTTTCACGGCCGGTCCCATGCTCGAGGAGATGGTTGCGGACTTGATGTAGATGCCTTTGGCAGCCGATGGCTTTGCCTTTTTCACGGCTTCTACAACGACGTTCGTATTCTCCAGAAGCTGCTTCTCTTCAAACGACGCCTTTCCAACAATCATGTGAATGTTCGACGTGTTGTCGGTCTTAAATGAGACCTTTCCACCTTTCTGCTCCTTCACCATCTTGGCGACGTCTGGTCCGACGGTATCGGTCTTTGGGTTTGGCATGAGTCCTCGTGGTCCAAGAACGCGAGCGGCCTTGGCAAGCTTTGGCATCATGGATGGCACGGCTACAGCGACGTCAAACTCGATGATTCCTTTCTTCACGATCTTGTCGATGACTTCCTCGGTTCCAACAACATCCGCTCCAGCATCCTTTGCCGCTGTCTCATTTGCTGAGTCAACAAAGGCTGCTACGCGAACCGTCTTTCCGGATCCGTGAGGGAGAACAACGGTTGGGCGGATTTGCTGATCGCTTTGCTTTGGATCAATGCCCAAGTTCATGCAGACCTCGATGGTCTCGTCGAACTTGGCGGTGGCATTCTTCTTGGTAAGTGCGATCGCTTCTTCCAAAGAATACTGCTTGTCGCTCTCAACAGCCGTTGAGGCCTCCTTGAATCGTTTTGATTTTGGCATAGATAGTAGTGGTTCAAACGCCTTTTGGCTCCCACGTGCTTAGTCCATCTCGAGCGTCAGCGAGAGATCTATTCGCGAATAGATTTCTCCCTGCGGTCGAAATGGGAATTTCTTATCGGATCTCAACACCCATTTGCTTGCACGTTCCAGCAACGACTTTCATCGCTTGCTCGACGTCATTGGTGTTGAGGTCTGGCAGTTTAATTTCTGCAATTTCTTTAAGTTGCGCACGTGTGATCGTGCCGACTTTCTCCGTGTTCGGTTTTCCAGAGCCCTTCTTAATCTTTGCGGCCTTTTTGATCAGGTCAGATGCGGGAGGGGTCTTCAGGATGAACTCAAACGAGCGATCTTCGTAGATCGTTACAACAGCTGGCACAACCTCACCACGACGATCTTGCGTCGCATTGTTGAAGTCGTTTACGAACTGCTGAATATTAACACCGTGCTGAGACAGGGCTGGTCCAAGTGGTGGGGCAGGCGTAGCTGCTCCCCCCATGGCCTGGACCTTCATGGTCGTCAAAATGGGCTTCTTTGCCATACGAGTAAGTGTTTACAGTGGATTCCCAATGGGCAACCACCTCGTTATTAGTGGCGCAATGGTAGTATTGTTAGCGATTTTTGTCAAGAATATGAATCCAAAAACCGCCCGAAGGCGGCTCTTGTTTTCTAAACTTTCTTGACTTGGAGGAAATCGAGCTCCACAGGTGTCTCGCGTCCAAACATGGACACAAGCACTTTGACCTTTCCGCGTTGCTCGTCGACCTCGGATACCTTTCCTTGCTGACCTTTGAATGGTCCGTCGGTGATGTTGACCGGGTCGCCCTTGGCAATATCAACCGTGAACTCTGGCTCCTCCACGCCCATGCGTTTCATCAGCGACTCCATTTCTTCCTCAGCGATTGGCGTTGGCGTGGTTCCAGCTCCGATGAATCCCGTGACGTTTGGCGTGTTTCGCACCACGTACCAAGATTCGTCCGTCACGATCATTTCCACGAGCACGTAGCCGGGAAAGATCTTCTCCTCTACAACTTTACGCTTTCCGTTTTTGATTTTGATCTTTTTTTCCTTTGGAACGAGGACGGAGAAAATTTTATCCTCCACGTCCATAGTCTCCACACGCTGTTGGAGATTCTCGGCGACGTTTTCCTCATACCCAGAGTAGGTATGGATGGCGTACCAACGTCGGCCGTATGCATCACTTTGTTTTGCCATAGCTTATGCGATTAAAGAGCGAGTAGGGCTTCAAGACCCAGGTTTAAAATATAATCGACGACGCCGAAGTACAGCGCCAGGGCGAGCGAGAAGACGATCACGAGGATCGAGTAGCGCACCGTTTCTTTTTGTGTAGGCCAAGTGACCTTCTCGAGCTCCTCTTTGGACTCGCGTAGATATTTGAATAGTTTGTTGCCTTTTGCCTTAGAAGACATAGAGTTGAAGGTTTTTAAAAAGCCCTTCCGGGGGCTGATGGGACAATAATACAAAAGAGGATCAGTCCCGTCAAGGTCCAATCCTCGTTTTGCTTAAACGTCCAAGTTGACAACCTCCTTTGCGTTGCTCTGGATAAACTTCTTACGCGGGGCGACGTCTGAGCCCATGAGAATCTCAAACGTGTTGTTGGCAACCTCAGCATCCTCGATCGTTACTTGTTTCATGATACGTGTGCCAGGATCCATGGTCGTTTCCCAAAGCTGGCCCGGGTTCATCTCACCAAGACCCTTGTAGCGCTGGATGTTGATCTTCACGCCGGCTGTCTCGACCACTTCCGCCTCAATCGCATCGCCGTCAGCCTCAGCGGGCTCTTCTTTTTTCTTTGCCGCTTTCTTGCCTTTGCTCGATCCTTTCACTAACTCGTCGATCGCGCTGTCTTTCTCTTCGTCTGAGTACGCGTACTTGAAATTCTTGCCGACTTGCACGCGGTAGAGCGGTGGCATAGCGATGTACACGTGCCCTTCGCGAATGAGCTCGGGGAAGTAGCGGAAGAAGAGGGTGAGAAGCAACGTGCGAATGTGCGCGCCGTCAACGTCTGCGTCCGTCATGATAATGACGCGGTCATAGCGCAGACCGGTCATATCGAATCCTTCACCGATGTTTGTTCCAAGCGCGATGATCAAGTTTTTCACCTCGTTGTTGGAGAGGAGTTTGTCGAGCCGAGCGCGTTCTGTATTCAAGATTTTTCCGCGCAACGGCAGGATTGCTTGGAACTCGCGGTCGCGTCCTTGCTTTGCAGATCCACCAGCTGAGTCTCCCTCAACGATGAAGAGTTCCGAGATACTTGCGTCTTTGCTGGAGCAGTCCGCAAGCTTTCCTGGCAGCATGAGCCCTTCCAGCGCTCCTTTTCGCAGCACCGTTTCGCGAGCTGCACGAGCAGCGGCGCGGGCACGTGCCGAGAGGAGACACTTTCCGATGATTTCTTCTGCGTCCTTTGGATGCTCTTCCAAAAAGACTTTAAATGCTTCACCGAAGACTGATTCAACAGCTGTACGCGCTTCCGGGTTTCCGAGCTTTCCCTTTGTCTGTCCTTCAAACTGCGGTTCAGCCAATTTGATACTAATCACAGCCGTGAGCCCTTCGCGAGTATCTTCTCCAGTGAGATTTGTGTCCTTTTCTTTTAGATAGCCCTTCTCACGCGCGTAGTTGTTCAGCGAGCGGGTGAGGGCAGAGCGGAAGCCGGCTAAGTGCGTACCACCGTCGGGGTTCGTGATGTTGTTGGTAAAGCAATGAACACTTTCGTGGTACTCCTGCGTGTACTGCACACCAAGCTCAACCTGCACGCCTTCGTGCGTCTTATTTTGATAAAACACGCTTGGGTGCTTTGGATCTTTCTTTTTGTTCAAGTGACGAACGTAGGAGGAGACACCACCTTCGAAGTAAAAACCGTAGCTCGTTGGCGTGTCTGCACGTTCGTCGATAATCTCGACCTCAACGCCGGCCGTTAGATAGGTCTGTTGGCGAAGGTGGTCGATAACGGTCTGATAATCAAAGTCGATGGTTTCAAAAATCGAATCATCTGGATGAAAACGAATGATTGTTCCGTGGCGCTTACTCTTCTTGCCTTTCTTGATCTTGCCCTGCGCCTTTCCTTTCTTGTACGTCTGCGTCCACGAGAAGCCGTCACGGTGCACCTCAGCCTGTAGCTCGGTTGAAAGAGCGTTCACAACAGAGACTCCCACACCGTGAAGACCACCGGAGATCTTGTAGCCACTTTCTTCACCTCCAAACTTACCTCCAGCGTGAAGTTTGGTCAGTACGAGCTCGAGGGCAGAGACTTTGTGTTGTTTGTGAATATCAACTGGGATTCCACGACCGTCATCTTCAACTTGAATCCAGTTATCAGGTTGCATGCGAATAACAACCTTGGTGGCGTGACCGGCCATGACCTCATCGAAGGAATTGTCCACGACCTCCCAGATCATGTGGTGCAGACCCGAGGGTCCCGTGGATCCGATATACATTCCCGGGCGTTTGCGCACCGGCTCGAGACCTTCCAAAACGGTGATCGATTTGGCGCTATACGCCTTTGCACCTCCCTTTTTTGCTGGCTTTTTTGCGGCTTTTTTCTGTGGCATAACGGCGCTATTTTACCATAATCTCCAACGCTTTGCTATACTGGGATCATTATGGCCAAAAGTGAGGAACAGCCGCAGATCGATCCGCAGTTTCAGCACGCGAAGAAGGAGGTTTCAGAAGCAGAGAAGGCGTATCAGAAGAGCTTGCGCATGACGCGCACGGTGCCGTTTGTAAAGCGGTTGTTTGTATTGTTGTGGGCAGTGTTTGATGCGATTTTGGTGCTGCTCTTTTTGTACTTCGTTTTTGGATATCTGATCCTCGGACAGTTTTCTGATCGCCAGTCGGTCTCAGAGATTTTTGCCGAGATCGGATCGTTGCACGATGAGTCGCTTGAGCGATCACCAGGCGCGCTGCTGACGAGCGATGCGCTTGTGATGGACTTTGACGACGACAAGTACGATTTTTACGCAGAGATCGAGAACAGTAACCCAGATTGGTACGCAACGTTCTCGTACGGTTTTGAAACAGATGACGGTGAGACAACCGAGATGGAGCCAGGGTTCGTGTTCCCAGGGGAGGTCCGCCCGCTTATTCAGGTGAATCAACCCTTAGAGCAGTCAGCATCTCGTGCTGAGCTGTTGGTAGAGGATGTTGTTTGGAGTCGCATCGACGCACATGAGATTGATGACGTTGAGCAATGGATGGATGAGCATCAAGATTTTTCTCTTTCGTCATCCGATTATGGTGACAAGATCGAGTTTGAGGAGGATTCGATTGTTCGATCGGTGTTTACGATCAAGAATAACTCGCCGTACAACTATTGGAGCGCGGCGTTCTGGGCAATCTTGGAGCGCAATGGATCGGTAGTTGGTGTGAACCAGACGACGATCGCGGGGTTTGAGGCGGCAGAGGAGCGTGAAGTGACGGTGAACTGGTTTGGTCGCGCACCAGTTGCGGCGGATGATCTGAGCGTGTATCCAGTGATCGATTATTTTGACGACGATGTGTACATGGATCAGCCAGAGGGGGAGGACATAGACGCGCGAGATCCCACGGACGATTAGCCGACAATGAGACTGTTTGATAAGCTGACCTGCGTATGATCGCAGGTCGGTTTTTTCGTGAACTTCAACGTTTCGACTGGTTGCTACTTCTAGCCACGTTTGTCTTGTTTGCCTTTGGCATGGCAGCGATTTACTCGGTGGAGCTTTCGCGCGAGACGCTCGAGTTTTCTCTGACAAAAAAACATGCCATCATTTTTGTGATGGCAACGGTCATTATGGTGGTGCTAGCGAACCTCAACTATCTCTTTTTGAAGAGCTGGGGCAGGGCGCTCTATCTCATTGGTGTAGCGCTGATGGTTCTCGTGTTGTTTTTTGGAACTGAGCTTAATGGTACGACCGGTTGGTTTATTCTTGCTGGCATTTCTTTTCAGCCCGTGGAGTTCATGAAGGTGGCACTCGCCGTCCAGTTGGCGCGCTATTTTGGTGAACACGCGCGGCGGCGATTTAGTTGGAAGGAAATTCTTGGGAGCGGATTGCTTGTGGTAGTGCCAACGGTGCTGGCGATCCTCCAGCCCGACCTTGGATCAGCTGTGTTGCTGTTGGGTATGTGGGTGGTGGTGATGTTTTTTGCGGGTCTGCGCGCGCATCACGCGGCGATCCTCGCCGCCGCCGCCGCGGTCGTCAGCTGGATTGGTTGGGCGTTTGTGTTGGCGGATTATCAGCGTGAGCGTTTACAAGTCTTTATCGACCCATCGCTTGATCCGCTCGGCAGCGGCTACAACATCACGCAGGCAAAGATTGCTATCGGCTCAGGACAGCTGTTCGGCCGCGGCCTCGGATTCGGCTCGCAAAGTCAGCTGCAGTTTCTTCCAGAGAGCCAAACAGACTTCATCTTTGCCGTGATAGCAGAGGAGCTTGGATTCATCGGCGTGATTGTCGTCCTAGCTGCCATTGGTTTGCTCCTTTGGCGCATGCTGACATCGGCTCGCCAAGCACGGGACAACTTCACCAGTTTTCTGGCGATCGGTATCTTCGGCATCTTTGTTGTTCAAGCGGTCGTGAATATTGGCGTGAACCTTGCACTCCTTCCCACGACCGGTGTGGCTCTGCCTCTTGTGAGCGCCGGAGGAACGTCTTTGCTGATATCGATGATCATGGTTGGAATCATCGAAAGCATTGTCGTCCACTTGCGTCCTGGAGACAAAATAAATCTGGTATAATAGAGATGGCCCGACGTGTTATTAACACCTCTCGCTTATGTCCCTTTCTGAAGACCCTCTGGGTTTGGTGGGTGCCTGCCCGACGTGTCAGGCAGCCTACCCATGTTCCAATGTTCGGCTCCTGAAGCAAACACAGGAGCAAACGCTGTTCCATCTCACATGCGAACAGTGCCAGCATGCCATGTACTTTAGCGTCCAGCGGCGCAAGGATGGCGTGATGTGTTCGGGCGTGATGACCGATTGTACGTTTGAAGACGCGCAGCGGTTTCACAGCAAGGAGGGGGTTAGTATCGGTGATGTGATGGCCGTCCACGAGGCGCTCGATAGCACCTGGGGCGACATCATTTCCACAGAGGGTTGACAATAACGGCAGGATACGGTTCAATACCGCCGTTATTGAACGATATGACTGATTTTCAACTAGCAGCTAAGGCTCGCGAAACAAAGGGCCGCAAGACAGAAGCCCTACGTGCAGAAGGGACTATTCCCGCCGTTTTGTACGGATTTGAGGTTGAGCCAACCAATGTGGCGGTCGACCGATCTGATTTGGAGCGTTTGTACACCAAGGCGGGTGTGAGTACCGTTGTCGACCTGGATGTTGACGGAACAAAGCACAATGTCCTGATTCAGGACTTGCAGCGCGATCCGCTTACGGACTACATCACCCATGCCGACTTCCGTCGCATCAACATGAACGAGAAGGTGCAGACAGCGGTGCGCATTACGCTCGAAGGTGTGTCTCCAGCGGTGAAGGATATGAGCGGTACGCTTGTGCAGGCCATTGAGGAAGTTGAGGTTGAGGCGTTGCCAAACGCGCTGGTTCGCGAGTTTGTTCTGGATATTGGTAAGCTGGAGACGTTTGACGATGCATTGAAGGTTTCAGACATCACCGCTCCTGAAGGAATGGAGATCATGACGGACGTTGAGCAGACCATCGCCATTGTTCAGCCACCACGTAAGGTTGAGGAGCTAGAGGCTCTTGATGCACCAATCGAAGATGGTGCTGATGGAAGCGAAGCTGCAGCCGCTGAAGGTGAGGAAGGAGACGAGAAGGCTGAAGGCGACGAAGAAAAGAAGGAGGAGAATTCAGATGAGTCCAAGTAAAAACAAGAAGAAGCAGAAGAACGAGTCTCGGAAACGAGGCTCGTTAAGGTCCAACCTTTCGCGCAAGGTTGGACCTTTCTTGGGTCGCATCAAAAAGATCGACGAGTTGTGGATTGCCATTGTGGCCCTTGCGGTTGTGGCAGGAATTGCTGGTGGTGTGTTTTTTTCGACGCTTCCGGAGCCGATCACAGAGGTGATCGAAGAGATCGTCACAGAAGAGTATCGTCATCCGCTCACAGGCGGGCTTGTTGATGAGGAGTATGAAACGCTTCCGCAGGTGTTTGGTGTGATGATTGAGAATTCGGCAGACGCTTGGCCATTGACTGGACTAGGCGAGGCCTTCTTGGTCATCGAAGCCCCAGTTGAAGCTGGTATCCCTCGGTTTATCGCGTTTTATTCTGAAGAAGATGATGTTGAAAAGATCGGACCAGTGCGATCAGCACGTCCCTACTACGTCGACTGGAACGATAGTTTGCAGGCGATTTATACGCATGTTGGCGGATCACCCGAGGCGCTTGAGCAGATTGCCGAAGGCGATACGCTCGACTTGAACCAGTTTTGGTACGACGAGTATTTTTGGCGAGCGAATGGGAATCGATACGCTCCGCACAATGTGTTCACGAGCACAGAGCTATTGATCGAGGCGATGGATGAGGAGTTTGATCTCGATGAACCGTCGTACGAGTGGTGGGCGTTTGAAGAAATCGAGCCAGCAGACAGTCTGGTTGATACAATCGTTATTGATTTTGCCGATGGATATCTCTACGATGTAACTTGGCGGTACGGAGAGATGGCCGGGGATTATGTTATGCCGTCATCCCCAGGACGTAGTGCGTGGCTTCAGGATCAGGATGGTGTTTACATTGAACCACACACGGACAATCTTGTTGTGATGGCCATGGATATCCGAACAATCGACAACATCGGCCGTAAGGCGATTGAAACGTTCAGTTCCGGCGATGCACTCATTTTCCGCAGAGGCCTTGTCGAGTTTGTTCAATGGAGCCTGGACGATGGCGGTCATCTCGTCTTTACCAGTACAAGTGGAGAAGAGACGCCGATGCAGCCGGGCGTAACATGGATCGAAGTCGTCGACGATTTGTCACAAGTGAGCTACGAATAGCGTCCGGTCCATCTAAGGGTAGACCTTGGATTCAATTTTTGCGAATTTATAGGCTTTTTTTTGTTTCTCGTGCTAAACAAGGTTAAACCTTGCCAAGGTCTAACCTTGAGTAGGTCGCGGGGTTTTGTGGTAGGGTTGGTAGGTATGGATCTACACGAGAAATGGCTGCATCGGTGGTTGACGCCGAAAGCAAAGCCTGGAGATTCGGATATTCATCGATACGGAGTGTTTGCTGTTGAGCACATTGAACAGGGCGAACCAATAAATGTCTTTGGTGGGATCGCGGTGCCACGATCTGAGATCGGAGAGTACAGAAAGATCATCAGTCACGCAGGCGTCCAGGTGAGCGATGACTTTTTTGTTGTCCCGTCTAGCGAGGACGAGATTCGTGAGTCCGGTATTTTTAATCACTCTTGTGAGCCAAATGTGGGTTTCAACTCGAGTGTGACAATGGTCGCGATTCGGGACATCGAGCCCGAGGAAGAGCTTTTAATGAGTTACGCGTTTATGGAAACGGACTTTGACGCGTTCAAGTGCGAGTGTGGCAGCAGGCAGTGTCGAGGCACGATCAACTCTGACACCTGGCGTGATCCAGAGTTCCAGGAGCGATATGGAAAGTACTACTCTCCTTACCTAAAAGATAAGTTTAAACAATAACTGACGCGATCGCATAAGTTATGGTCAAACGAAAAAACGACCGATCAGTCGTTTTTTCGTCATCCCAAAACTGTATTAAACGCTGGTGGTTTTCGGGGCTTTGACCAATTCGAACCTGATCGGGACTGAATTGGTTACTAGAGATACATGTCGTAAAGATGCTACGGCCGAATGTGCGTGCCGTCGTAGAGCATGATGGCTCCGTAGGAATCGTACTGCGTCTCCCAGATCTCCAGCGCCTCTTGGATCGTTACCCATTCAATGTAGCCTTGCTCTGTGAGCTCAGCGTACTTCTCAATTTCTTCTTGAAAATCCGCGATCGAGTCGTCATTCATCCGATGTTGTCCAAGCATGACCGTGATCGTGTACATTTGATCGGCGTAAAGCTCGCCGTCTTCGAGCATTTCCACAAGTAGCTCTAGACCATCCCAGTTACTCTGGAAGTTTCCCACATCTGGCAACGGCGCATCGGGATCGTGCGTCGTGAAGTGCTCCTTATCTTGTGGTCGCCACACGCCAGAAACCCATACATCCTCTTCATCGATGTGCATGGCGGTTCCGCCACCCCAAAGCATCTCCGCTTTCCAAACATAATCGTATCGGTTGGCTTTGATCGGCTTCCAAAAGTCTTCAAAGATAGAGTCTGCAACCGGTTTGACCAGGGATCCACCAACCACGCCGGAAGGCTCCACACCAAGGGCGTCGATCAGATAAGCGACGTCGGCATAATTGTAACCGAGCTGTTGGTGTGAATGAGGGTCGACGGAAAAGTCCAGATCCTCGACGAGATATTCAAGCAAGTTTTTTCCGTTTGTCGACCGCGTTCCATTGTCGTGCTCGAGCATGCCAAGCAAAAAGTTCCAGTCGGTTTGAAAGTTATACTCCACGCCCATCTCATAGAGCATGTCGGCAAACTGCACCACCAGCGCGCGCGACTTCCGAAACTCGATTTCTTCTTCAACGTAGTTTGGATAGTTCGGGCTAAGCGTATCTTCGTTGTGCGATGCAACAGAGACGTAGATCACTGGATGATCCGGGTGCGATTCCGTCTGAGCCACTTCTTCAATGGTCTCGGTAACATCCGAGGGTAACCACCAAACAATACCCATGGAAATGAGTAGGGCGACGCCGATGATGATGATGAGAGCTCGATGCGTTTTGATCATAATGTGACGTGAATGAACCTTTCGCGGCCAGTGAGGTCAGTGATGATCTCTGCGGATGCTTCGGGGAAATGTGAACGGATGATTTGCGCAAGTGATCCGCTCTGACTTGGATCTATCTCGATGATAACATCAACCGTCTTTGCTAGGCGATCGCGCATGGAGGCGAGTTGTCCGAAGAGACGATCGTAATGATCGAGTCCATCCAGGCCACCGACGAGGGCGTGTTGCGGCTCGTACTCGCGTACATCTGGGTCCGTGAGCTTCCACTGCGTTTGCGTGAGATAGGGGAGGTTGGCCGTGATGAGGGTATGCGGCTGGTTCGACTCTTTGATTCCCGCCTGCTGCCAAGGCTCAAGCAAATCGCCGTGCATGAAGGAGATCAGATGATCAACCTTGTGCGCTTGCGCATTGCGCTGCGCTACGCTCAATGCTTGCGGATCAACATCGATGGCAACGACAGACTGTCCAAGTTCGGCGGCGAGTGTCACCGCAATCGCTCCAGAACCTGTACCCACGTCGACGATTGTTGATACATCGGTGAGGATTTCCTTGGCAACTTCAATCAATGTCTCGGTCTCAGGACGAGGGACAAGGACGAACGGATTAACATGAAATGGTCGTCCGTAAAACGATTTGGTTTGCAAGATGTACGCAACAGGCTCGTGGCGCTTGCGACGCGCGATAAAACGCTGGTATTGATCAATGACGGATTCCGGAAGAGGATCTTCAAAATGCGAAAACAAATACGCGGTCGGCTTTTTCAAGCACGCCGCGAGCAACAACTGTGCGTCACCCATGGGCTCTGAGGGCTCGCGTTTTTCGTCAGCTGTTTGTTTTAATTGCTCTTGACCCCAATTGAGAGCCTCAAGAATCGTCATAGATCTGGTCGATCAGCCAATTTCAATGCTGACAAGATTTCTCCGATCTCGCCACTTAAGATGCCCGGCAAGTTGTGCCATGATTCCTTAATACGATGATCGGTCACACGATCTTGCGGGAAGTTGTACGTGCGGATTTTCTCTGATCGATCGCCGGTACCGATTTGGCTGCGGCGCTTTTCATCAAGCTCGGCCTGTTTCTTCTGTTGCTCATACGCATACACGCGCGCGCGAATAATCTCCAGCGCTCGTTCCTTATTCTGTTTTTGTGATCGTTCCTCTTGGCAGTATACGAGAATACCGGTTGGTTTGTGGATGATGCGAATCGCTGAGTAGGTCGTGTTCACCGACTGACCACCAGCACCGGTGGACGTTGTCGCTTCAATGTCCAGATCGTTCTGATCAATGTGAAACTCTTCTTCTTCAATTTTTGGAAGAACAGCGACCGTTGCGGTTGAGGTGTGAATGCGTCCTTGTTTTTCGGTCTCGGGAACACGCTGCACGCGATGCACGCCGGACTCATACTTCATGTCACCGTACGCCCCGTCACCTTGAATCTCAAAAACAACTTCTTTAAATCCGCCGAGGTCGTTTTGACTTTTGGAGATGAGCTGTACCTTGCGTCCGCACGTTTCGGAAAACGCACTGTACATTTTGTACAGGTCGCCCGCAAACAACGATGCTTCATCCCCTCCGGCACCAGCGCGGATTTCTACAATGGCATCATTGTCGTCAACCGGATCCTTTGGAACAAGCGCGAGTTGGATTTCTTGTTCAAGGGCAGGGAGAGCCTCCTCGAGTTCTGCGATTTCACCTTGCGCAAGCTCCCGCACCTCTTGATCATCTTCTTGCAACGCTTCCTTCGCACTCGCAAGATTCTTGTTCTTTTGGTCATAGTCCTCCAAAAGCTCCAGCAATCCCTTTGCGCGGTGGTACGCACGGTTCGTCTCTTCCAGTTTTTTGCGATCACCAATGACGGCCGGATCCATTAGATCGGTTTCAAGCTTGGCGACTTCATCGCGCTTTTCTTGTAAGAGGTTGGTGATGTCCATATGGCGAGTATAACAAAACGACCGTCAATCGGTCGTTCTGTCAATTTCAAATAGTTACTCCTGCTCAGCCTTTGCTTTCTTGTCTGCACGCTTTTTGGCACGCGCGGCCTTTTTGGCCTGCTTTGCCTTGTGATCCATTGCATCCGTGTCCTTTTTGGTAGAACGAGCCTCGAACTTCTCAACACGACGTGCTGTGTCAACGATTTTCTGCTTTCCGGTGTAAAACGGATGACAGGCAGAACAAAGCTCAACCGTGATCGCTTCTACCGTGGATCCGGTGTCGTAGGAGGCGCCACAGGCACAAGAAATCTTGGCCTTGGTGTGATAGGTTGGGTGAATACCGTCTTTCATAGAACGCGCAGAGTCTATCATCTTGTGATTTTGGTGTCAAACAAAGAGATTCGCTTTATTTTGCGTTTGTCTACTTGCTCTTTACAAATGGGTGAGTAAACTGTATATTGTGGCGTTCCCTTGGGAACCCTGCTCCTTCACATGAGATCTACTGAGACATCTACCACTACTTCCGGAGGAAACTGATGAGGACTCCTATCCTCGTGATGCTGGCGCTGACTGGCTGTGATGCCATCAAGCTGCCTGGCGCTGACGGGCTGCCGCCCTGTGATCCCGCCGTCTGTGATGAGGGCGTGATTCCGATCGACGACACCGGCTACACCGATGCCGACAACGACGGCTACACCGACGATGTCGACTGCGACGACACCGACGCGACGGTCTACCCGGGCGCAGACGAGATCTGCGACGGTCAGGACAACGACTGCGACGAGCTCACTGACGATGAAGACGACGACATCACGGGCCAGAGCACCTGGTACCTGGATGCTGATGCCGACGACTACGGCAACGCCGATGCGAGTGCGCTGGCGTGCGAGGTCCCCGAGGGCTATGTCGACAACGACGACGACTGCGACGACGAGGAGGCGACGGTCAACCCCGACGCCGCCGAGGTCTGCAACGGCATCGACGACAACTGCAACGGCGACATCGACGACAACGACGAGGGCGTCGAAGGTCAGGAGACCTTCTACGAGGACCTCGACGGCGACGGCTGGGGCAACCCGGACGGACCCGAGGACTTCTGCGAGCGCCCCTCCGGCTACGTCGAGGACAACACCGACTGCAACGACGACAACGCCCTGTCGTACCCCGGCGCGACCGAGATCTGCGACGAGGAAGACAACGACTGCGACGGCGACATCGACGGCGAGGATGATGACCTGATCATCGCCTCCTACGACGACGGCGACGGCGACGGCTACGGCGATGCGGCCACCATGCAGATGGTCTCCTCCTGTGAGGAGATCGAGGGCGTGTCCAATGGTGCCGACTGTGATGACGCTGACAGCAGTGTCCACCCCGGCGCAACCGAGGTCTGCAACGACGTCGACGACGACTGCGACGGTGACAAGGACGACCAGGACACGAGCTGGGACACCAGCACTGGTGCGACCTACTACGAGGACGCCGACGGTGACGAGTACGGCGACTCCAGCGTGAGCCAGGATGCCTGCTCGGCCCCTACGGGCTACGTCATCGACAACACCGACTGCGATGATGCCGATGGCGAGGTGAACCCCGGCGCGACCGAGGACTGCGACGACAGTCGCGACCTCGACTGCTCGGGTGGTGCGACCGACGGGACCACCGATGGTGACTCCGACGGCTACGTCTACGACGGCTGCGACAGCGGTACCGACTGC